>JACRJI010000012.1 GCA_016235665.1 candidate division TA06 bacterium | reverse complement strand
CTGGAGCCTGCCCTGAGACGGCTATTTACCTTGCAAACGAAGGGGCGGCACAAAAAGAAAAAGAACATAACAGGGTTAAGGCTACGTTTTGTACCAAATCAGCTGTCTTCTTTCCACTTTTTCTGAGCAAGGGAGATAGTCATATAAATAAAAATCCCCCCTCCTTGCGGGAGGGGGGTGGGCGACGCGATGAGAACTGCATCATGATATACATACGAATTGGGGCAGGCGGTCCAGGGACATGGCACGCCATGCCCCTACAGTATTTTTGTAACCAGATAAACACCTTTTGTGTCTTGTGCCTGACCTCACCCGCTTCGTAAAGACATTCATGGTGTCTTACTCAGCGCATCGCCTCCCCCTCTCCAAATGCTTTTGGAGAGGGATGCCGTCAGGCAGGGTGAGGTCATTTGGCCGTTACGTTCATCCCGTCGAACAGCATGTCCTTTTTGCCAGCCATTGACCCCGGGCTGGTGATTTTTCACGTAAATAAATAAAATAGCAGTCACTGAATAGATCACCAATGATCCATGCTGCTTAACCCGCGCAAAGCATAAATATACATTGCAGCCCAAGCCATCACACAAACAATGACTATCATGGCGGCCGGGCTCCGGCCTTTCTTTTTATCTGCGGAGTTTTGTAATACAGCCCTTTCTTTTCGGCCTTCTTTCCGGCCGATGGAATCAGTGCTGGTGCTCTTGATTCCTTGGGTTTCCCCTGATGCCATTGAATCGGTTTGACCTGCTCCGTCATTTACTTTTAGGCCTGACCGTGCACTGCATGAACTATCAACCTGCGTACTGTCTAAACTTTGAGCGGTGATATTACTGGCAATCAATGATAATGCCACAACCAAGCAGATGCATTTTAAGGGCGTTTTTCCCATCGGATGCCTCAAATAAAATATTTATATATGCAATCAGTCTAAACAAATCATTTGGCCGTTACGTTCATCCCGTCAAACAGCATGGCCGGAGTGTTCATCGCCACGTTGTTCCGTTCCACGTCCTCGGTCCCGGATGAGATATCCAGCACCTTGCTCTTCAGCATGTCGTAAACATTGCCCGCCACCATGGCATCCTTCACCCGGCCCGCTATCCTTCCCTTCTCGATCTTGTAACCCAGCCCGATGTTGACCGAGAAATCCCCGGCTATGATGTTGCTCTGCCCGGCGCCTAATAGATCGTAGATGATCAGCCCCGAGTCCATGCTCTTGATTATCTGGGCCAGCTTGGTCTTTCCCCCGGCGATCACCAAATTGCTGACCTGGGGCGAGGGCTGGGTACTGAATGACCGGCTGCCGTGGCCGGTGGATCTTTTGCCCAGTATCCCCGCGGTCTGCAGGTCGTAGATGAAATTCTTGAACACGCCCCGGTGGAACAGGTCCAGCCTGGCCCCGCAGACCCCCTCGTCGTCGAACGGCGCCGAAGCCAGGCCCAGGGGCAGCAGCGGGTCGTCGCTGACGGTGATCCGGGGATCCAGCATCTTCTCCCCCAGCCGGCCCAACAGCGGGGTGGTCTTCTTCTGCTCCGCCTTGCCGTTGACCCCCATGGCTATGGACATCCACAACAGACTCATGGCCTCCGGTGCGAACAGCACCGGCATTTTCCCGGAAGTAAGCTTGGCGGTTCTTTGGGCGTCGTGGTACAGGCTGCCTATCTTGTCCGTCATCTTTAGGGTATCCAGCTCCAGTTTTCCCCCGTGGCGGCTCTGGCCGATGAAGGTCAGACTGCCGTTGATCACCGCCACCCCGCCCAGTCCGTAGCTGAAGGAGGTCTTGTCGTATTGCCCCTGGAATCCCCGGCTGTTGGCCAGGGAAACGCGGTAAAACTTCTTGTTAAGGCCGATGTCGCATTTCAGTTCCGGGGCTTTTTGGGCCAGTATCCCCATGGCTTTTTGGCCCTCGGCCACGGCCTGGGAAGTGGTGAACTTTTCCAACCGGGGATCGACTGTCCTGATCCCGGCCGGTTTGCATCCTGCCGGAAGTTTGAAACTTGCCTGCTGGCCGAAGGCCGCGCCGGAGACCGCATGGTCCACTAATTCCGGAAGTTTTTCGAAGTCGGTGGTGGAGGAAAAGCCTATCCGGCCGTTTTTGACCACCCGCAGTCCGGCCCCTTTGATCTCCTTGTGCTCCACCGAATGCAGTTTTCCCGAGCGGAAGTCCACCGGGCTCTCCTGCCCTTCCACCAAGATGACCTCGGCCGCGCCGGTCTTCTTTTTGGCCAGGTCCAGTATCTGATCAATAATTTTATCCATCTTATTTCCCTCCCACCACTACGTCTTTGACCCGGATGTGCGGTCCGCCGTCCGAGACCGGCAGCGGCATCTGGCCGTCCTTGCCGCAGCCGCCCAGGCCGCCGTGCAGTTCCAGGTCGTCGCCGATGGCGTCGATGTTTTTAAGCGTCTCAAAGACGTTGCCGGTAAGGATGACGTCCCTGACCATCGGGCCCAGTTTGCCGTTCCTGATCAGGTAGGCCTTCATGGCCGAGAAAGTGAACATCTCCAGCTCGGTCATCCCGCCCAGGGCCGAGACCACGTACAGCCCGTGCTTGATCTCCCCGATCATCTTCTGAAAGCTGCAGTCCCGGGGCTCGATGTAGGTGCAGCCCATCCGGACGATGGGCCCGAACTGGTAGCTGATGGCCCGGGCGCTGCCGGTGGCCTTCTCGTTCATCCGGCCCGCGGTCTGGCGGGAGTGAAGCCGGCCCACCAGGATGCCGTTCCTGATCAGATAGTTCTTGTGGGAGGCCACCCCCTCCTCGTCGTAGTAGTAGTGCCCCCGCTGGCCCTTGATGGTGGCGTCATCCAGAATGGACAGGGAGTCGTTGCCGAACCTCCGGCCCAGGGTCATCATCTTCTTAAGCTTGGCGTTCTCCGAAATGTGGTCGGCCTCGGACAGGTGCCCGAAGGCCTCGTGGGCGAATACCCCGCACATCTTGGGGTCCATCACCACCGTGTATTTGCCGGAGGAGACCTTCTCGGCCTTCAGCAGGCCCAAAGCGTCCTTGACAGTCTGCTGGGCGTTCTGCTCCAGCTTCAGCACGGTGTGGTAGCCTTCGGTGCCGCCCACCGAGTCGTGGGCCCGCTGGACGTTGGCCCCGTCCTTGGCCACCGCCGAAAAGGCCGCCCCGCAGTATACCCGCTCCTCGGTGATGCAGCTGCCTTCGGTGTTGGCGAAGGTCTGCTTTTTGAAGACGTCCTCGTAGCGAACCCCGGAGCTGATGATCCCCTTGGAGCCGATTATGATCTGGTTGTAATTTTTGGCCAGCGCCACCTTCTGGGCCAGGGAGATCTTCCGGGGGTCGTCCTTTAGGCTGACCCGGATATCGGCCGTCACTTTGGGGACCTTGGCCAGAACGCTTTTGCCCTTGCCCACCAGCCGGGCCGCCCGGCAGGCCTCATTGACCTTGGCATCCAGCTGGTCCATTGAATTGAAGGAGACGAAGCCCCAGCCTCCCTTGTACAGGGCCCGGACGTTGCCGCCCTTGGTGGTGTTGGTCCCGGCGCTGTCCAGTTCCCTGCCGGAATAGACCACGCTGGTGACGGCCTTATCCTCCAGCCGGATCTCTATGTAGTCGGCCTGCCCTTTGCCCAGGGCCTTTTTGATCAGTCCTTCCATGAAGCTCCTTGATTGTATGCTGGTTTTTAGTTTTCTTTATTGGACGCTGATAGACGCAGATCGATTTTAAAATATACACTTTGCATTTTGAATTTTACATTCGTAAGTCGTTTTAGAATTCGATCCCCTTCCGGGCCTGCACCCCCTGCTGATAATAGTGCTTCACCTCTCTGACCTCCGACACCAGGTCGGCCAGCTTGACGATCTTGGGATGGGCATTGCGCCCGGTGATCACCAGCTCCAGGTCCCTGGGCACCCAGGCCAGCATCAGCAGCACCTCGTCCAGCGGGATCAGTTTGAAGTCCAGGGCTACGTTCAGTTCATCCAGGATTATGATGTCGTATTTCCTGGAGCCGATGGTCTTGGCCGCAAAGTCCAGGGCTTCCTGTGCTCCCTTGATGTCGGCCGGGGCCGGGTTCTTCTTGTCCACGAATGTCGGCCGCCCGAACTGTTTGATGGTGAATCCGGGAAGAAGCTTGGCGGATTTCAGTTCCCCGTAGTTCACCTTGCCCTTCATGAACTGGATCATCATCACCTTCTTCTTCTGCCCCGAGGCCCTAAGGGCCAGGCCCAAAGAAGCGGTGGTCTTGCCCTTGCCATTGCCGGTGTATACTTGGATCATAAGATTCCTGAAATTAGTATAGGAAGTGAGTAGTAGAATAGTAACGTGGAATGATCTTTTCTTTTCTCTGACCTCTCCCTCGTTCCCTCCCCTCGAGGGGAGGGATGCCGTAAGACTGGAAGAGGTTTAAAGTTTCTTGGCCAAAGCCACGGTCTGTTTCTTCTTCACCGAGCCCGAGCCGTTAGCGTCCCGGGCCTCCAGCAGCACGATGTAAGCCCCCATCGGGCATATCTGCCCCCCGCCGTCCCGGCCGTCCCAGACCACGGTCCCCGAAGCGCCAAAGGACTGCTGTTCCGCCAGGTTCTTCACCAGCCGCCCCAGCCGGTCGAAGATCTTGATGTTGACCACCGCCCTGCTCCAGGCAAAGTCCAGGCCGATCAGAACATGATCCTCGAAACCGTCGCCGTTCGGGGAGAAAGGATTGGGCGAGATATTTAGGTTGGCCGAGGATCCCAGTTTTTCGATGTAGATGCTGTTCCGGGCGCCGGGGGTGGACCCGACGGAAGTAACGCAGCCTCCCCACCCGGAAGCCTCCTGGCTCAGCAGGAAGGGATTGATCTTTTCCAGCGACTTCCCGTCTCCGCCGCCCCAGGAAGAACTGTACGGGACCCTGTCTATGGCTGCCCCCCGGAGATCGCGCAGACAGATTATATCTCCGTCGCCGTTCAGGGAGGGCCAGCCGCTTACCTTTAGCTTGGGGCAGTCTCCGGTGAAATAGGAAGTATCCGGAGCCAGCAGCAGATACTCTCCCGGCAGGATGTTCTGGTGAGCGGTGGAAACATTCTTGGGAGAAAACGTGGCGTCCTCGATGGTCCAATTACAGACATCAATCGGACTGCCGGAACGATTGTAAACCTCCACCCATTCCGGCTGGCCGCCGGACGGGTCATACATGATCTCGTTGATCACCAGCGGGCTTCCGGCCAAGTAGGATAAAACCTGGCAATTGTTGATCAGAACAGTTTCGCTGTCGCTGGCCGCCAGGACCGACAGCCGGTAAGCGCCTTCGGCCAAAGCGCTGTGGGTAAAACTGCAGACCCGGTCTGCGGGCAGGGAATCCCATAGCTCCTGGTGCATGATCATTTCCCCGGCCTGGCAGACCGAGTCGCCGTTGGCGTCACGGAAAAATTTGAGGGACACATTCCTGGCGGTCTTGGTGCCCTGGTTCTTTACTAAAACAGATGCCGTGAAAGTGCTTCCAACAGGGACTTCCAATGGAGTGGTAAATGGAACGGAGAGGGCCACATCATATTCCTGAGGATCATTGGTATACCCCGGGGTGGGTTTTAAGAATTCCTTCCAGTCGGCAACCCGGTTGCTGTCCACACCGTCGGAGGCCAGTCCCAGCGACCAGGCGCAGGTTGCCGTATCAATATATGTTCCCTTGACCCAAATTCCGGCAGTATCTGCCATAGATTCGAAGGTCTGCCCATCTGCGCCGTAGGCAACGTAATCAACCAATGTTTTTGCCTTATTTTTACTGTTTGTAAACAGAGCTATATAACCGCTGGTCTCGCCCATGTTTGCATCTATTCCTGTTGTATCTTCATAGAGGTCTGTGGCGGTATTGACCCCCATGCGCCTTAGATGAATAAGGACAAAACCTTTGGCAGGTAAAACAAACCCAGATGGTACAAAATAGTGGATGGACCTATCCGGTGCTAATTCCCATCCGGACAAATCCTGAGCCATCGTGTCGGAATTATATAGTTCAATCCATTCCGCACCTTTATCACCGGGTATATTAGGTAGCGGATCATAGCAGAACTCGTTGATCACCACTCCGGCCCGGGCCGTGGTAAAAATAAAAAAAACGGCGGCTAAAAGCCACCAGCCGTTTTTCATGAGTGTTTCGGGTAATTTATTTCCCATGTTTTTCCTGCCGACAGTTTATTTTCAGCCCCGTTTTTCGTGTTTATTAATGGGCTCAGTCCTACTCCGACATCGGCAAACTGACCGTGACCTTGGTCCCCTTGCCCACCGTGCTTTCCACCGCGATCATTCCCCGTGGGTCTCCAGAATAACTATTTAGAACTGATACCGAACGCCTAGCATAAAACCATCTAATGCAATATTAACGCCTGAATCCTTTCTTTCAACCAGTAAATACTGATATGAATACGAATATGGAGATGGATCATATACTGCAATAAACCCCTTAGAATTGGGCCTCTTTTCAATATCCAATCCAAATTTTGTATAGAACACAAAGTTTTTGGCAATTTCTACTGAAGGTTCAATTCCCATGAAGCAGAAAGGGGCAAAAGTAGTATAACTAAAAATGCTTTCATCCAAATAATTCCAAAGCAGATGTTGTTTGTAATTTCCCCCAAAATAAAATAATGCACCAAGTGCAGTACGGTCCCCGCTATATAAGTCATACACTAAACCAACTTTGCCTGATGCGGCATATATCGCTGGTTGGTACGCTGTATAATTGCTTATATTTGCATTGGCATCGCACCCGGTACTATAAACAGCGCTAATTAGAAAATCTATGCCAATTTTTTTTACCGATTTGACCCTAACGCCAAATTCTACCGACGGAGTCAAAGAGACATCTTGATAATAATAACTGTTAACATTACTTGATGCTCTGAATGGATAAAATGCACCTTGGATTGATACTTTGCTGAAATCTTCAGCTACAACTGTACTCGCAAATGCTGATAGAATGATCATAGTCCTAACCATGAACATAGCCGCCCCTCCTAAATAAGCAACAGTTTTGTTGTCAGATTTTATTGGCCTATTCACCAAAAGTTGGTAATGCTTGTCCCTAATCACCTTTCACAATACCTTTATTTATTCTCACTCCGACATCGGCAAACTGACCGTGACCTTGGTCCCCTTGCCCACCGTGCTCTCCACCGCGATGTTGCCGCCGTGGGTCTCCAGGATCTCCTTGGTCAGGGAAAGTCCGATCCCCGTTCCCTGGATGGTGTGCACCTTCTGGTCGGTGCGGTAGAATTTCTCGAAGATGTGGGGCATCACCTCGGGGGCGATGCCGGATCCGGTGTCGCTGATGTGGACCTGCATCTTCCACATCCCGTCCTCCAGCCGCCAGCCCCCGGTCTCCACCGTGACGCTGCCGCCCTTGGTGTTGAATTTGACGGCGTTGTCCAGGATGTTGCTGAAGGCAAAACGCAGGGCGTTGAAATCCCCCCGCGAAGGAGCCAGTGTCTGCGGCACCTTTTTGATTATTTTTATCTCCTTCTTGGCGGACTTGGGCTCCAGATCGTGGATCACTGTGTTCAGCAGGGCGATGATGTCCACCTTCTCCTGGCGCAGGCCCAGCATCCCGGAACTGGCCTGCCGGAAATTTATGATTGAATCCAGCAGTCCGGCCAGCCGGTCGCCCTCGTCCACTATCACCTTCATCAGGTCTGCCTGTTCGTGGCCTGATGATTTGGCGTCTTCGTAAAGGATCTCGGCATATCCCTTGATCACCGTCAGCGGCGTCCGCAGCTCGTGGGAGATGTTGGTGATGAACTCCTCCCGCAGCTTGTTGTAGTCCATGGCCTGGTTTTTGGGCTGGAACATCCAGCCGGTCTGCCGCCCGCCCGGCAGGTTCCAGATCCGGGACTGTACTTCCAGTTCGGTTCCGTCCTTCAAAATTATTTTATCCTGGTCCAGTTCGGTCAGAACCCTGCCCTTTGATGCTTGGATCCGGGGATGTTCCTGGGTCTGGTTTTGCTGGCCGGTCAAGGTTTGCTCCCAGCTTCGTCCTACCAGTTCCACGGCCCGGTAACCGCTGATCCGCTCGGCTTCTGGATTTACGGAAAGCACTTTGTTCTCGGGGTTGCTGATCATCAGCATTCCGGCCGGCAGGCTGTCCCAGACGGTCCGGAGCTCCTGAAGCCGGCGCTCCAGGTCTTTCCGGGATTCTTCTGCTTTTTCCCGCTGGCGGGCCAGCTCCTGGCTCTGATTTTTCTGGCGCCCGGCGTCGTCCTTCAGCTGGGCCAGTTCTTCCAACGACTTTTCGGACTGGGACTGTTGGCGGGACAGGTTGAAATAAAGCCAGGCTCCCCAACCGAACAGCAACAGCATCCCCCCGGCGCCGGCGATCTTCAGCACCAAAGCCTGGGAGGCCAGGAATATTCCGGCCAGAAAGGGTATGGCTAATAGCCAAAGCCAGGATAACATTTAGGTGTTCTCTCCCACCATATTGCGCACCAGTTCCAGCAGGCGGTTGGACGAAAATGGCTTGGTGATGTAATCGCTGGCTCCCACGCTTAAACCCTCTTCCCGGTCCTTCTCCTGGCCCTTGGCGGTCAATATGACCACCGGAATGCCTGACAGCTGGGGATCGGACTTGATCTTCTGGCAGACCTCGTACCCGGTCAGCCCCGGCATCATCACGTCTAAAAGCACCAGGTCCGGCTTTTCCTGCCTGATCTTCTCCAGCCCGGTCAGACCGTCATTGGCCGAGAACACGGTGTAGCCTTCCTGCTCCAGCTTGAACTTGATGACCCGTGCAATGTAGGGCTCGTCATCGATCACCATGATTTTTTTGGTCATATGATAATACCTCTTTGAAAAGGTTTGTTTTATTTAACAATAAAAGCCTGGTAAACCAGCTCAGACATTTACCACCAAAGTTTTTCTATCTGTAAACTTAACAGACATTTTACGGAAGTTTTGATTTTTAGGTGTGATTCCGTTGTTATCAGCGTTAATGGTTCGGCAGAGCCTATCCTGAGCCGCTGGGCTGGGTCTATCGAAGCCTTGCCGAAATCAGTGTCGAAGGGCTCACTACAATGTCTGGGAATAAAGGCTGCGGGGCAAGATAGACCGTCATTTTACTTTACTTGGGAAGGGTGAAGATGAACTTGCTGCCCTTGCCCGGCTGGCTTTCTACCCAGATCTTGCCGCCGTGGGCGTCCACTAACTTACGGCAAAGGGGCAGGCCCAGGCCGGTCCCGGTTTTACGGCCCAGTTTGCGTTTTTCCACCTGGTAAAATTTTTGAAATACTTTTTCCAGTTCATCCGGCGCAATGCCTTCCCCGGTGTCCTGGACCGAGACCTGGATGTTCTGCTTTTTGTCGGAGGCCGTTACTATTATCCTCCCCTCCTTAGGGGTGAACTTTAGGGCATTGGTCAGCAGGTTGGATATCACCCTGGTCAGCTTGCCCTCGTCCGCCGTCACCGTCAGGCTTAAGGGAGTGTCCTGGAACAGCTCCAGCTGGCGTTCCTTGGCCAGGGCGGAAAAGTCGGAGACCAGTTTGGATATCAGTTGAGTGATGTCAAACTGTGTCTTCTCCAGCTTCAACTCCACCGCCTCATATTTGTAGCCGTCCAGCAGATCGTTGAGCATCTCCAGCATCCGGCGGCTGTCGTTCATGGCGCTGCCCAAAAATTGATGCTGGTTTTCGTTGAGATCGCCCAGGCTGCCGTCCAAGGAAAGCTCCAGGGTGGCGATGATTGCCGACAGCGGGTTGCGCATGTCATGGGATAGCATCCCCACGAATTCCTGCCGGGTTTCGGCGATCTGGTGCTCTACCGTCACATCCTGGTGCAGCAATACCAGACCGTTGCCCGGACCATCGGCGTCATCTACCGGAAAGGAGACTATCTTCAGGAAGGAACCGCTGTTGAGTTCCAGTTCCACCGACTCCTGGCGAAGGGCGGTGTTCCCGGCGCATTGCTGCAGAAACTCCAGCAAAGGTTTCTGGTCCCGGATATGCTCTCCCAACAGCGGTAAAATGGCCGTGTGGAATTCCATCCCCGGTTTTACCCTGATCCCCAGGCTCCAGAGCTTTTCGTAGCTGTCGTTGCTGATTATCACCTTAAAATCCTTGTCCACCATCAGCAGGCCCTCGGGCATGGAGTTGATGATGGAGCCCAGCCTGCTGCCCTCCCGGCGGATCTCCTCGTACAACATGGCGCTGCGCAGGGCAAAGGTGATCAGCGGTGTTATCTCCTCCATCAGGGCCTGGTCCAAGACACCAAAATATCCCGGTTGCCGGCTGAGTGCCATCAGCGCTCCGATGGTCTTATCCTTGATCTTAAGGGGGTGCCACAGCCCTGATTTAAAGGAGGTCCGGGGCGAGGGCTGGGTGAAACGGGAATCTCGGGCCAGGTCTCCGATTATCTCCGGCTGGCCCCGGGCCACCACCTGGGCAGTGACATCCTTCATCTCCATCAGCCGGATGTGCTCCAGTTTGACCCCGGAGCTTTTGATCAGGGCCAGAAAACCCTGTCCTTCGTTGGGAGCGATCATCGACTTACCGGTCCATTGCCCCGAGATCTCGTCAAAGAAATACAGGCTGACCTCCTCGGCCTTTAGCTCCTTGGCGATGGTCCTGATCATCAGGCTTAAAAGGCTTCCCAGCTGCAGCACCGAACCGGCGGCAAATCCTATCTCGTAAAGCTTGTTGCGGAGCTGGTTCTCGCTCTCGAATTTCTGGGCCATCCGGGCTTCGTCCAGTATCTTGACGAAGATCTCGGACAGCTCGGTCAGCAGGGTCAGGTGCCCGTTGCCGAAGGCCGGGCCTGTTTTATGAAGCAGCAGAAAACCCAAAGGCTGCTGGGCCCGCAGCAGAGGGACGATCAGAATGGAACCGGTTCTGGCTCCGGCCACCTTCAGCAGTTTACCGCCCAAAGACTGTTCTATGTTTTCGGCGCTTCCGGAAACCGCCATGGGCCGGCCTTCCTTATAACAGGCCTCCAGCATGGCACTCTGGGGCAGGAACTCTTCCCTCTGAACATCGTCCTCCAGCCCCTGACCGGCCAGGATCTTGTAACTGCTGCTTCGTTCCAGCACCGCCAGCATCCCCTTGTCAAACCCCAGACTCTTTTTCAGGGTCTTCAGCAGAAACTCGGCCACCGTCTTTTCATCCTGGGTGGCTATCAGCAGGTCCCGCAATTTTTTAAACTGGCCGGCCACTTCGTCGGCCTGGTCAGCAAAGGCCAGCAATGCTCCCAAAAAAACATTTTCGTGATACAACGGAACCAGCCCCAGGCTCCACAGCCGGTCCTTGAAGGTGATTTTTTTTTCGGCCGGGAACCCCGGTTTTTGGGCATAACCCAGCATCGTACTTTTAATCCAGGCCAGATCTTCCGGTAGGAGTTCCAGGTCGTCCCACACCAGACCCTGGCCCGCCACCAGCCCTTTGGCCTTTTGATTGTGCATTATGATCCGGCACTCCCGGTCGGTCAGTACCGCCGATTGGGGCAGCCACTCCAAAAGCCCGGGCATCATCAGTCCGGACAGATCTCCGGCATCCCCGGGAGAATTGGCCGGATGATGATTAACCGCAACCGCAGGAGACTGGATATTTATGTCGTTATTTTCGTTCATGGCCTGTTATTTGTTATCGGTGCCGGAAAAACTCTGCAGAAAAAGTTCCACCGCCATCGGGTCGAACTGGTTGCCGGCATTTTCCCGAAGCTCGGCCAGGGCCTGCCGGGAATCGAAGGTGGGCCGGTAGGTGCGCTGGGTGGTCATGGCGTCATAGGCGTCGGCCACGGCTATGATCCGGGCAAACAGCGAAATGTCCTGGCCCTTGATCCCGGTAGGGTAGCCGCTGCCGTCGTAGCGCTCGTGGTGCTGGCCGATGGCCGGCAGGATCTTCTTCAGCTGGGCCACATGGGTCAATATTGAAACGCCTATCTCGGGATGCTGTTTCACAAGGTGCCACTGCTCGTCGGTTAGGCGGCTTTTAACGTTGTTCAGAATGGAATCGGGAAGGCCGATCTTGCCCAGATCATGAAGCAGGGCGGCCAGCTCCAGCATTTTCTGGTCCGGGCCGGGCATCCCCATTTTTTGAGCCATCAGAGCTGAATAACGGCGGACCCTCTCGGAATGGCCCCGGGTGCTGGGATCCTTGGCGTCAATGGCCTCGACCATGCTTTTGATGGTGGAGAAAAACAGCGTCTCCAATCCTTCATAGAGCCGTCCGCTCTCCAGCAGCAGAGCGGCGTAGGAAGTGAGCGTCACCATCATCTTGACGTCCCCGGAGCGGTATATCCCTTCGGTCCTGGGTCCCAGCGCCAGGGCTCCTATGGACTGATTCTCGCTGACGGCCAGCGGCAGAACGATGTAACTTTTTTCGTCCACCTCCGGCTTGTTCCGTTCCGCCACCCGGCGGGCCAATGAGCGGATCACTTCGCTGTTGATCCCCTGCTCCCCACGGTTGATGAAGAGGCAGTCCCCCTCCAACAGCATCAGACTGCCACAGCTGGCCGAGACCGCAGTGGTGGCAGTGTCTAAGATGGCCGCCATCCGGGACGGATTGTCTCCGGCCATCCCCAGCTTTTCGCTCATCTCGAAAAGGGTGGCCAGCTGTTCGTAGCGCTCGGTTATCTCCTGGGTCAGGGAAACCGCCTCCTGTTCCTTGGCGCTGATCTCTCCGGCCAGTTTTTTCGCGGTCTCCAGGGCCGGACCGAGCATGTCATTTTGGCCTTTAATAAGAAGTTTCCGGTGGAACTCCGGCAGCGGCAGGACTTCTCCCTGGCCGTCAGGGTGCAGTGCGGAGGTTTCCTCCAAAGGAAAAAACTCCGCACTGCACCCCAGGCTCCCGGCGGCAATTTTGATTACAGCCTCCAGATGTTCCGAAGGTAGGACAACTATGCCATTTTTATGGGTCATTAGTCTTTAACTATACCAAATATTTGTTAAAAGTCAATGATTTTTTATACAGTTAGCTTATTTTTTTACCGGAAGCGGCAAAGGTTTTTTTGGTTTCATGGAAAAGAAGTCCGTGGGTCCGAATCACTGTCTGAATTAACGGTTAACAGGATCTCCCCCTGACGGTTTTGCCTGGTTCCAGAAGCCGCCGCTCCTGCAATAGGCAAGACCGGAACTGGTTTGCGGAAATATCCGGCCCAGTTCCGGCCTTTTACCGGCTCCATCAATGATCCTGTCCCTCTGCTATTTTCATTTGTACAGTTGGCATAGGCCTGTCAGCAAGGTTCCTTTCTGTTTTGGACCAGGTCTTTGCCTGCAGGCAAAGACCTTTGATTTATTTTTGATTATTATCCTTGACTTTAAAAGCCTGCTTTTGTTAAACTATTAGTTTAATATGTCTGGAATGTTTCAGAAACGGCAATTAGCCCTGAAATATTTGCGATCTCATTAATTACTTTTAATTGTCATGGCCAAAATTGACGAACTGTTAAGAATGCTGGTCAGCCAGCAGGGATCGGATCTGCACATCAAGTGCGGCGAGCCGCCCATTTACAGGATCCACGGACAGCTGGTGCGCACCAGCCTGCCGGTGATGACGGCCGATGACACAAAGATGCTGCTGTACGAGATATTGAACGAGGAACGGCGCCAGAAATTTGAGCAGACCCATCAGATGGACCTGTCTTACTCCATCCCAGGCGTCTCCCGCTTCCGGGTCAATGTCTTTAAGCAGAAGAACGCTGTGGGGGCCGTGCTTCGGGTCATCCCCCTTCTGATCAAGACTATTGACGAGCTGGCCCTGCCCCAGATCATGAAAAAGGTCTCGATGCTGCCCCGGGGCCTGGTGCTGGTCACCGGCCCCACCGGCTCCGGTAAATCCACCAGCCTGGCCGCCATGATCGACTTCATCAACGAGGGCCGTTCCTGCCACATCATCACCATCGAGGACCCCATCGAGTTCCTGCACCGCGACAAGAAAGCCTGCGTCAATCAGCGCGAGGTGGGAATAGACACCCACAGTTTTGCCGGAGCCCTTAAGCACGTGATGCGCCAGAATCCGGATATCATCCTGGTGGGCGAGATGCGCGACCTGGAAACCATCAGCCTGGCCATTACCGCGGCCGAGACCGGCCACCTGGTGATGGCCACCCTTCACACCGCCGACGCCGCCCAGACCGTGGACCGGATCATTGACGTCTTTCCCCCGGCCCAGCAGCAGCAGGTAAGGCTGCAGCTCTCCACCACACTCCAGGCCATCTTCTCCCAGACCCTGCTGCCCCGCACCGACGGTAAGGGCCGGATGGTGGCCTACGAAGTTCTGACCTGCACCCCGGCCCTCCGGGCCATCATCCGGGAAGGCAAGACCCACCAGATATACAGTGCCATCCAGAGCGGCGGCAAGTACGGCATGGTCACCCTGGATTCCTGTTTAAAGGACTATTTCCTGAAAGGACAGGTGACCCTGGAGGATGCCATGGCTAAATCATCCAATCCCATTGAATTTGAACGGATGATCATGAAGGTCTGATCTTTCCGGGGAAAGCGGCCTGCTGATGTAATTGAAAAACGGTTGAGAATGCAGTTGTTATACTATGGGCATACAATTGTTTGGTCAGTCGCATTACCAAAGCATCGCCAATGTATTACTGTTACATTCCTTATTGCCGGAACCTACACATACTGATTTAAAGTAAAATGGATATACTCCAGCTATTGCAGCACATGGCCCAGCAGGGAGCCTCGGACCTTCACCTTAAGGTCGGCAGCACTCCGCTGCTTCGGATCAATGGCGATCTTCTTCCCAGCCAGCTGCCGGCCTTGACCCCCGACGACATCAAGCGTTTCGTGGGTTCGGTGCTGACCCCGGCCCAATGGCAGAAGTTCACCCAGGACCTGGAGCTGGATTTTGCCTATACCCAAACCGGCACCGGCCGGTTCCGGGTCAACCTGTTCCTGCAACGCAGCTCGCTGGGTATGGTCTTCAGGCTGGTTCCCGAAAGGATACCGTCCCTGGATGAGCTGGGGTTCCCCGCCATCATGAAGGAGGCTTCCATGCGGCCCCGGGGACTGGTGCTGGTCACCGGCCCTGCCGGCTGCGGCAAGTCCACCACCCAGGCCTCGATGATAGACCACCGCAACGCCAACGAACCCTGCCACATCATGACGGTGGAGGACCCGGTGGAGTTCGTTCACACCGACAAGAAGGCCATCGTCAACCAGCGGGAGCTGGGCCGCGATACTTTGACCTTTGCCGACGCCCTGAAATATGTGCTGCGCCAGGATCCGGACTGCATCCTGATTGGAGAGATGCGGGACCTGGAGACCATCCAGCTGGCAATCACAGCGGCCGAGACCGGCCACCTGGTGCTGGCCACCCTTCATACCACCGATGCCGTCCAAACCATCGACCGGATCATCGACGTTTTCCCCTTGTTTCAGCAGGAGCAGATCAGGATGCAGGTGGCCGTAAACTTCGTGGCGGTGATCTCACAGATCCTGGTGAAAAGGGCCGACGGCAAGGGCCGGGTAGCGGTCCACGAGATAATGACCGGCACCGGAGCGGTGCGCAACCTGATCCGGGAGGGAAAGACCTACCAACTGCAGAGCCTGATCCAGACCAGCGTCAAGCAGGGCATGTGCACCCTTAACATGTCCCTGGCCTCGCTTTTCAAGCGCAAGGTGATAACACTGGACGAGGCCCTCAGCAAATCACCCGATCCGGATAACCTGCAACAGATCATGAGAGCTCAGCAGTAATAGCCCTTAAGTTTGGTTGTTGAAAAATCCGGTGCCCCGAAATATCGGGACACCGGATTTAATTTTTCTTAGAACGGGATCCATCCTCCTTTAATTTTAGACCTTCAGCTCCGCCCTCAATTGTTCCCGCTCGGCCTTAAGCTTCAGCAATTCCTCCATCATTTGCTCCTCCATCTGGTTCAGCCTTTCCATTTTTTTCTTGATGGCCTCGGAATCTGGCTCGGGAATGCTTTCCTTGTCCTTCACTCCGTCAGGGGCAGGTGTTTCATCCACGGGTACAGACGTTAGCGGCGCCGGGCTTTTTTCAGCCAGGGGAACATCCAACTCCTGCAGCAACTTCAGGGCTTCGCTCTCCAGATCATCAGCGCTGGTTTCGGACACGGATTCCTTGGTCTCCGTCCGATCTTCAACTCCGGCCTGCTCTATCCCTGCCACCATGGACTCTATGGAATCCAATTCCTTCAAAAGGTCCAGCGTCGATTCGCTGGTTTGCTTTGATTCCGTAGGCATTTCCGGTTCCGGGGCTTCCTGCTCCACCGGACCCAGTTCTTCCTGAACCGTAACTAACTCCAGTTTTGCCTCGGCTGACTGTTGATCCTGTGAAGACTGCGGCACCTGGGCGATCAATTCGTCCTTGACGGTAACGATCTCCAGCGGAGAAACCTCGTTCTGGCCTTCTGCCGATGGCAGCTGTTCGCCGGATGGAATTTGAACGATCAGTTCATCCTTGACCGTGACTATCTCCAACGGGGCTGCTTCCGGTTCCTCCGGAATTTCTGCTTTGCCGTTATTGTACGTTTCAACCTTCTCCATGCTGGACTCCAGGTCGTCCAATTCGCTTAACAGATCGTCCACCCCGGAGAAGCCTGTGGTTTCCCCGGCCATGGCCGGAGTCTGCTCTGGCGCAGTTTCGTATGAAGGAACCGGTTGCTCCTCCGTTGTTTTTTCCGGGCCAGCCTCTTCGGCCTGGGGCAGGGCGATCACCGAAGGTTGTTCCACATCAGGCTGGGTCATGGTCTCTTCTATTGAATCCAGTTCCTTCAGCAGGCTGCCAGCGTCTCCCCTCCAATGCGCGCTAATGACGGCCGTCTGCTGGGCCGAGTGCTTTGCCTGCCGCACCTGCTGTGCTTCCTGGGCCTTGCTGAATGACTGCTGGGCGGCCTCGCTTAAATTATGGCGCTGATATAAAAATCCCAGATTGAAGTAGAATACCGGATTGTCAGGATCCAGCTCGATGGCCTTTTTGCAGTAAAGCTCGGCCTCGGGCAGCCGGCCCGGGAACATTCCGATGGACAAGCCCCATTGGCTGAAAAAATGCCCCTGCTTGGGATCCAGCCGGGCGGCCCGGGCAAAGTACTGCACCGCCTCCTGATAATTCTGGAGATCGAAAGCCTTAAGCCCGTCCAAATAGGCCTTCTCGCCCTTGTTGGGGTTTTCGGGATCTTGGACAACGAACTGACCGGACAAGAGGTCAAGCGTAGCATCATATTCCCGGCGCTTGGCGGGATTGGTCAGGGTTTTATGGGCCTGGCTTAACAACGAAAGATCTGCCTCCTTGCCCATTTCCTGATACTGGTCCTGCAGCAGACGGCGGTAGGTCTGGGATATCTCCGAAGCTTCGGCTCCCCGGCTTACTCCCAGAATTTCATAGTAGTTCGTCATTTGACGGCAGTTTCCTGTTTTTGCAGTTTCTCCAGCCTGGCCCGGCTGCCTTCCAGCAGCTGCATCACTGCGGTCAGGTCTTTTTGTTTATCACCAATTTCCTGGGAAAGGCGTTCTTTCTCGCCGGTCCACTGTTCGCTGATATCGGACAGCTCCTGGATGTTGCCCCGCATTTCCTCCACCTTCTGCTCCAACTCTGACGCCTCGCGCCGCTTCTCTTCTATGGTCTGTTCCAGCTCGCTTTCTTCTATCCGCTTCTCGGCGATGAACTGCACCAAGTTCTGCACTTCAGCCTTGGACTGTTTGAGCCACTGGGCCAGATTGGCTTCGCCCTTCTTGAGCTCTGTCATCCGGGTGTTAAGCTCGGCCTCCTGCTGCTGGATGCTGACCAGCCGCTTGTCCAGTTCAATGCCCTCTTCGATTCTGGCGGTCAGATGGTGGCTTACCTCTTCCAGCTTGGACTGCTTGTTACGGAGCAGTCCCTCGAACTCCACTAATTGCTTGCGCCCCTGCTCTATCACGCTCTCCAGCTCGGTCCGCTCCTGCCGCATCTTTTTCACCTGGCTTGTTAGGTCGGATTCTTCACCCCGGAACATCTCCAGCCACCGGGTATGATCGGCCGCCTCGGCTTCCACTTTTTTAAGGTCCTTGCGCTTGTTCTCCAGGTCCTTTTCGATCTCTTTTTTCTTGTGCTCGAATTCGGCCAGCGCTTCCCCGGCCGTGGCCACGGTCACGGTTCTTGGCGCTGACAACGCCAGCAGCAAGATTATGATGATCAGAGCCGCCGCCTGCCCGGCCACCAGAGGAATAGGAATGGCCGTTTTGTTGGAGGAAGCCGGTTGGGCCTGTCCCTTGGTCAAAAGATAAAGGCCGCCTATCTTCTCCTTGCCCAGCAGGATGGGAACAGCCGCCCAGTAAGATCTTTCCTTGGGCCCGGACAAAGCAGGCTGCAACAGCAGATTTTCGTCCGTCAAGGTTTTGATCCCGGCCGGCAATGACAAGGGTTGCCCCACCATGTCATCCTCGGATGCGGCCACCATCATTCCCTTGTTGTTGGCCACCCGGATCTGAGATACTTCGGGGTAATCGGTCCTGGCCTGGGCCATCAGCTCGGACAGAGAAAGATCATCGGCGTTGGCCACCGGATCGGAAAGACTGCGGGCCAGGCTCTTGGCAATAAGCTCAGAGCGGGTCTTAAGCTCATCCGGAGCGGCGCTGCCTGCTGATTTTTGATCTTGCCGCAGGGTAAACACCGTAAGACCCAAAGCCGCCAGGGCCAGTATCACGCTTATAATTATGGAAATGGTTCTTTTCATTAAACCTATTATAGGATAATACCTTATATATCAGGTTAATATTAATAAAATTTGATTTTAAAGTCAAGTAAAATAATTATATTTTTTCGATTGGCTTAAATATTTGACTAATCAAAACAGCCGGTCCCTTCCGGGGCCGGCTGTTTATGTGCCAGAATTGCTTATTTGATCCTCTTGGCGCATTTCTGGGCGGCGCTGATGGCCCCGGGGATCCCTCCTATCTGCATGGCCCAGCAGGAACCTATCAGCAGGTTTTTCACCGGCGTTTCCACAAATGTCCCCAGGATGCTTTTGTGGAATTTGTTCTTGGGATTCCAGCTCCAAGATGAAGTGGCCCCGTCTGTGTTGCCGGTGTAGCGCTGGTATGTCAGCGGGGTGGCCGCTCCTTTGAACTCGATCAGTTTTTCCAGGTCCGGGATCAGTTTCCGGGCCTTGTTCATCAGGGTCTGGCTTACCTGGTCCTTAAGGTTTTGGTATTTCTCCCTGTCTCCGCCGCCCCAGTTGTCCATCCAGCGGTGGGGGCAGACCATCTGCAGCATCAGGCAGGATTTCCCGGCCGGGGCCAGTTCGGGGTTTATCAGCGACGGGGAATAAAGGCTGATCGATGATTTCTTGAAGAAGTCAGGATCGTTGGGATTGCGGACGTCGGCCCCGGGCTGCTCGTCAAACAGCGAGACGTGGGGGATCTTCATATATTCGGCCAGCTTCCGGTTGTCTATGGACAGTCCCAGATAAACGGTGAATATCCCTTCGGAGACTTGGGTACTCTTGATCTTTTTCAATTGGCGGTCGGGGATCAGTGATTGGTCGTCCAGCAATTTAAGGAAAGTGTTCTTGTAATCGCAGGCCGAGATCACATGGTCGGCCCGATGGCTGGCTCCCTGCGATATCACTCCTACCGCCCGGCCCTTTTCGGTGATTATCTTTTCCACCGGAGTTCCCAGTTTCAACTCGCCGCCCAACCCGGTGAAACTTTGAGCCAGGGCGTCGGCCCAGGACTGCATGCCGCCCTTGATCGTCCAGTAATCGGAAAAGATGCTGATGATGGCCCCGCCCAGGATCAGGGCGCTCATGTCGGGATATCCGAAATTCTTGAACAGCCGGAAAAGTTCGCTGTCGCGTTCAAAATATTTTGCGGTGAAATCGCCCAGATTGGTCCGGCTGTATTTAAGCAGCACCTCCGCCCCGGCCGCCGCCCCCCGGAGATACGAGGTCCAGGGCGGGTCTGGGAGCATGAAGGGCTCGATGGCCATGATCAGCTTGTCCACTTCGGAAAAATACCGCCTCAGGTTCTGCTGGTGCTCGGGATAAGCGGCGAGAATGGCCTGCTTAAAACCGGCGAAGGTCTCGGAAGTGGTGATGTCGAAACGGTCGGACACGAAACGGGTTTGCTGGGGAACGATCTCGATCTTGTCCAGCACCCCCAATTGTTTCATCGCCTTCTGCACCGTGGGAAGCGATTCAAAGGAGAGGGTACCGCTTTCAAAATAAAAACCCTGGCGCCGGAAACCCGCCACATAACCTCCCGGAGCAGTATGGGATTCAAGGATCGTGGTCTGGTGGCCTTTCCGGATCAGCAGGTTGCCGGCGGTCAGCCCGCCCAGGCCCGCTCCGATGATTATTATTTTGCTCATTTGAATCTCCTATGTATTATTGATTTCCCTTCATTGACAGGGCTATCCGCTTGCGCTCCAGGTCTATCTCCAGCACCCTGACCGTCACCCGCTGGCCCACCTTGACCACTTCCTTGGGATCCTTCACGTCTTTGTTGGCCAGCTGCGAGATGTGCACCAGCCCGTCCTGATGGACCCCGATGTCCACGAAGGCCCCGAAATTGGCCACGTTGGTCACCACCCCCTCCAGCATCATGTCGGGTTTTAGGTGCTTGATCTCGGTGACCCCGTCCTTGAAGTTGGCCGGCTCGAACTTGTCCCGGGGATCTCGCCCCGGTTTTTTCAGCTCGGACAGGATGTCGTTCAGGGTGGGCAGTCCGACCTCCGGAGTGACGTATTTTTTCAGGTCGATCTGCCCGGCCAGCAGGGGATCGCCCACCAGCAGTCCGGTCTTGGTTTTAAGATCCTTGGCCATCTGCTTGACGATGGGATAGCTTTCGGGATGGACGGCCGAATTGTCCAGCGGGTCGGCCCCGTCCCGGATCCTTAAAAATCCCGCCGCCTGCTCAAAGGCTTTTGGCCCCAGCCTAGTCACTCTGAGAAGTTCCTTCCGGTTCTTGAAGGCGCCCTGCTCGTCCCGGTATTTGACGATGTTCTTGGCCATGGCCTCGCTTAGGCCGGAAACGTAGGACAGCAGCGAATAGGAGGCTGTGTTCAGGTCTACGCCAACGAAGTTGACGCAGGATTCCACCGTCTCGTGCAGAGCCTGCCGGAGCTTGGGCTGGTTGACGTCGTGCTGGTACTGGCCCACTCCGATGGATTTTGGGTCTATCTTCACAAGCTCGGCCAGCGGGTCTTGCAGCCTCCGGGCGATGGAGATGGCGCCGCGGACCGAGACATCCAGGTCCGGGAACTCCTCCCGGGCCAGGTCCGAGGCCGAGTAGACCGAGGCCCCGGATTCGCTGACCACCACCGGCTGCAGCTTGATCCCCTTGTGCTCCGCGATCACCTCCCGTACGAACTGGTCGGTCTCCCGGGAGGCGGTGCCGTTGCCGATGGAAGCCAGCTCCAGCTTGTATTTCTTGGCCAGGGCCGCCAGGGTCTTGGCCGCTTCCTGTTTTTGGGAGGCCGAACTGTGGGGGAAGATGGTGGCGTATTCCATGAATTTTCCGGTCTCGTCCACCACTGCGACCTTGCAGCCGGTGCGCAGTCCGGGGTCTATCCCCATGATGGCCTTGGAGCCGGCCGGCGGGGCCAGCAGCAGGTTCCTGAGATTCTCGGCGAACACCCGGATGGCCTCGGCGTCGGACTTTTCCTTGATCTCCGACCGCAGTTCCACCTCGATGGAGGTGTTCAGGTAAACCCGGTAGGCAAAGCCTATCACCTCGCTCAAATACTGGTACTGGGCAAAGGATCTGTCCTTGATGAATTTGTTGAGCAGATACTGGTTGATCTCTTCCACCGGGGGATCCACCTTGGCGGTCAGCACTTCCTCGTTCTCCCCCCGCATGATGGCCAGATAGCGGTGGGAGGGGATCAGCTTAAGCGGCTCCTTGAATTCGTAGTACTGGTTGAACTTGGTCTTCTGTTCCTTGAACTCGTCCCTGACCTGGGAGACCAGGATCCCCTTGGCCATAGTGGTCTCCCGCAGATATTTGCGGACCTCGGCGTCGTCGGAGATCAGCTCGGCTATGATGTACCGGGCCCCGTCCAGGGCATCCTTGGCGCTGTTGATCCCCAGTTCCGGGTTGAGGTATCTTTCGGCCTCAGCCTGCGGGTCAAAACTTCCCTCCTGCAGCCACAGCGACAGGGCCAGAGGCTCCAAACCTTTTTCCTTGGCCACCATGCCCTTGGTCTTCCGCTTCTGTTTGTAGGGCAGGTAAAGGTCCTCCAGCTCCTGCTTCACCAGGCAGGCCTCTATCTTGGCCTTCAGTTCGTCGGTCAGTTTGCCCTGCTCCTCTATGCTTTTCAGGATGGCTGCCTTGCGCTCGTCCAGTTCCTTGATGTAATCGAACCGGTCGCGGATATCCCGGATCTGGACCTCGTCCAGCAGGCCGGTCTTCTCCTTGCGGTACCGGGCGATGAAGGGGATGGTGGCCCCTTCCCCGAAAAGTTCCAGAGTGTTGCTGACCTGGAAAGGCTGCAGGCCCAATTCCTTGGTGATGACCTGGGTTATTTGAAGTTCGCTAAGCATGTTTTCTTTCGAGATAGATTTATTTATAAGGAAACCATGAATTCAGGAATATTTCCCTTGTTCATGGATTCATTGGTTACATAAATAGTTCCGGACTTCGGTATTATAATAAAAGGCCGGACCAAAGTCCAGCCTTTTTAAGCAATCTGATGCAGTGGATTGTTTTTATTCAGTGAACTGTTCTTCCGTTCATTTCCCCTTCTGAACATTATGCTTTACGATCTTGGCCTCGGAGATGTAGATCTCCTCCTCGCTGATGTTGGTGGAAAGATCGGCCACCCGTTCCAGGTTCCGGCTGACCAGGATCAGGTCCATGGCCCGGCCGATGGAGTCCTGCTTCTCCATCATATATGTCAGCAGTTCCCTGAATATCTGGTCCTTCAGGTCGTCCACCTGGTCGTCGCTTTTGCAGACCGCCCGGGCCTTGTCCGGGTCGTTGTTGACGAAGCTGTCCAGGCTGTCCTTGAGCATGCCGATGGAAAGCTCGGCCATCCGCGGGATGTCGATCAGGGGCTTCAACTCCGGCTGGGCCGCCAGCCGGATGGCGCTCTGGGCGATGTTCACCCCGTGGTCGCTGATCCGCTCCAGGTCGTTGTTGATCTTGATGGCCCCGATCAAAAAGCGAAGGTCCCCGGCCGCCGGCTGGTGCCGGGCGATAAGTGCGATGGCGTCCTCTTCTATCTCGATCTCCAGCCTGTCCACTTCCTTGTCCAGGTCAAAAAGCGACTGGGCCAGCACCGCATCCTTCTTCATCAGGGACTCTATGGACTGCTTGATCAGCTGCTCCACCTTGGCCGCCATCAACAACAGCTTTTCCTTAAGCTCCAAAAGCTCCCGGTCAAAATGTCTTTGTTCCATCTTTCTACCTCAGCGTAAGTTTGCTGTTTATAATTTAGTGGTCAGTGGCCAGTAGCCGTTATTCACTATGTTGTTTTACTGAATACAGGATACTGGATAGAGGATACCTGATTGCTTCGTTATCCGAACCTTCCGGTGATGTAATCCTCTGTCAGCTTCTGCGCTGGATTGGTGAACAGCGTCTTGGTCTCCCCGAACTCAATCATCTGCCCCAGCAGCATGTATCCCGAGAAATCCGAGACCCGGGCCGCCTGCTGCATGTTATGGGTGACAATGACGATGGTGTAATCCTTTTTCAGTTCCAGCATCAGCTCCTCCACCTTGGCGGTGGCGATTGGGTCCAGGGAGGAGCAGGGCTCGTCCATCAGGATCACCTCCGGCTCCACCGCCAGCAACCGGGCCAGGCACAGCCGCTGCTGCTGGTCCAGGGGAAGGGAGATCGCCGGCTGATGTAGTTTGTCCTTGAGCTGGTCCCAAAGCCAGGCGGCCTTCAGGCTTTTTTCCGCCGTCTGGTCCAGGGTACTTTTATCGTTCGTTCCGGCCACCTTTAAGCCGTAGACCACGTTCTCGTAGATCGACAGCGGGAAGGGGTTGGGCCGCTGAAAGACCATTCCCACCCTCTTCCGGAGAAGTTCCACATCGGTGTTCCGGTCATAGATGTTGACCCCGTCCAGCAGGGCCAGGCCCTTGATCCTGACCTCGGAGATCAGGTCGTTCATCCGGTTCAGGGAACGGAGCAGGGTGGACTTCCCGCAGCCGGAAGGGCCGATCAAAGCGGTGATCTGCCGGTCATAGACCGGCATGGAAACTGCCTTCAGCGCCTGGAAACTGCCGTAGAAAAGGTCCAGGTCCTTTATTTCAATTTTTAGATCCATTGCAAATGCTATATTATGACCTTTGTTTACAAAACCAACTCCAAACTTACCACTTTTTTCATCCGCAGATTTATCAGATTTACACAGATTATCTATTCGACTTTAAATCGTTTTATATAAAAAAAAGAGTGGTCATAATCTGCGTTAATCTGCGGATAAGAAGGTTTCCCGGTATCAGCCGAACCTTCCGGTGATGTAGTCGCTGGTCCGCTTGTCCTTCGGAGCGGTGAACATCTGCTGGGTGGCTCCCTCCTCCACCAGTTTCCCCATCAGGAAGAAGGCCGTGCGGTCGGCCACCCGGGCCGCCTGCTTGGTGTTGTTGGTGACCAGGATCACGGTATATCTTTCCTTTAAGATGGTCAAGGCCTCCTCGATCTTGGCGGTGGAGACCGGGTCCAGCCCGGAGCAGGGCTCGTCCAGCAGGATCACCTCCGGCTTCAGGGCCAGGATCCGGGCCAGGCACAGCCGCTGCTGCTGGCCGCCGGAAAGCCTTAGGGCCGAAGTCTTCAAACGGTCCTTAACCTCGTCCCATAAGAAAGCCGCCTTTAAGGAGCTCTCCACCACTGCCTCGTCATGCTTCCATCCCCGGCCGGCCGAAAGTTTGGGGCCGTAGATTATGTTCTCGTGGATGCTCATGGGCAGGGGCACCGGCATGGCAAACACCATTCCCACTTTTTTGCGCAGGCTGACCGCGTCATAATCCCGGCCGTAGATGTCCTCCCCGTCCAGTAGGACCTGGCCCTCGGTGGTAAAGCCGGGCTGCAGTTCGTTCATCCGGTTCAGGGCCCGGAGAAAGGTGGTCTTGCCGGAGCCGGACGGCCCGATTACGCCCAGTATCTGATTGCTCTGGATCACCAGGTCGATCTCCTGGAGAAGCGGGTCCGGACCGTAATGGACCGAAAATTTATTCAGTGCTATTTTGACTGGCATTTGTTCATCTTTATGCTCTTTTGGCTACCATCCGGTTCATCATCCAATAGGCCAGCAGGTTCACCGAGAGTACTGCGATGATCAGGGCCGCCGCCGTCCCGTAGGCATTCTCGGGCGAGATGCCCTCCCGGGCCAGCAGGTAGAAGTGCACCGCCATGGTCCGAACCGAATCGAAGACAGAGGCCGGCATCCTGAGAGATGACCCGGCGGTGAAGATGACGGCCGCCGTCTCACCCAAAGCCCTGCCCACACCCAGCATCACGCCGGTCAGGATCCCGGGCAGGGCATTGGGCAGGATCACCTTGTGCACAGTCTGCCAGCGGGTGGCCCCCAGCGAATAGCTGACCTCGCGGTAGGAAAGCGGCACCGCCTTGATGGCCTCCTCGGTGGTCCGGATGATAGTGGGCAGGATCATCAGGGCCAGGGTCAGCGAGCCGGCCAGAAGCGACCAGCCCATCTTCATGATGGTCACGAACAGTATGAAGCCGAACAGGCCGAAGATGATGGACGGTATTCCGGCCAGGCAGTCGGCCCCGAACCGGATCAGGACGGTCAGGCGTGATTCCCGGGTGTATTCGGTCAGGTAGACCGCCGTACCCACCCCCAGGGGCGCGGCCAGCAGCACCGCCAGCACGGTCAGGGATACCGAGCCCACTATGGCCGGGAAGATCCCACCGGCCCGGCCCATGTCCTGGGGCGAACCGGTCAGAAAGGCCCAGCTCAGCACCGGCAGGCCTTTCTGAAGCACGAAGACGATGATGAAGACCAGGGCGGTCAGGGTCAGCAAGGTGGCCGATCCCAGCACCGCCACCGCCGCCTTCTGGGTATGTTTGGGATCAAGTTTCATCGGCGGGCCTTTCTCTGCCTCATCACATAACTGGCGCTGAAATTGAGGATCATGATCACCACAAACAGCACCACCCCGGTGGCGAACAGGGCCTGGCGGTGCATTCCGGTGGCATAGCCCATCTCCAGGGCGATGTTGGCGGTCAGGGTCCGCACCGGCTCCAGGGCCGAGCCCGGGATCTTGACGGAGTTGCCGGTGACCATGATCACCGCCATGGTCTCGCCGATGGCCCGCCCCATGGCCAGGATGATGCTGGCCGCGATGCCGGACCGGGCGGCCGGCAGGGTCACCATCCGCACCGTCTGCCAGACCGTAGCCCCCAGGGCCAGGGACCCTTCCCGGTAGCTTTTGGGCACCGCCATGATGGAATCGATGGAGATGCTGATGATGGTGGGCAGGATCATTATTCCCAGGATGATGGAGCCAGCCAAAAGCGAAAGGCCCGGGCCGCCCAGATGGTCCCGGATCAGCGGGGCCAGCACCATCACCCCGATGAAGCCGTAGACCACCGATGGTATCCCGGCCAGCAGTTCTATGGCCGGCTTTATTATCCGCATCACCGTCCGGGGCACGAACTCGGTCAGGAACACCGCCCCGGCCACCCCCAGCGGCGCCCCAATGGCCATGGCCCCCAAAGTGACCCACAGGGTGGAAACCACCATGGGAAAGATGCCAAATTTTCCGGCCTGGGGATTCCACTGGGAAGAGAACAGGAATTCCCCTAACCCGTACCTGAAAATGAAGGGAAGCCCCTGGCTGATGATAAAAACGGCGATCAGCAGCAGGGCCGAAAGGGCCGAGAAGGCCACGGCCAGCAGCAGTTGCTGCATTATTTTTTCGCTGTTAACCGGCATTTTTTATTTTGCGTTTCAGTACTGTCAACAATGTTACTAACTACAGTATTCAAAATTCAGTATTCCGTATTCAGGAATTAGTTTCACTTGGCCGGGATCAGTCCGTTCTGCTGGATGGTCTGCTGTCCCTCGGCAGAAAGGATGTAATCTATCACGCTTTGAACCTCGGCTCCGGGCTGAGCCTTGGTCAAGAGGAATATCGGCCGCACCAGCTTATATTTCTGAGCCATGATCTTTTCTGTTGTGCATTCCTGTCCATCCAAAAGAACTGCTTTGATCTTCTCGTTCAACAGCCCGTGGGAAAGGTAGCCTATGGCTCCGGCGTCGTTGGCCACTGTTTCCCGGATGGTCCCGTTGGAGTCCTGGATCAGGGCGTTCCCGCTTAGGTCTATCCCGGTCACTATCTCTTCAAACGATGTCCTGGTGCCGGAGCCGGCCTCGCGCGAGACCACGGTGATGTCCTTGTCCGCCCCTCCGACTGCCTTCCAGTTCTTGATCTTTCCGTTGAAGATGTCCCGAAGCTGGTCGAGGGTAAGATCTTTCACTTTATTGGCCGGGTTTATCACCACCGCTATGCCGTCCCTGGCCACTATGGTGGCGTTGAGTTCCCTGGCTTCCGGGGGCAGGTTCACCAGGTCGGCCATCCCTATCTGGGCCGCCCCGGAAAGGGCCGACTGGATGCCAACTGCCGAGCCGCCGCCCTGGACCGTGATCGAAGCCCCGGGATTGGCCGCCATGTACTGCTCGGCCAGTTTCTCGGCGAAGGGCTGGAAAGCGGTGGAGCCGGCCAGGGTGATGGATTGTTTATTCTTGCCGCAGCCTAATATCAGGACTGCAGTTACCAGCACCATCAATGGTGACCTAAGCAGTTTAATCATCTTGCCTCCTCTTGGTTTGGAATTGGTTGATCCTTTGCATGATGAGTATATTACTCCAATATTTTAAGGGCATTAGCACAATGTTAAATCCGTGTTAAACAAAAAAAGAGGGGCACCTGCACCCTCTTTTGATTAAGGCAAAAATGACGATCTTTTTAGATTCCCGCCTTTTTGATTATGAAGTATACCACCCCAGAGATCAGGGCCGAACAGGGAATGGTCAGAACCCAAGCCCATACTATTTGGCCGGCTACTCCCCAACGTACCGCCGACATACGTTTAAGCGAGCCCACTCCCATTATGGCTCCGGTGATGGTGTGGGTGGTGCTGACCGGAACGCCCAGGGCCGAGGAGATGAACAACGATGTGGCGGCGCCAAACTCGGCGCAGAAACCGTCCACCGGGCGCAACTTGGCCACCTTCTGCCCCATGGTCTTCACTATCCGCCAGCCGCCGAACATGGTGCCTATGGCGATGGCCGAATGACAGGCCAGCACTATCCAAAGCGGTATTTCATTAAAATCCTTCGCCATGTAGCCTGCGCTGACCATTAACCCGGCAATGATGCCCATGGTTTTCTGGGCATCGTTGCCGCCGTGGCCCAGGCTATAGAATGCGGCTGAAACCAGCTGCCCTTTTCGGAAAAATTGGTCCACCTTGCTGGGCACCGCCCGGCGGAATAACCAGTGTACAGCCACTCCGTTCAATAGCCCCAGGGCCATACCCAATAATGGCGAAATAAAGATGAAAGCCACTGTTTTTAATATGCCAGACCAAATCAGCGACTCCGCGCCGGTCTTAAGGAGGGCAGCTCCTATCAGGCCGCCCATCAAAGCGTGGGAGGAACTGGTGGGCAGGCCAAAATACCAGGTAATCAGGTCCCACAGGCAGGCCCCCACCAAAGTGGCAAAGATCACTGCGGAATCTATGGTCCCCAGGCTCACGATCCCCTTGCTGATGGTGCTGGCTACATGGGTCTTGAATATCAGGAAAGCGACAAAATTGAAAAAAGCTGCCCAGAGCACCGCATGGCGCGGCGAAAGCACTCTGGTGGAAACAATGGTGGCGATCGAGTTGGCCGAGTCGTGGAAACCGTTCAAAAAATCAAAGAACAAGGCCAACAATATCAAAAATATTATAAGCGGCAGCATCAGGCGTTCTTCACCAGTATGGATTCTATGATGTTACTGATATCCTCGCTTATGTCCAGGCAGGTTTCCACACCTTCAAAGATCTCTTTCCATTTCATGACCGCCATGGCATCACTTTCATTCTCGAAAAGATCGCCTATCACATGATCCCGCAGGTGGTCGCCCTCGTTCTCCAGCCGGTTGATCTCGATACAGCAGACTAAAATGGGTTTGTGGTGCTTGCTGTTGCGAAGACTATTCAGGGCCTTGCCCAGACAGCCGACCGCCTGTTCTATCAGCTCGGAAAACTTGATCATGTCCGGGTGGACCCCGTTTATCTTGTATAGCCGCATCCTCTTGGCCACGCTGTACAGCATGTCCACCAAGTCGTCAAGTTCGAGGGCCAGTTTGTAGATATCCTCACGGTCAAAGGGAGTGATGAAACAGCGGTTGAGCTTGTCGATGATGTCGTGGGTGATCTCGTCGCACTGGTGCTCGATGTCCTTCATCCGCTCGATGCCGGCATCATCGAAGGTCCCACTGACAGCCAGCTCCTTGAAACTTTTGGCGGCGATGTTGATCACAGCGGCTTGTTTGTCAAAAAGATCGAAAAACTGCACTTCCTTGGGGATCAGGGAGAAACCCATGTTTGCCTCCAGAATTGTTTGATAGCTGATTGATTCGTTAAGATCATTGTATCATATTTCCGGTTTAATTTCTATACTATTAACGAATTTATCAATGAAATACATGAGACGATATTTTGTTCGATTGAATATCAAAAAAAATCAAGGACGGTTTTGGTTGCCGTCCTTGTAATCTTTTTCCTCGCAGGATAGTTGAAGCTATCTTTTCTGGTTGTAATGCCCGAGATTTTGAATTTTTCGAACAAAGGCTCTAATTTCCTGGGTGTTTGCAGAACTATCCCCGATGACTTCGCACCAAGCCAACGGCCTGCCACCAGCCAGCTGTATCACTGATTCCAATAAAGTGTCCTTGACCCCTTGGGATCTTGAGGTGAAAATTAGACAAGCCAAGTTCCGTAGGCTGTAACGGTATTCCTTTAATAAAGCCCTTATCTCTGGTGGCAGTTCTATGCCTCCAGTAGTAAAACATAGGATTATGGATTCATACCACAAAGTTTCATTTTTCAAAGTATCGGCTTTGGACGGAAGTTTTAGAAAATACTTGATTATCCTCCATAAAGCAAAGCTTTTCCCAGCCTTAAGTTCCTCCACCTGGCAATCCAGGTCTTTTCTTATTTCATCCACTATGATAAGTTGTTTTTGGTCCAGACCATAGTGTATTATAAGAATATTCATTTTCCGTTCTCCTTTCTATATATTAACCAAATCTTCCAGTTATATATTCCTCGGTGGTCTTGTTCCGAGGCTTGGTGAATATGGTCGAAGTATCCCCGTATTCTATCAGCTTGCCCAGCATCAAAAATGCCGTCTGGTCCGAGACCCGGGCCGCCTGCTGCATGTTGTGGGTCACGATGACGATGGTGTATTTTTCCTTCAGTTTGAAGATCAGTTCCTCGATCTTGGCGGTGGCTATAGGATCCAGGGCCGAGGCCGGTTCGTCCATCAGGATGACTTCCGGCTCCACCGCCAGGGCCCGGGCGATGCAGACCCTCTGCTGCTGCCCGCCCGAAAGCTCCATGGCCGAGCGCTGCAGCCGGTCCTTGACTTCGTCCCAGATGGCCGCCTCCTTAAGCGATTGCTCCACCACTTCCTCCAGTCTGCCCTTGGAATATGCTTTCTCGCCCATCCTCAGCCCAAAGGCCACGTTTTCGTAAATGGACTTGGGAAAAGGATTGGGCCTCTGAAAGACCATCCCCACCTTGCGCCGCAGTTCCACCACATCTATGTTTTTGTGATAGATGTCCTCCCCGTCCAGCAATATCTCCCCCTCGGTGGTCACTCCCTCTATCAGCTCGTTCATCCGGTTGATGGACCGCAGCAGGGTGGATTTTCCGCAGCCCGACGGCCCGATGATGGCGGTCACCTTTTTTTCGGGAATGTCCATGGAGATCTCCTCCAGGGCCTTGGTGCGGTGGTAGAAGAGGCTGAAATCAATTATTTCCAAGCGGTTTTCCCTTGTTTCCATTCTATCTTCCTTTGCTAAGCTGTCTTCTGGTGCGGGATCTGATGATGATGGCGATGATGTTCAGTGAAAAGGTCAATGCCAGCAGGACCAGGGTGGCGCCCATGGCTATGGGCACGGTGGCGTCTATGTCCGGTGACTGGGTGGTCATCACAAAGATGTGATAGCCCAGGGTCATGAACTGGTCGGTGGGCAGTTTGGGCAGGTAAGGCAGGTAATAGGCCGCCCCGGTGAACATGATGGGCGCCACCTCGCCGGCTCCCCGGCTGATGGTCAGCACCACGCCGGTCAGTATGCCGGGAATGGCCTGGGGCAGCACCACATGCCGGATGGTCTGCCATTTTGTGGCCCCCAGGGCCAGGGCCCCGGCCCGCTCCGCCTGGGGAATGGCTCTCAGGGCCTCCTCGGTGGCCACGATGATGATCGGAAGGTTCATCAGGGCCAGGGTCAGCGAGGCCCAAAGGATGCAGGGCTGGCCGAACAGTCCGCTCTGTCCCAAAGACCGGTCGATCCCGTTGCCGATGAACTGGATGAAGAAACCCAGCCCGAACAGGCCGAAAACGATGGAAGGAACCCCGGCCAGGTTGTTGACCGCCCCCCGGATCAACCTGGTCAATATAAAATCTGGCCGGGCGTACTCGTGCAGGTAAACGGCCGTGGCCACGCCCACCGGCACCACCGCGATCAGCATCAGGATCAATGAGAACACCATCCCGAATATGGCCGGGAAGATCCCGCCCTTGGTCATGCCGTCGCGGGGCGGCTGGCTCAGGAACTCCCAGCTCAGGCTTTTATAACCGCCGGCTATCACAGCCGCAAGGATGATTGCCAGGATGGCCAATATCAACAGGACCGCCGTTCCGGTCAGGCCGATCTTTACCTTGTCGCCGATTTTTCTTAATTTTGTCTGATAATTCATATGCCGCCTATTTCTTTGCTCCATACAGTTTGTTCATCAGACTGTCGAACAAGACCCAGGAAGCGGTGTTGATCACAAACGTGACCAGGAACAAGGTCAGGCCTATAAAGAACAGGGCATGATAGTGGCCGCCTCCGAATACCACCTCTCCCAGCTCGGCCGCGATGGTGGCTGTCATGGTCCGGGTGGATTCCAGCGGGTTGAAGGAGAACAGCGGGGCGTTGCCGGCGGCCATCAGCACCACCATGGTCTCGCCCACCGCCCGGCCCATGCCGAACAGCACCGCCGCCGAGACCCCGGGCAGGGCCGCCGGCAGCACCACTTTTACCGCGGTCTGCCAGGGGGTGGCGCCCAGCCCCAGGGCCGCCTCCCGGAAAGATCTGGGCACGGCATTGATGGCATCCTCGGCCAGCGAATAGATGGCCGGGATAACGGCAAATCCCAGGGCGATGCCGGCATTGACCGCGTTCAGACGGTAGGTCCAGCCGAAGATGTTTTTCAGGAAAGAGGCCATTATTATCAGGGCAAAGAAACCCAGCACCACCGAGGGGATCCCGGCCAGCAGTTCCACCACCGGTTTGATGAACTCCTTGAGCCGGCGCCCGGCGAACTCCGAGCTGTACAGTGCCGCTCCGACAGCGGTTGGTACCGCAAAAACCAGGGCTATCAGGGTCACTTTTAAACTGCCCAATATTATCGGCCACAGCGAGAACCGGGGGTTGTCCGACACCGGCTGCCATTCAATTCCATTGAAGAACTTCCCAAAGGTTATCTCCTTCATCACTTCCCGGCTGAAGAAGATCGGCAATGACTCCCGCAGGATGAACAGGAATATCAGGAACACCGCTATGATGGCCAGTATGGCGGTGAACTTGATGTTGCCCTCTATCAGCGATTCTCCAAGGTATTTGAATCTTTTTTTCTGGAGGCTCATAAATATTTCCCTTTGATAATGCCCAAATCCAGGGAACAATGGAATAGCCAAAGTCCCCTGGATTGCTTATTCATAACATTGACCGGTTTATTTTATCGTAAAATACCCGACTTTTTTCACTATCTCCTGTCCTTCGGGAGAGAGGACCCAGTCCACCATTTTTTTCATCTCACCGGAAGGCTTGCCCTGCAGGTACCAGTAAAGGTTCCGGGCCAGTGGATACTGTCCGCTCTTGACGGTTTCGGTGGTGGGCTTAAAGCTGCCCTTGGCGGTCTTGATGGCCACTTCCTTGACGCCCTTGGCATAGGCGGCTCCGCCGTAACCTATCCCGTAGACATCCTTACCCACGGCATTGACCACCGCCGCGGTGCCCGGCAGGGACTGCATGCTGGATGTGTAATCGGCGTTCTTCATGGCCGCTTCCCTAAAGAATACATAGGTGCCCGAGCTGTTCTCGCGGCCGTAGACGATGATCTTGGCGTCCGGCCCTCCCAGCTGCGACCAGTTGGTGGTGTACCCGGTGTAGATATCCTTGATCTGGTCCAGGGTCAGCTCGTTGATGGGATTTTTTTCGTTAAGATACAGGGTCACCCCGTCCTTGGCCACTGGGATCTCGTATCCCAGGCTGAAATACCGGTCCCGCAGTTTCTGTTTTTCCGAATCCTTCATGCTGCGGGAGGCCTGGCAGATGTTGGTGGCGCCGTTGATCAGGGCGGCGATGCCCACCCCCGACCCGCCGCCGGTGACCTGGATCACCACCCCCGGATGCTTTTCCATGTAAATCTCAGCCCAGCGCTGGCCCAGCAGCAGCATGGTGTCCGATCCCTTCAGGGTTATGGCCTTCCCGGCCAAAGACACCCCGCCCATTACTGCGATCAATGCCACCATCGCGATTATGATTATTTTTTTGGTCATTTTAATTTCTCCTTAATGTTTTTTTATTCTTAGAACTTGATCTGCATTTGGGCGATCAGCCGGTCGGTCTGGTAGGTCTTGTACTTGGGGTGCTGGTCCAGGATCATCATGCCGGTGTTGTAAAGGGTGCGGTCGGCCGACAGGGTAAAGCGAACCGCGTCATCCCACCAGTAATTCAAGGCCGCCGAGAGATTCGAGGTCTGGTCGTACTTCAGGTCGTTGGCGGTCCCGCCGTACAAAGTGGTGTCGGAAGAGGTGTTGGGATCGTAGGTGTCGGCCCGGAAAGCCAGACCGAACTTTTTCCCGATGTTCTGAACCAGCATCACATATCCGCCCAGCACCTTTTTGCCGGTCTGAATGCCCTGGACGCCTTCGGCCAGCAAAGCCGTTCCGCCGATGGGCAGGAACTGGTAATAGGCTTCCAGCGAACCGCCCAGCCGGCCCTTGTAGTAATTGGTGGAGGTAGCCGAGGTCTTCTCGCTGCCGTCATAATAGGAAGCTGTCAGGGCCACCACCCCCAGGTCGGCCTTGGCCCGGGCGATGAAATCCTTGGGCTTGGTGGGGTCGTTCCAGGTAAAGGTGCTGTTGTCAATGCCGTAGCCGTTGTAAACCCCCAGGTCCACTACCAGCGATGCCAGCGGTCCCATTTTGGTCAGCGGAGTGAACGACAATTTTACGCCGCGGTCGCGCTCGCCTTTGAACAATTTACCGGAGGCGGTGGAGCGTTCCGGCAGCTCCCGCACCGAGGATGACCTTTCTATCTCCACCCCGAACGGCCAGTTCATCTGGCCCATGGTCAGTTTGAAGCCCATCGGGGTCCAGGGTTCGGACAGGGTTACCCAGGCCTCTTTCAGGGAAACAGTATTCTTGGAGAAGTCGGGGTAGATGCAATACTGGGAGGTGGTGCTGGGTGTATAAACAAATTTGATCCGGCCCCGGCGGACGTAGAACCAGCTGGAGTCTGCTCCTTTGTCCACGGCGTTGGGCAGGGTGTCTATCTTGATGTTCTTGAAGTATTCAGCCCTGGTCTGGAGATAGCCCGATACTTTAAGTTTGCTCAGTCCCGCGATGGAACTCTCGGCGGTCAACAGCCTTTCATCCAGCCCGTTCACCCGGTCGGAGACCACAGACACCTGCTCTTCGGTGTTGGTGTTCTGCCCGGCAGTGGAAGAAATCTGTTCCATCTGCAACTTGGTCGCGCTCAACTGCTGGTTCAAGACATTGACCGTTGAACTGAGATACTCCACCTGTTTCTTTAGCTCCACCACTGTGGAGTCCGGTTTGGCCTTCCTGGCCGTCTGGGCCGAGGCCAGGCTGGCGGCTGCCAGCACCGCCAATCCAGTTAAAACGACCTTGTTGAATCCCATGGTGGTTCCTTTCTTTTTCTTTTTCTTTTTCATTTTTATTTTCCTTTTTGCAGTTCAATGCCGTAATTATATATTTATAATATTTCGTCCGCTTTCCCGCCAGATTAAAAGCGTGTTAAGCCGGATCGACCTGCCCCAGGGCCCCGCCCTGCGAACCATACAGGGCGAGCTTGCCCTTTAAATGATCTCCGATGAAATCCAACAGGGCTTTAAACTGGGAACCGGTTATCACATCTTTGGTGGCTTTGTGAGTTATCGCTTCCCTCAGCCAGGCGGCTCCCCGGCCGGGAAACACCGTATAAGCCTGCCCCAAAGCCTCTATGGTATGGGCATCTGAGCCTCCTACCCCGGCCAGCTTTGCCACCTTGCTGTTATAGGCCTTGGTGTACCGGTTGCTGAAGGTTTCAGTCAAGGCTCCGTTGGCCACCTCTATGGCATCGAATTGGAGCTGCTCCGCCAGCCGCCCCACTCCGCCGCATTTGAAAAGCTTGAGCCAGAGCGAGAACGGGTGCACCGCTACCGCCAACCCGCCCTGGCGGTGGATCTCGTCCACCGTGGCCCGGGCGGTCATCAGGGGCCTGATCCTTTCTTTCAGGTAAAGTCCCACCACATGCCCGTCCGAGGTGGTGATCTCTTCCCCGACGATCACATCTACTTTCAGGCCCCACCGCTCCGCCAGTTCCCGGGCCTTTACGGCCCCTGCGATCTCATTGTGGTCGGTGATAGCTATGGTGTCCAGTCCCGTTTCCACCGCCCGGCGCAGCACCTGCATCACGGTGGCGGAACCGTCCGAATAGTTGGTGTGAATGTGAAGATCGGCTTTACCCATATTAATTGCCTCCTGTTTTCGGGCTTCGGCTTGGCAGCCGGTTTTGTCTGACGGGCTCCGGTCCGCAAATTCCGCTAAGAATAAGTAGGCCGGCCAGCAACAAAAGATAAAACACTCCTACTATGACCACACCATAACGTACCAAAAATGTCGCTTCACTTTTCATCCCGACCATCCCTTTTAAGTTTACGGAGCAAATATAACCCGGCTGCGTTTCTTCCCCGTATGGCTTATGTTAATTTAATGTAAAATGGTTTGGCGGGAAATTAACCACCCCTTAACATTGCCTTCACCTCTTTTTCACTTTACAATGGCCCTGTTTTTTATTATCATTATCATATAGCGGTTTTCAAAAAACAATTTTAACCGGGGGGAATATGAGCAAGCTTATTTATATAGTGGAGGACGAGCGGGACATCGCCGACCTGGTGGAGCATTATCTGAAAAAGGACGGCTTCAGGTCCGAGTCCATTTCCGACGGCCAACGGGCCCTGGAGCGCATCCACCGCCAGCCCCCGGACCTGCTGGTGCTGGACCTGATGCTGCCCGGGATGGACGGCCTGGAACTTTGCCGGATCCTCCGTTCCGAGCCGGCCACCAAAAGGCTGCCCATCATCATGCTGACCGCCAAAGCAGAGGAGACAGACAAGATTGTGGGCCTGGAGATGGGGGCCGACGACTACCTGACCAAGCCTTTCAGCCCCAAGGAACTGATGGCCCGGATCCGGGCCGTCTTCCGCCGCAACCAGCCCCCGGAGGAAGCCAAGGCAGTATTGAATTACGGAAAGATAATCCTGGACGGAGAACGCCACCTGGTCAGCGTCAGCAAAAAGGCAGTGGAACTGACCGCCAAGGAATTCGGCCTGCTGGAGTACCTGCTAAAGCGCCCCGGCCGGGTGCTCTCCCGGGACCAGATCCTCAATGCCGTCTGGGGCCAGGACTACTACGGCGGCAACCGGACGGTGGACGTCCATATCCGGCATCTGAGGAAAAAGATCCCCCTGCTGGACGCGGCCATCCTGACGGTCAAATCCTTCGGATACAAACTTAAAGAGGAAGAATGAAGCACCCCAGCCTTAAAATAAAACTGGCCTCGGCCGGACTGGTCTCGGTCCTGGTGGTGTTGAGCGGATTCTCCCTTTACCTTTATTTCAACACCCGGCAGCACCTGCTGAGCCTGGCCCTGGACGGGCTGCAGGGACAGGCCCAGCTGATAAGTTCCGTGATCTCCCAAAAGCTGGCGGATGACCCGGGAGCCAACATTGATTCCCTGGCCCAGGTCCAGGCCGCAGCCCTGGCCAAACGGGTGACCGTCATCGACAGCCTGGGCCGGGTGCTGGGCGATTCGGATGAGGATGCTGCCGGGCTAAAGGCCATGGACAACCATCTGGGGCGGCCGGAGGTCGCCCAGGCCAGACAAAAAGGCCAGGGCCATACGGTGCGGTACAGCCGGAGCCTTAAAGTGGAGATGATCTATTTTGCCGTTCCGATCATACGGGGAAACACTCTGTGGGGTTATTGCCGGATAGCCTGGCCCTGGGAGGGTTTGATAAATTACCAGAGACACCTGCTGGCGGGGGTAATCATCGGGCTGGTTCTGAGCGCGGCCCTGCTTTGGCTGCTGGTCAGCCTGGCCTGGCACCCCGAGATCGAGGCCATCAGGGATGTTGAACAGACCGCCTGCCGGCTTTCATCCGGCGATCTGAAAGCCCGGGCGCCCATGACCAGAGGCAGCCGGGAGACGGCCCTGGTAGCCCGGACCCTTAACCAGCTAGCCCAGTCCTGGGAAGGCACGGTCAACGACCTGTCCGAGCAAAAAAGCAACCTGGCCGCGGTGCTGGAGGGAATGAGCGAAGGGGTGATAACCCTGGACCAGCGTCAGGTGATCAGGATGGTGAACCATGCCGCCGCCGAAATGTTTGGGCTGGACCCACGGCAGGCTTTAGGCCGCTTGCTTTTGGAGGCCATCCGCAGCCCCATCATGGAGCAGCTGATAAAGGAACAGCGGGAATGGATCGAGTTGGAGTGGGAAAAAAGATATTACATCGTCCGGATAGCCGCCATCAGGAACCAGGACGGCCCCCGGGGCTGGGTGTTGGTGTCTTCTGACATCACCCGGCTGAAGATGCTGGAACGGATCCGCAAGGATTTCGTGGCCAACGTTTCCCATGAGCTCAAGACCCCGCTTTCGGCCATCAATGGTTTTTCCGAAGCCCTGCTGGACGGCGCCCTGAACAACCGGGAACAGCTGGAGGATTTTCTTAACCGGATCCACACCCAATCACTGCGGATGAGCAAATTGGTTAACGACCTGCTGGAACTCTCAGCCATTGAGTCGGGTAATTACACCCTCAATAAGATCCCCTCTATTGTAGGCCCCCTGCTGGAACGGACCGTTGATAATCTAAAACCCCGGATCGCCGAAAAGAGCCATCTGGTTCATACCGATGACCGGACCGGTCAGCAGCCAGTCCAGATAGATCCCGATAAGATGTTCTCGGCCCTGGGCAACCTGTTGGACAATGCCGTCAAGTACTCGCCCCCAAACAGCCGGATAGACCTGGCGGCCGAGATCCGGGAAAATGCCCTGATACTGACGGTATCCGACGACGGCCCCGGCATCAGCCGGGAAAACCTGCCCCGCCTGTTCGAGCGGTTCTACCGGGTGGACCGGGCCCGGTCCAGGGAAATGGGCGGTACCGGCCTGGGACTGGCCATCGTCAAACACATCGCCGAGCTTCACGGGGGAAGTGCCGGAGCCGAAAGCGTTTTGGGAAAAGGCAGCCGTTTCTGGATCAATATCCCCCTGGCCAGCCTCAGTTAAAACTGACATGGCTGGGTGATCACCACCGCAACACTATTCACGATTGACAAAGTGTTATTTGTATTGTATATTGGTTTCCAATGATTCCCTTTAATTTTACCATTAGAAAAATGAGAAACTTTCTTATCCTTATTATGCTGGCGGCCGCAGCCTCATCACTATCTCCGGCCGCAGTAATCCGGCAGGACAATTACGGGCCGGGGGTGGAACACGACCTGGCAGTCGTTTCCATCGATACTCCGGCCGACCTTTTGGTGCCGCCGGGAATGCCCTTTTACCCGGCCTTCACTTTGGAGAATTTTGGCATTTATTACGAGGACAGCGTTTGGGCTTACTTTGCCATAGAGGACAGCCTGGCCCAAAGGGTCTATTTCGATTCCCTGATGATGACCGACAGCCTGGCCCCGGGTTCTGGAAAGCAGCTTGTTTTAGGGACCTCCTTCGCTCCGGAATCGCTGATGAAGTATACCGCCACGGCTTGCCTGGTCCTGGCCGGGGACGAAGTCCCTTTCAACGACACCCTGCAGCAGGAGTTCACCACCTTTGAATATACCGGCCGGATCGAGGGTTTTGTCACTGATGACAACGCCGGGGGCATCCCCCTGGACGGGGCGGTCATCACCGCCGCCAGCGCGGGTGTATTTCTGTCAGATACTTCTGTTTCCGGCAATTACGCTTTCCCCTCGGCCCCCGTCGGCAGCTATACCATTACGGCCGGCAAGGCGGGTTACTTTGACTCCGTGGTGACCGCCGTCAGCCTCACGGTAGGTGCGACAATAGCGGTGAACTTTTCCCTCGGCTACCCCGCGGTAGTTTTGAACCCGGCGGAATCGGTCAGCGTTCTCCTGTCCCCGAATTCGATCGATTCCACCCAATACCTTCATTTGGAGATAGGCGGAACCAGGGACCTGCAATATACTGTGGAATGGCCGGAGCAGACGGCTAAAAGCAAATCGTTCTCCGATTCCCTTTGGGGTCTGGAGGTAAGCGGCCTCACCGGCGACAACCTTTGCCTGGGGGTGGAATACGACGGCACTAATTTGTGGGTGTCTGGAGCGGCCAGCGATCCCGCCTCCGATCCCAATTATCTTTACAAGCTTGATAAAAGCGGCTCCCTGCTGGCCAGCTATCCCCAGCCTTCCGGAAACGGCTGGGGCTGGCGCGATCTGTGTTTTGACGGCTCTTACCTTTACGCAGCTTCCGGCGATTCGATAGAACAGATAGACACTGCCAGCGGTGCGCCCACCGGATTGAAGATATACGCCCATACCAGCCCCTGCCGGGGACTTGCTTATGATCCGGCGGCCGACTGTTTTTATACCGCCAATTATTCCGATGATATCCGCCTGGTAAACCGCGACGGAAGCCTGGCAAACTCCTGGCCCAACAGCAAGAACATCTTCGGCCTGGCCCTGGATGCCACCGCTCCCGACGGCCCCTGGCTCTGGGTCTTCAGCCAGGATGGATTTCCCCAGGTTCAAGCCAGCCAGTTAGACCCTTCCTCCGGCAGTTATACCGGAGTTTCGTTCCAGTGCCAGGCCGCCGACCCGGCCAACGCCTGCGCTGGAGGCGCCACCTTCAGCACCGGTTTGGTGCCGGGGCGGGGCATCCTGCTGGGCCTGCTGCAGGATGCAACCGACCGGCTGGTAGGGTATGATATCCGCCCCCACAATGCGCCCTGGCTGACCTTATCCAAAACCAGCGGCAGTTTTACCCCGCCGGACAGCGACAGCATCCGGTTGATCTTTAATAACGCCGGATTGGACAGCAGCCTAACCTACCGGGCGTTGGTGAAAGTGTTCGATCAAACGGGCACTGTCCGTGATTCGGTCACGGCAATCCTTAACTCCCCTACCGGGGTTGAAGGCAATGATATATCCGGTGATATTTTGACCGGCAGAATGTCTCTCAGTACCGCCCCCAATCCGTTCAGCCAACGAACAATGATCAATATACAGTTGACTAAACCAGGTCCGGCCAGCCTCTCGGTCTACAACATCTCAGGGCAGCAGGTCAGATCGATTATGCCTGTCAGCCGGATGACCAGCGGCATACATCCTTTCCTTTGGAATGGAACCGGCGACGGCGGAAGGAGACTGCCCAATGGCGTTTATTTTTTGCGGCTGCAAACCAAAGATGAACGATTGGTGCATAAAGTGCTTTTGTTGCGGTAATTCGCTGCCAATATGAAAAACCGGTTTGCATTGCAAACCGGTTTTTTTCTACCATTAGCCCTCAGTATCTGTTATCCCCTGGCCTTCTTCAAGGCTTCAATTTTCTTCCGGGCGCGTTCGGCCCCGTTCTTTGCTCCGTTGTGACCTGGATCGGCCCGCAGCACTTTCTGCCACTGGGCTAAAGCTTTTTCATAATCCCCATCGGAATATAATTTCACCGCCTCCCGGTTCAGGGACTCGATCTCGGCGGAAGAAAGCGAAGAAGAGGATTTCGGCTCGGCCGGCCCGGCAGTCTTCTTTTGTCCTTCGGACGATGCCGGGTCTCCTCCCTTGGCCCGGCCGGTGGCCATCCGGTTGCTTTGGGATATAAGCTCTCCGGCATTGATGGTCACCGTGGCCTCGCCCTGCAGTATCTCGCTGCCCTGATAGTCCACCACCGCCAGCACTTTATACTGGCCGTTATACAGCCCTTCCAGCGGGATACGGAAGCGTCGCATAGAGGCTGGCAGCACTGGTTCATTTTCCCGGTTGATGGCAAAGTTCGTCTTACCGCCCCGTTTGAGATCGGTGACCTCCAGTGTGCCGGTGGGATTGCATATCATAGACCCGGAGTTGCTGATCCCCAGCACTGCATTGGCGTTTCCCCCGTCAATGCCTTTTTGAAAGGAAAGCTCCGTCAGGTCTGCCCTTTTCTGGCCCGTTCCCGGCACATTCTCAACTACCAGCGCACCAGGCAGGTTCTGATAGTCGCCGTTTGAAACATTGGTCTCAAAAAGAATCACCGCCATATAGGTGCCCTGGGCGCTCTGGGGGACTTCTATGGAGTATAGTACCTGCTGGCTGGCCCGGGGTGAAAGGCTGAATTCCGCCGGCTCAACCTTCAGCCATTGGCTGCAGCCGAATGAGACGTTCTTGTTGGTGTAAATTATCGCCCCATCCTCGGACATCCGGCAGTTCATTATGTTAACCTTTAGCCGCACTTTGTTCAAACCCTGGTTCTGCACATTTACATAACCGGTCTTGGCACCGCCAGCCTTGACCGATAGATCGATCTTACTGGGCCAGGCCATCAGGCCGGGCGTGGCCTGAGCCGGAACCTCGGCGGCCAGTTGGATCATCATGGCTGAAAATACTATGGCAAATAAAATGCGGTTCATACTTTTTCTTGATGTTCTATTCATGCTATTGGCCTTTGATCTTCTGCAGGGCATCCAACTTCCCTTTGGTCCTGTCCCTGTTTTTTCTGGCTTCGCCGTTTCCGGGATCAATCCTAAGCAGTTGGTTCCAGGTGGTCATGGCGCGCTGGTAATCTCCGGTTGAATATTGTTTGATTCCCTGGTCATACAGCCTTTTAATCTCTTCCGCCGAAGCCTTGGAGATTTGTTTGGCCGGCTGGCCGGTTTTAGACCGGCCCGGTCTTACCGGAACGGTTTTTGGACTGGGTTCCGTCACTTGGGATGGAGCGAAGACCATCTTTCTTACCGGCCTTACCTTTTTGCCGATCCCGAAGTAAAGGCCGCCTACATCGTTCTTGTTCTCTACTTCAATGAAACGCTGTTGCTCCCCAGTCACGGCCAGTGTGTCGGGCAGGAAGCGGGGATCGATAAAGACCCGGTATCTTCCCGGCTGGACATTATGGAAGATAAAATCCCCTTCATTGTCGCTGGCGGTAAACCGGCGGTTGTCTCCCATCAGCACAAATACCCCTGGCAGTCCGGCATCTTCCTCATCGCGGATGCCGTTGCGGTTTTCATCCAAAAAAACGTTGCCATATATCTCGTTGAGAGGGGCCAGGGGAAAATCCACTCTGGGGCCCCAGACCCCGAAGGTGGTGAACCGGCGCTGGCCCCCGATGCTGGGATCCATCCCGGCGTCCAGCTGGGAAATGTCCATTTTCACCGAATGGCTGCCGGCGGCCACCCCCAATACCCGGTACTCTCCGCTGCGGCCGGTCTTGGCGGCCTGTTTCCCGTCTATCATTATCGGTATTCCGGGAATACCCTTGTCGCCGTTGTCATAGGTCATGTTTCCGTTGGCGTCCTCGTAAACCCGCCCGTTTATCTGGCCCAGGCTCACCAGCTGGCCCCAGCCGTCAAAGCGCCGCTCAAGCTTGAACCCCCAGTTAGTGTTCCTGACCACCGGGCCCATACCGGAATAATAATAATAGTTCTGGCCGAGGTCGGCCGACAGGTTCCATCCGCTGGTCCGGTCCGTCCCAGCCTTAAGGCTCCAGCCCCAGTTCTCGGTCTTCCAGTGGTAGGTTTCGGAGTTGCCCTGGCACCAGTTAGCCGAGAAGGAGGTGTTGAGCAGCCGGCCCCAGCGCTGGTCAAAACCGAAATTCTGTGACCATTGCAATTGCTTGGGGCTGTTATAACGGCTGACCCTTTGATCCAGGTTCAGCCCAAAGCTCCCCATGCGGTAACCTCCGGTCAACGATCCCTGGTGCCAGAGCCTCTGGCTTCCGGCAATGAGATCCCGGGACTCCTGCAGCTGATAACCCAGCCGCCAAAGATAGAGCCGCCAGTTGTACTGCAGTTCAAAGCTGTTGGTATACTGCACCATATCCTGAAAGGTCTTCCGGCCCCGGTGGTATCCCCAGGTATAACGGTCGAATTTATAGCTGAACAAGGGCCATCGGGGGATCGCCGTTTGAATGCCGGTGCCCCACTTCTGAAACTGGTTCCAGAACAGGGTGGTGTCCTCCGGAGCCTTTACCCATTTTTGGCTGTAGTTGCCTAAAAGAGTGGCCTTTTTCAGCAGCACCCAGCTGGAGGAAAACGCCAGCTGGTTTTCTCCGCAACCGCTGCCGTCGTTGGCGGAACTGATGTAGCCCGGGCCCCGGTATTGGTAATCGGCCGAGCTGCGGAACCAGGGGTTGAAATATTCCCAATTGCTGCTTCCGCTGATATCGGTATGCCGGATGCCGTTAAAATCCCGGTTATGGCTTAAAGCCAGCTGGTGCTGCCCCCTTAAGTTTGGGCGGAGATCCCATTCCACCCGGTTGGCCCATTCGTAAAGGTCCCTGACCTTAAGATAACTGTAATACAGCTCGGCCTTTTTATCCCAGCGGTAGGAAAATCTGGACCTGAAATTAAATTGTTTGGATAATATCCCCTTGATCCCTTGGGAAATTAAGATATTATTGTTATTGAAGGTGGGAAAATTGGCCCGGCGATAAAGGTCCGGTATCCTTCCGGCGAATGTTTCGGCGGAAATCTTCTGCCCCCATCCGGTCACCAGTTTGGCCCCTCGCAGGGAAACCGAACTCTGGCCCGGGGAGACCGGGGACATGGTGATATCGCCCAGACTGGCGTCCCACCTTCCCCCCAGGAATTTCCATCCCGAGAACTGCATCTCGATCCGGTTCAAGGCCGGATCCCTGATTGCATTGTCGTTGAATTCCAAAAAATACCGGGTGCGAAAATCCCCGGCAGTCTGGTCGGAACCAATGCGATAATAAGCCTGATAATACCTCTGCCCGCTGGGTTGATAAAGGTAGTCGCGGTATTCCAGATTCATGAAATTATAAGCCCGGGCCTGGTTAAACCCGGCCAACACCAAAAGGACCGACAGCCAGGCCGCTATGTAGACTGAGCGGACCATGCTTAGTCCTTATAAATAAGGAAGCCCGGCAGATGCAGGCGGCCGGGCCGGGTTGAAAGCAAATGCCTTATCAAGGCACAACCTCAAAAGAGGTCTCGCCCTCCAGCAGCTCCGGTTGCCCGCAGTCGATGGTGATATTGGCTGTGTAGTGTCCCGGTGGGATCACTTCATTGATGATTATTTTTATGTCGTTCTGCGCACCGGGAAGGACTACCAGGTCATCGGGAAAAGGTGTGGTATTTATCTTTTTGCCCGCGGCATCTTTGATCTCCACTGTGCCCTTGGGCCTGAAATATGCATTGCCGCCGTTCTTGATTCCCACTTTAAACTCGTGCTTTTTATATCCCCCTCTTTTATAGGATAATCCCGTCATTTCCGACTGATATTGCAGGGTGCCGTCGATGTTGACATACACCGAAACGCCCACCCGGCCTACAAACCTAACCCCCACGGTGGTTTTTACCATTGTGTCTGGCTGGCTCTCAAAGAAAATTATTGCCCAATATGAACCGTTTACCGTTTCCGGTACGGTAACGGTAAACCTCGCTGCCTCAAGACCGCCAGCCGGCATCTCGAATTCGGAGGGATTGACCTCCAGCCAGTTTCCGCAGGAACGGTTCTTGCCGGCGGGATCATAGTAGGTGATTTGGCCGTTTTTTTCTTTCTCCCAGCCTTTGACCGAAACCTTTAACCTCAGCGGTGCAGTGCTGTCTTTATTGATTATGTTTATGATCACGGTTTGGCTTTGACCCGAAGACATCGTCAATTCACAGCGGGGTGGGGTCACCAAAAAGCCCAGCCCCCGGCCGGATCCCACAACCATGGTCAGGATAAAGATTGTCAATATGATCTTTTTCAGATGATGCCCGCTCGTCTTCATATACCTGTACCTATAGTTGTAATTACGGTTGGGTAATAATGTGGACCAGGGTCATTACTCCAGTGCCGATATCTTCGGTGCCGTCAAGATTCACCCGGTACATCATGTTGCGGTTCTCCCAGCCTGCCGTTGCTGTCAGCCCGGTCTGGAATGTGCCGCCCGCCCCGAAGCTCTGCCAGCCGGCCCAACCGGGGATCCAGCCTGTGGCATCATACTGGAAATCGCTCACGGTCAGATTGGCCAGGGAGGTGGTCATGGAGGCCGTGTAGCCATAAGTGTACGGATTGTTGGATAGGATCTGCACGGTTGCGTTGTTCGTGATCACAAAAGGGGTGGTCACAGCCGGCGGGTATAACGGATTAAGTGACAGGTCAAGCGTCCAATTATGTTCGACCGCAGGAATGTTGATGCCCAGCCGCCCCGGGATGATCACGGTGAAGGTTACATTGTGGGATACCGGCGACGTGCCAGTGACTGCATCGGCCCATACCGTGCCGGTGGCTGCTGCCAACATGGCAAGAAGAATTAGTAGTTTCTTCATTTCCTGCTACCTTTTTCAGTTTAAAGTTTAACTTGTGCCGCTATAGATTAAACAGCAGCCACCGCATCTGTTGCTGATTTCAAACCTGCATGCGAAAATAACAAGTGCCGGGTCTGACCGGCAAGCCTTGGGCATCCCGCCCATCCCAGGTCACCCGGTGCTGTCCCGTTGGTTCTCTCTGATCAACGTGCTCTGCATCAATTATCATGCACTGAGGGGAACGCCACCATAAAGCCCATCACCCCGGCCCGATTCCTCGATCCGGGCCGGGATGAGAATTTCCAATGCGCTTTTTTAGATGGCGCCCCCCCAATTGTCATTTGCCTGTAGTGATAATTATGGCTGGGTAATGGTGTGCACCAGGGTCATTACGCCAGTGCCCACGGCCTCGGTGCCGTCAAGGTTGACCCGGTACATCATGTTGCGGTTGACCCAGCCAGCGGTCGCAGCCAGACTGGTCTCAAAGGTGCCGGCCGCGCCGAAGTTCTGCCAGCCTACCCAGCCAGGGATCCAGCCGGTGGCGTCATACTGGAAGTCGCCCACTGTCAGATTGGTCAATGTCGTTGTCATGGAAGCGGTGTAGCCGTAAGTGTAGGCATTGTTGGAGATGATCTGCACGGTCGCATTGTTGGTGATCAGGTACGGGGTCAGGGCGGCCGGCGGATAGGTCGGATCTAATGCCAGGTCAAGCGTCCAGTTATGCTCGATAGCTGGAATGTTGATACCCAGCCGTCCCGGAACTATCACGGTTACCGTAACGTTGTGGGATACCGGTGAAGGTCCGGTGATCGCATCGGCCCATACCATGCTGGTTGCCAGCATCAACGCCGCTATGATCAGTAATGATTTCCTCATGGTTTTAGTTTCCTTTCTATTCTATTGTTTTTTTAGTTGCCTTCAGCAAGGCCTTGCTGATAAGGAATGCTTTTCCCAAAGATGCGTTTCCTTTCTTTTTGGTTATTAATTAATGTTTATGTTGTTCCCTAAATAACAAGTTTTGGATCACTTGATGTACAGCAGCGACCGCGTCTGCGTCTGGCCGCCGCTTACCAGCCGGTAATGGTAGACGCCCGCGCTTACCGTCCGTCCGCCGGCGTCCCTCCCGTCCCAGTTTACGCTGTGCTCCCCGGGATTCTGAACTTCACTTACCAGGCTCCTCACCAGCTGTCCGGTGATGTTGTAGACCCTGAGGCTCACCGCCCCCGCGGCCGGCAGTTGATAGGTGATGGTGGTGGCCCGGACGAACGGATTGGGCCGGTTCTGCTTTAAGCCGAATTGCGGGCTCAAGCCTCCGGGGTATGCTCCGTCAGCGTCCATGAGTTTGGCCCAGTCCTCGTAGGCGCCAATGTCGGGAGCGGTTCCCAGGTAGGGCAGGCCCACCGGGATCCCGGCGTTGCGGCAGGGGCTGGCGGACAGCAGGTGATAAGCGGCAGTATACTGGGGGTCGGCCGAGATGTCGTGAACGCCGGCCGGGACAACGTTGGTGTCTCCCGGAGCTTGCGGGTTTTTGTAGTTGTAGGTGTTGTTCCAGATATTATTGTAGTCGCTGGAAACCGACCCGGAGCTGTCCCAGCAGATGCCATAAATATTGTTGGTACTGTTGGTATTGCGGATGACCAACGTCCCGCTGATGCCCTGAACATGGATGCCGGAATTAAGGTTGCCGTCAAAGGTGTTGTTGTAGAGCGAGTCGCCGCTGCTGCCCCACAGGTCTATCCCAAAAAAGCAGTGATCAGAAAGGTTGCGGCTGACCGTGGTGCGGGTGTCCGAGTCCAACACTATGCCGGCATCGATCATCCCCGAGATACGGTTGCTGTCGATCCTGACCTGGTCCGTTCCCCATAGATAGACTCCTTCGGCTGGATTGATGTTGTCGGCGGAGGGCCCCACGGTGTTGCCCTTGATCTGAGATGCGGTCAAGCCCACCGCCAAAAGGCCGTAGCCCATGGTGGGAACGTAAACCCGGTTTTTCGTGAAAAGCACGTTATTGGCATCCTGAAAATAGGCCGAGACCACGCTGCCGGGATAAACCGTGAATCCGCTGAAGGTAATGTAGGAAGCTGCGCTGTCGATGACGGAGCCGTCCGCCCCGCCGGCGTAAAGCAGGGGAGTATGCCCGGCTTGGGCGGTGATCACAGTCCGGTTGGCGGCGGTGCCGGAATGCCGCGGGGTGAATGTCAGCCGTCCGGTGTAACTGCCGCTGCGGGCATAGCAGGTATCGGTGCTGCTGATCACCTCCACTGCGTGGGTCATGGTCTTCAATGGCAATGCGCTGGTGCCGGGGTTAAGATCACTGCCGAAAGCTGCGTCAACGTAGATTGCTGAGTTGTTTGGTTTGTGAACATTGGCCCGGATCATCACTTCCTGGCCCTCCAGCCCCCGGTAGGGCGTCCAACTGCCGGTGAACTCCCAGCTCCGGCGGGAAACGGGTGCGGCCTGATCCATACCGAAGCGCACTGTGGGGTTTGGAGTCCTGGCGCAGACGAAAAATTTCCCGGTGGGCACTGTCACGTTGCGGGTGGTGTAGGAAACCGACATCCACCGGTACTGGTTATTGCCGGAGAGCTTCAAGGTGTCGGTGGCCAGCAGGGCCCCAGGGCTTCCCCCGGGTCCGGTGGCATCGTAGATCTGGATGTAGAGGTTGTCCTTGTTGCGGTAATTGATGTAGACCTGGGCGCTGTCCAGCATCACCGGATAGCGGCTCAGCTCGAAATAGTTGGCGAAGCCCTTGAGGGCGGTGGCGCTGGCTCCGCTCCAGGCCCAAAAAGTTTCGGCAGTGTTGTCGTCGTAGCGCAGCCACGACTGGTAAGCCACCACCGGCAGTTCCACGGTGACAGAATCGTTGGCCGGGTTGGCCGGGCTTTCGGCCAGGCCTTCGGTCCGCACCACCAGGGTATAGGTTCCAGCCGTTGTGGGGTTGAAGATTTTGACGAAGGCCGTGTCTTGTTGCTGGCCCTTTGCCAAAGCTATGTTCAGGATGGTATCGGCGTAGACCACCGTTCCGGCCGCGTTCCTTATCCGGCAGATGGTTCTGGGAATGACCGCCGGTCCGGTCCCGAAATTTGCCACTGACGCCTGGGGCTGGAACATATCCAGCGTATGCACCACCACCGCCCCGCTTTGAGAATTAAGCGCCCAGGCCACGCCGGCATCGATGGAAGTGTATGAAGAACTGGCCGGCGGATAGATTCTGACCGCCCGCCCCGCCGCCGGAAGATTGTCAGCCGGAGCGCCATTGTCATAGTAACTTAGCCCCACCGTGCCGTTGTTGTTTTCTATGCCGATGCTGGCATTGGCCGAGGGAAAGGCCGGGTCGATGCGGTTGTATTGCAGTTTGATGGAGCTGTCGGCCCTGGTCAGCAGTATCTGGAAATTGTACCAGGCCGTGGTGTTCCAGCCCCGCACCCCGTTCCAGCTTACCACCAGTGAATCGTTGCGGGAGCGGTATTTGCATTTTCCGGCGTTGGTAAAATCAAGATCAATGCCCAACCCGCCCACCAGGTCCTGGGGCTTGGCCAGGTTGGGAAAGCCGTTCTCTCCGGTTACGTAAGGCGTCCAGCCCCTTAACGGCTGGGACAGGGAGATGCCGCCGTTGGCATGCACCCAAAACTGAGTGGCGTTATTCCAGTAATATGGGAATGGAGAAGTGAAGCCTATGCTGAACGGCCCCGAAAAATTGTCGTCGCCCAGACCGGTAACCGTGGTCCAGCCCGCCCCGGTGGTGTCGATCCAAGCATAGGCGGGGCTGCCGGCCTGCACCGGATTATTGTCGATGTAGCTGTAGCCGTAGGCGTCGGGGCCCCCGCTGCCCTTTCTGCCGGACATGCCGGCGGACCACTGGCCGGTTAAGGGAACAGCCCAGCCTGTCAGCGGAGCTAAAATGCCAGCCGACAGCATCAGCATTATGTATAACCGAACGATCATCATTACTATTGGGATGGGCTCAAGGAGAATATCAGCGGCAGGCTGTAATTCCCGGCCGGATTTTTAAGATTGGTCACCAGCCGGTATTCCACCAGGATATGCAGCCCCTCATTGGGCGTGGCATCGCCCCGGGCGATGGTCATGGCCTGGCCCTTGGCAAAACTCAGGTATTCTTCCTGCTGTTCCCGGACATTCTCGGTACTGCCGCTTAGCCGCGACTTGAATTCCAGCTGGCTGCAGGGAATGGTATTCAAGGCATTATCAATGCATAGGAAATCGGTGTTGGCAGTAGCGGTCAACGCCCACTGCACATTGCTTTTTATGGTGACCAACACCGGACTGCTCAATGCCACCGGTCCCGAAGCAAAGTTTTTGGTAAGCTGAACCGATATCTGCGCCCGGTCTATTTCCATGCTCATCAGAGCCGGGTTTTTAAAATCTATCGTCAGCGAAGAATTCACCTGGGCCGGGGAAACTCCGCGACACATCAGGATAAATACAATGATAAAAATATTTCTCTTCATGATTACCCGCGCTTTATATGGTTTTAATAATGGCCTGGGATAGTTTTTATATTGACCGGCTTCCGGAAAAATATTTTTCTAAAGTTTGCAGCCAACCTGCATTTTCCATTTTTAGACAAAAATCCCGCCTTAGTGTTGCCCAATGTATTAAAGTACATTGATCAGGATGGCGGGAATGATCCAAGGCCTATTTGAGAACTATCATGATGCTGCGTTTTTCGGAGTGAAAAATTATCTTCCCCTCCCTGGCCAGCCATCCCAAGGCAAGACATAAATTCTTGTCATCAAGTCCGGTAAGTTTCTTAAGTGTGGTTGCGGTTTGGGAACCTTTTTGATTCAGTGCTTTCCAAACCAATCCCGCATTTCCGCCAATCTCCGCAATATCCATCTCAAACCTCCACTTAACTATATTTGCATAATCTATGCCAATAAACATAGCTTAGATTATGATAAAACTTTTACCATAATCTTTTTGAAAAGAACTAGGCGGATCATTGAGAATATCAGGTGCAAACCCTTGTTTTCTTATCTCTTATATTACATTGCTCCTATTTGCCCGATAGAAGGCGTAACTGGAATTAGTTTTATAGTTACATCAAATTATTTATATAACCAGGAGTGTGATCATATCTGATAAATAATTTATCATTGATAATAATGCTTCCGGGCCGACCATTTTTAGGCTTTCTGCAATCTTTGCATTGTGCAAATATTTTTGCACAAATGTGGTGGGCAATGAGGGGCTCGAACCCCCGGCCTTCTGCGTGTAAAGCAGACGCTCTAACCAACTGAGCTAATCGCCCGTAGAATAATATTTCACCCTAATCCTGAATTTGTCATCTTGTTGTGCCAGCGAAGAACGCCCAATGCCAATGTTATGAATGCGTTACAAATGACTATATGGGTCTCTTAAGCAACTTTTATAAACACGAATCTTGTGGTAGTTCCGATTTTCGGTAAATGGGTGTTTTTGATGTACTGGACAGTCTATCAGTTTAAACTATAACAAATTATGCTCTTAAAGTCAAGCAGGAAATTAGAGTTTTATTGCTTTTGTCCTACCGACCCTAAATAGCCTATCGGATCTATGGCCTTCCCCTGAAACCTGACCTCGTAATGAAGATGAGGACCGGTTGACCGGCCGGTGGAGCCCACCGCCCCGATGATCTGCCCCTTGATCACCCTGTCCCCTATTTCCACTTCTATCAAAGAGAGATGACCAAAACGAGTTGTATAGCCGTTCCCGTGGTCCAACTCTATCAGGTTACCGTAATCCCCCTTGCGGCCGGCATAGATCACCACCGCCTCGGCCGGGGAATAGACCGGCGTACCTTTGGGAACTGCAATATCCAGCCCGGCATGGTTCTCGGTGTGGCCGCTGCGCCGCCAGCGCCTGACCCCGAAGTTGGAGGTCATCCGGCCGAACAGCGGGGCCAGTTCCGGGGTGTCTGAGACCAGGGATTCCTTGGTGGAAAGGTAGGCGTCGATCGCCTTGAGTTCTACGCTCTGTTCCCCTATCCCCGGTCGGACTTTTTGTTCCAGCGGGCCGGGATCTATCGGCTGGTTGACGTCTTGCCAGCCGATGTACGTCCTCTCGCCGGCCGGGCCGCCGGCCGCCTCGTTCTCGTCCACAATGTTGGAGGACTTGAAACCGGATTGGATCTTGACCTTGATGGCCAGTTTTTTAAGGTTGTCCAGTTCCCGGGCCAGACCGTTGACCGAGGACAGGTAGACCGAGCGCTCCTTTTTAAGCTGGGCCTGCAGCGTGGAGATGTCGTGGGACAGGGAATCCTTTACCTGGCCGTAGCCCTTGCGCTCCTCCCTAAGGACCTCGTTCTCCTTGAAGGTGGGCTCGAAGGCCGTCTTGAGCTTGTGGTGATAAAGCAGATGCCGGGCGATGAAAAAGACGGAAACACCCAGCCCCGCCACGGTGATGAGCAGGATGGCGTTCAACCACTGCGAGTGGAAGAACACGGATTTTCCCTGCTCGCCGTGGTGCGGCAAGATGATGAAGGAATAAGACTTTTTGAAGATCATAGTTTACCTTTCGCCACTAAGCGGTGCACTGAGCTTGTCGAAGTGCCACCAAGACACAGATCACAATTTACGATTTACCATTCACTATTTTTTGTGTCTTTTGTGCCTTTTGTGGTTAATTAGGTTTCAGTACCCCCAGTTTCTTCCCCACCTTGGTAAAAGCCGCGATGGCCTTGTCTAAATGCTCCCGCTCGTGCGCCGCCGAGATCTGCACCCGGATCCTGGCCCGGCCCCGCGGCACCACCGGGTAGAAGAACCCTATCACGTAGATGCCCTCGTCGTATAGCATCCGGGACATCTGCTGGACGATCTCCGCCTCGTGCAAAATGATGGGCACTATGGGGTGAATCCCCTCCCGGATTGCAAAGCCGGCCTCCGCCATCTTCTGCCGGAAGTATTTGGCGTTCTCCATCACCTTATCGCGCAGGGCGGTGGAGCCCTGCATCATCTCAATAGCCTTGATGGTGGCGGCCACTACTGAGGGGCTGATGGTGTTGGAGAACAGGTAGGGCCGGGAGCGCTGTCTTAAAAGATCGATGATCTCCTTGCTGGAGCTGACGCAGCCGCCCGAGGCCCCGCCCAAAGCCTTGCCGAAGGTAGTGGTGATGATGTCCACCCGGCCCATCACGTCGAAATGCTCGTGGGTGCCGCGGCCGGTGGGACCCACGAACCCACTGGCATGGCTCTCGTCCACCAGCACCATGGCCTCGTACTCCTCGGCCAGGTTGCAGATCTGTTCTAAAGGTGCCAGGTCGCCGTCCATGGAAAAGACCCCGTCGGTGACGATCATCCGGAAGCGCTTGTTCATGGTCTGCTTTAAATGGTTTTCCAGGTCGTGCATGTCCATGTGCTTGAAGCGGCGCCGCTCGGCCTTGCACAGCCGGATGCCGTCGATGATGGAGGCGTGGTTCAGCTCGTCCGAGATCAGGGCGTCCTCCTCGCCTAAAAGAGCCTCGAACACGCCCAGGTTGGCGTCAAAGCAGGAGGAATACAGGATGGCGTCCTCCATGCCCAAAAATTTGGAGATCTTCCGTTCCAGTTCCTTGTGCTTGTCCTGGGTGCCGCAGATGAACCTGACCGAGGACAGCCCGAAGCCCCGTTCCTCCAGGCCTTGCTTGGCCGCGGCCACGATGGCCGGGTGGCTGGAGAGGCCCAGATAGTTGTTGGCGCAGAAATTGATGACCTCCTTATGGGGCGAGTTGGGCGGGTACTCTACCTTGATGCTGGCCGCCTGCGGCGTGTGGATATAGCGCTCCTCCTTGAAGAGATCGGCGTCCTGCAGCTCCACCAGTTCCTTGCGGTAAAATTCCTTTACCTTGATGTGAAGTGCCATGATGAGTCGGTGATTACCCCTTGTGTTATATGTGAAAGAAAAAAGTTAAACAAATGGAATCGGTTCTGCCTATTGATTTTGTAAAATATAAAGATATGCGTTTACATTATTTTATCAATTTTAATGCAAGCGTTTCAATATATACTTTATTTCACTTTCTGTGTAATCATGCAAATCAGTAGTTGGCATATATTGTACCTTATTGGTTAACGATATTTTTGATATGAAATATATATCATGATAGGAATTGAAATTATCACGGTAAATAATTAGAATGTGCAAAAATGTTATTCCATTTTTATCTATGCTGTAATCGTTATTGTTAATTTTTTTCTGAATATAATAATGAAAAGATTTATGTGGTGCTATATAGTTGGGGAAAAAAGACTCTTTCGCTTCCTCAATTTTTGAAAAATTTATTAGTATTGTATCTCTTAAATTGAGGCTATCCATACCGTACTTATATAAACTTTCTGATTTTAAAACAATCTCGGCCGGTGTGTTGCCCTCATTATTAAGATGGCACGCACTAAAAAACGTTATAATCTCTTTGCCTTCTATCTTTGTTTTAGTAACATTAATGGAATCCGCATCATAAAACAGATACGGACACAACGATGTTAAATACGCTTGACGTTGCATTGTATTCTGCCTTTTCATTTCATCAACCATGCAACCGGTCAACAGCATATAAGCAGCGGTGACAACAACAAGAACAATATTAGCAATAACTAATGTTTTATCCCAAACGTTCGGAACAACATTTTTCGGAATAATATTTTTAAGACTCATACTGTCTCCTAACCTCAATATCTGTTGTAAATGTAATATTAACAACATTATTGTTTAAGCTCATCATAGGATAGTAACCATTAATACTAAAGATTGCCAACATAAGTAAGCACAAACGGCGGGACGGGAGTTAAATCCCTTCCCGCCGCATTGTTATCCTCCTACGCATAGGCCTAGGCAGCTTCGGCGGATTAACTCTCTAAATTACGGCTTGTATTATAGTCTAGATTGCTTCACTCGTCAACTACTGGGCCTTCTCGCAATGACACGTAAGCCAATATAATTGTATAATCTGCGATGATCTGCGTCATCTGCGGATGGGGAATCCTACAGCCCGTACTTGGCTATGATCTCGTCCTTCTTCAGCCCCAGGATCCCGTACTTCTGGCCGATCTTGGTAAAGGCCGCCAGGGCCTTGTCCAAATGCTCCATCTCATGTCCGGCCGAGATCTGGGTCCTTATCCGGGCCTGGCCCTGGGCCACCACCGGGAAGAAGAAGCCCGTCACGTAGATCCCCTCGTGGTACAGGTCGCGGGCGATGTCCTGGGCCAGCTTGGCGTTGTACAGCATCACCGGGACGATGGGGGTGTCGCCCTGCTTCAGGTCGAAACCGGCCTTGGTCAGGCCTGCCCTCCAGTAGGCGGTGTTCTTCTCCAGCTTGTCCCTGCGGTCGGTGGATTTGGAGAGGATCTCCAGCACCTTCAGCGATCCGGCCACCACCGCCGGGGGCATGGTGTTGGAGAACAGGTAGGGACGGGCCCGCTGCCGGCACATCTCGGCGATCTCCTTCGGTCCGCTGACCGAGCCGCCGGTGGCGCCGCCCAAACCCTTGCCGAAGGTGGTGGTGATGATGTCCACCCGCTTCATCACATTGTGGTACTCGTGGGTGCCCCGGCCGGTCTTGCCGATGAATCCGGTGGCGTGGGAGTCGTCCACCATCACCATGGCATCATACTTGTCGGCCAGGTCGCAGATCTTATCCAGGGGCGCGATGTCGCCGTCCATGGAGAACACCCCGTCGGTGATGATCATCCGCAGGCGGCAGCTCTGGGCCTCCTGCAGTTTCTCCTCCAGGTGGGACATGCTGTTGTGCTTGTAGTTGAACATCTGGGCCTTGCACAGCTTCAGCCCGTCGACGATGGAGGCGTGGACCAGCCGGTCCGAGATCATGGCGTCCTCGGGCGAGAGCACCACGTCGAACAGCCCGGCGTTGGCTTCCATGCAGGAGGGGAACAGGCAGGTGCCCTCCATGCCCAGGAACTCGCTCATCTTGATCTCCAGCTCGTTGTGGATGTCCTGGGTGCCGCAGATGAAGCGGACCGAGGACAGCCCGTAGCCCCGGGAATCCAGGGCCTCGTGGGCCGCCTTGACCACGTCGGGGTGGCTGGAAAGCCCCAGGTAGTTGTTGGCGCAGAAGTTCAGCACCTGCTTGGGCTCGGCCCCCTTGGGGTATTCCACCTTGATACTGGCGGCTTGGGGCGACTGGATGTATCGTTCTTCCTTGAAGATCCCCTTGTCCTTCATCCCCTGGAGTTCTCCGGAATAGAAATCCCTGGCTTTGGAACTGTAGGCCATCTTACCTCCCTTATAATCTGAATACTGAATTTCGAATTCAGAATTTTGAATTAGTAATTAAGTTTAGACCTTGGCTCCGAATTTCCTGATCAGCTCGATGATGTTGTTGACCGAGTCGAAGGCCTCGGGGGTGGCGTCCTCGTCCGGCAGCTTGATCTGGAACTTCTTTTCCAGGTAGGTCTTCAAAGAGACCATGGAGAACGAGTCCACGATGCCGCTGGAGATCAACTTGGTGTCTTCCTTGATCTCCGTGTCTGAATCCTCGTCCAGGTACTCTTTTTTGACGTATTCGATGATCATTTTCTTGATTTCGTCTGACATTGTAGTCTCCTTAGTTTTGGGCGATTGTTATCTTTATCCGCAGATTTTACAGATTAACACAGATTTATTTTTCAAATTTAACTGCCATCCGTGACTCACTGCCATAATCCGTGGATCGTTTTATTTAGCGATGTTTTCCGGCCTATCCCAGCTTCACAGATACATCCGCTTTTAAATAAGAGTTATCTGCGGCAATCTGCGTAATCTGCGGATGGTTCACGTTCCTAGTCGTTTTCCAGGGTGCTTATGTCTCCGATCTCCTCGCCCCACTCCTTGGCCCGCAGCATCCGGCGCATAATCTTTCCGCTCCGGGTCTTGGGCATCGAGGCCATGAACTCTATCTCCTGGGGCATGGCTAAAGGCGACAGCTTCTTGCGGATGAAGTTCATGATGTCCATCTCCAGGTCGCTGTCGGCCTTGAAGCCCGGCTTGAGGGCGATGAAGGCCTTGACCACCTCCATGTTCAGGGGGTCTGGCTTGCCCACCGCGGCCGACTCGGCCACCGCCGGGTGTTCCAGCAATGCGGACTCGATCTCGAACGGCCCCACCAGGTGGCCGGCGGTGTTGATGACATCGTCATCCCGTCCCACGAACCAGTAGTAGCCGTCGGCGTCGATGCTGGAGCGGTCGCCCGAAAGGTACCAGCCGTTCTTGAACTTGCCGTCGTAGGTCTCCTTGTTGTTCCAGTAGGCCCGCATCATGGAGGGCCAGCCGGGCTTGAAGGCTATCAGCCCCACGGTGCCGGGATGGTTCACCGGCTCGAAGGTCTTGGGGTTGACCACGGTGGCGGTGATGCCGGGGAAGGGCTTGCCCATGGAGCCGGGCTTGACCTTCATCCCGGGATAGTTGCAGATCATCATGGCCCCGGTCTCGGTCTGCCAGAAGGTGTCGTAGAACGGCTGGCCGAAGGCCTTCTCCGACCAGATCACGGCCTCGGCGTTCAGCGGCTCGCCCACGCTGCACAGGTGGCGGAGAGTGGAGAGGTTGTGCTTCTTGACCGCCTCCACCCCCTCCTTCATCAGCATCCGGATGGCGGTGGGGGCCGAGTACCACATGGTGACCTTCATCTTCTCGATGAAGGTGTACCAGTTCTGGGCGCTGAAACCGGCGTCCAGCACCACCTGGGTGACCCCGTTGGCCCAGGGCCCGATGATGCCGTAGGAGGTGCCGGTGACCCAGCCGGGATCGGCGGTGCACCAGTAGATGTCCTCCGGTTTCAGATCCAGCACCCACTTGGCGGTGATGTACTGGGCCACCAAAGAATTGTGGACGTGCTGGGCCCCCTTGGGCTTTCCGGTGGTGCCCGAGGTGTAGTGCAGCACCGAGGGGGTCTCGGGCTCAACTTTTACGATGTCGAACTTTTCCACCCGGGGAAGTTTTTCCATGGCAAAGGCGGCCTCCCCGGCGTTCAGCGGCTTGTCGTCGGCGTCCACGATGATGATGGTGGCCAGCTCCGGCAGGTCCTTGCGGATCCGGCGGACCTTGCCCACGTGTTTACGAGTGGTCAGCACCGCCTTGGTCTTGGCGTCGTCCAGCCTGGTGATCAGGGACTCTTCGCCGAAGGCCGAGAACAGCGGCTGGGCTATGGCCCCCATCTTTAAGATGCCCAGGAAGCAGATGTAGAGCTCGGGGATCTTGTCCATGAACAGGCAGACCCGGTCGCCCGGCTTGACCCCCTGGTCCTGCAGGAATTTGGCGGTGGTGTTGCTGTAAGCCCGGATGTCGTCGTAGGTGTATTTCTTGATCTCGCCGGTGAACCCCTCCCAGATCAGGGCCAGCTTTGAGCCAAAACCCTTTTCGCAGATCCGGTCGCTGCAGTAATAACCTATGTTGTACTGCCCGTTCTTTCCGTACTCCAGCTCCTGTTCCGAAAGTTTCCAGTCGAAGCTCTTGTAACGATCCTCGTAGGAACCGATGTTGCTCATGCCGTTTCTCCCAAGTTAATATTTTTATTCCTTTGGATTATTTAGGAAACCTACCACAGAACCACGGAAAGAAAAGAAAAACCGGAAAAATGCAATACATTAAAATGCACCTGCATAATTATTCCGTAAATTCAGTGTTTCCGTGGTAAGAGTCATTTATTGGTTTTAGTTTCAATTATTACATAGGCCGTGGCGTATTCCCGGGTGCTGGAATGGCTGACCATGATGTCCGGGTTTGAACCATCCGGTACAAACCTCATCAGGGGTCCGGTGATGACTGCCCGCATGTCCTTGGAGATCCGTATATCGTGCCAGAAAGACCCCCGGCTCAGGCCGCATCCCAGGGCCTTTAAGACCGACTCCTTGACGGCGAACAGCGAGGCGTAGAACCGGTCCCGGTTTGCCTTGGGTGCGCGGGACAGTTCCTCGGGCAAAAAGACCTGGGCCAGGAATTCCTCCTTGTCCTTAAGCGTTCTGAACCGGTCCACCGCCACGATATCTGCCCCGATGCCGATCACCATCTTGGTTACCAGTAAAAAATTATAGCATCTGTGAATTTCAAAGTCAACTGATGTCACTAGATACTTCCTGCCGTTGGCTGAGCACCGGTGGTTTCGATACACCCCGCCGATGGCTGAGTGATTGGAGGCCATATCGAAGCCCGGCGGGGCACTCAACCACCGGTTCAGTCGAAGCCAGGCAGGAACCAGTTAGGAAACCTTGACAGGGCCCAGCGGCAGCACCACTTTCCCGTGCATCTCGTTGAAGACCTGGGCGGCGGCGGCGTACATGGCCAACAGACCGCAGACGATGCCCTCGTACCCGGCAAAGGTAAGGATGGCGGCATTCCCGGTGGCCTTGCCCGCCGCCAGCAGGAAGAACAGGACCACCAGGGTCCCGAACACCAGCTGCAGGGCCTTGTTCAGCCTGAGGGTGCCGATGAACAATAGGAACGAGAAGAAACCCCAGACCGAGAGATAGCTGGCCATGGAGGCCGCTGACGGGGCCTCGGTCCAGCCCAGCTTGGGCATCACCATCAGGCCCACCAGGGTGATCCAGAAGGCTCCGTAAGAGGTGAAGGCTACCGTGCCGAAAGTGTTGCCCTTCTTCCATTCCATGATGCCGACTATCAGCTGGGTGATGCCGCCGTAGAACAGGCCCATGGCCAGAATGGCGCTGTCCAGGCCGAAGAACCCGGCATTGTGAAGGTTTAGCAATATGGTGGTCATGCCGAAACCCATCAGTCCGAGGGGGGCGGGATTGGCGGTGGTGTCCTGGATCCTGGTGGCGTTGTCCATGCAGCGTCTCCTGAATGATTAGATTAATGGTTATATTTGTTTTGTTTTAATGCCGGGATAATTGAAAGGATATAATTCTTAATGATACCAAAATATCGGCTTTAATGCAATAATATAAGACATTCAAACGCCCCGGAAAGCCGGGGCGTTTGAATGTTCCAACTTCGACCATTTCTATCTTATCAAGAAGAGCTGTTATGATTTCATCCTCTTCTTGTCCGCGTCAAAGCCCTTGGCTTAGTCCTTTGGCTCTAACAGGCGGGTGCTTATTTCACCCCCCAGTCCAAAACAACCTTGCCTGATCTGCCGCTGCCCATGACCTCGAACCCCGATTTGAACTCCTCTATGGGAAAACGGTGGGTGATGACCGGGCTGATATCCAGCCCCGAGCGGATCATAGCGGTCATCTTGTACCAGGTCTCGTACATCTCCCGGCCGTAGATGCCCTTCAGGAACAGGCCTTTGAATATGACCTTGCCCCAGTCGATGGCCTCGTTCTCGCCCATGATCCCCAGCATCGCTATGCGCCCTCCGTTGAGCATGGCATCAAGCATGCTGCGGAAGGCGGCTCCGTTGCCCGACATCTCCAGTCCCACGTCAAATCCCTCGGTCATCCCCAGGTCGCGCATCACCGTCTTCAGGTCTTCCCTGGCCACATTCACGGCCCGGGTGGCCCCCAGCTTCTTGGCCAGGTCCAGGCGGTAATCATTGACGTCTGTGATCACCACATTGCAGGCCCCCACATGCCGGGCGATGGCCACGGCCATGATGCCGATGGGGCCGGCCCCGGTGATCAGCACGTCCTCCCCCACCATGTCGAAGGAGAGCGCGGTATGGGCCGCGTTGCCGTAAGGATCGAAGATCGAGACCACCTCGTCGGGGATGCTGTCCGGCACCGGAAAGACGTTCTCCGCCGGGATGGCCAGATATTCAGCGAACGATCCCGGCCGGTTGACGCCGACGCCGGTGGTGTTGGGGCAGAGATGGCGCTTGCCCGCCCGGCAATTGCGGCAATGGCCGCAAACCAGATGGCCCTCGCCCGTCACCCGCTCGCCCCCCTTGTACCCGGTGACGGCGCTGCCTACTTTTTCAATGACCCCCACGTATTCGTGCCCCACATGCATCGGAACGGGAATGGTCTTCTGGGCCCATGGGTCCCAGTTCCAGATATGCATGTCGGTGCCGCAAATAGCGGATTTGTGAATGCGGATAAGCACATCGTTGGGTCCCATCTCCGGCAGGGGTACGTCCATCATCGTCAGGCCCGGTGCCCGCTCGTTTTTTACCAGGGCGCGCATTTGATCCCTCCTCAAATTTTAAATGATTTTATGATATTGTAAGTAAATGCTTATCCAATCAGCTCAGGACACACGGGGAACAATACTTACCAACCCCGGTTGTCGCGTTAAAAACTTGTGATGAGTTTATCGAATCACGATCAGCGAGCATCGCAGTTGATGGCGGAAAAAGCTTGTCTGCATGTTTGAGGGCTTAGCCAAAACCCGAGTTCAGACAAGCCCGCCGGCAACGAGAAGCGCAGCGCGGGCCCGCTGAAGCCCTGCTTGCCCGCCGAAGCTATACGTAGGCAGGGCGTAAGCGTGGCCCGGAGAGTTTTAAGCGACGAGCTTTTTCCCCGCCACAATGGCATTAATAATGCGGGGCCCGCCAAAGGCGTGGCTTTTTGGTTCTTTTTCTTAGTTGGCGGCACAAAAAAGAAAAAGAATATGTAGGCATTTGTAAGTATTTTCAATTTTTGCCCGGCAGGTTGCGGTCCGGTCAACCCTTATATCCCGGATCCGGCCTAAGAATATCACGATAAATTTGGGATGTCAATGGTAAAATGGAAATGTCCGATTATACTTGACAAGACCTTGTAATTTAGGCTAAAATAATGGTTTACTGTCAAAAATACAATCATTATCACTTAAGGATAGGAGCTTAGTTTAAGGCGATGAGAAAAGCCAATCTTTGGAAAGCCTTGCTTACTGTGGTACTTTTGGCGGCGGCCGTCTGGCAGCTGATCCCCACATTCAAGCTGCAGGGTTTGACCGAGACCCAGAAGGCCGAAATGCCCCGCGAGGAGCTGAACCGGCTTTACACCAAGGCCATCCACCTGGGCCTGGACCTTAAGGGCGGCATGCACCTGGTGATGGAGATCAACCGCAAGGGCCTGGCCAAGGCCATGGGCAAGGAACCGGCCGATGTTACCGAAAAGGAGATGTCCGACGCCACCGACCGGGCGCTGGAGATCATCAACAACCGGGTTGACCAGTTCGGCGTGGCCGAGCCCTCCATTCAGAAACAGGGCAGCGACCGGATAGTGGTCCAGCTGCCGGGGGTGGACAAGGACCGGGCCCGGGGCCTGATCGGGACCACCGCCCTGCTGGAATTCAAGCTGGTCCAGGAGGACAAGGTGACCATGGAGGTGCTGGATAGGATAGACAAGGCCCTGCTGTCCGACAAGACCCGGAAGACCGTCTCCGACAGCGCCATGCTGGGACTTGAGGACAAGCCATTCAGCGCGCTTTTGGCCCCCACCGGCAGCGAACTGATGGTGATGGAGCAGGACAAGCCCCTGGTGGAAAAACTGCTGGCCGATCCCCTGGTGATAGCGGCCATCCCCCCGGACTACCAGTTCCTGTGGGGAGAGAAGAGCAGCGGCGAGAACTTCCGGGGCTATCCGCTATATATGATGAAGAAACAGCCCGAGATCACCGGGGCCTCCCTGGCCGAGGCCAGGATGGGCGTGGGCACGGCCGACAATCCCGGCGGGCTTTATGTGGACTTTGTGCTGGTGCGCCAGGCGGCCACCCTCTTCTCCCGGGTCACCGCGGCCAACGTCAAACGGCGGCTGGCCATCGTGCTGGACGGCGTGGTCAAGTCGGCCCCGGTCATCCAGGAGCGGATCCCCAACGGGCGGGGGCAGATCACCTTGGGCACCTCCTCCAATCCCGACCAGGCCAAAGACCTGGCCATCATCCTGCGGGCCGGCGCCCTGCCAGCCCCGGTGGAGATCATCGAAGAACGTTCGGTGGGCCCGACCCTGGGACTGGATTCCATCTCCAACGGCATGAAGGCCACCCTGATCGGCGGCGCGGCCGTGATCCTGTTCCTGATCGCCTATTACAGCCTGAGCGGGCTGATAGCCGTGATGGCCCTGGGCCTGAATGCAGTGCTACTGCTGGCGGTGATGGCCGCCTTCCGCTTCACCCTGACCCTGCCCGGCATCGCCGGCGTGGCGTTGACCATCGGCATGGCGGTTGACACCTACGTGCTGATATTCGAGCGCATCCGCGAGGAGATCCTGGCCGGTAAAACGGTCCGGGCGGCCATCGAGGCCGGATACGACAAGGCCTTCACCACCATTTTGGATTCCAACGCCACGGTCTTCTTCTCTTCGGTGGCCCTGCTGTGGTTCGGGACCGGTCCGGTCAAAGGATTCGCCGTTTCGCTGATCATCGGCCTGTTGGTGTCTATGTTCACCGCCGTAGTGGTCACCAGATTGATCTTTGACTGGATCACCGTCAGGTGGAACACGTCCAAACTATACATTTAAGGAGACAGCAGCATGATTTCAATTTTCAAAAGCATTCCCAAGTTCGCCTTTATACCCAACCGGTATAAAGCCTATATATTTTCCATCGCCATCACCGTGGTGGCCATAGTTTCGGTGCTGGCCCACGGGGGCCTGAAGCTGGGGGTTGATTTTACAGGAGGAACCCTGCTTCAGGTGCATTTCCAAGCGCCCGTCAATACAGATCAGGTCCGGACCGCTTTATCCGATGCCGGGTTCAGCATCACCGAGATCCAGAAGATCAAGGACACCGACAAGATAAAGAACGCCTTCCTGATCCGGACCGGCCTTCAGAATGACGCAGCGGGAAAGGACCAGTCCATGGGCCAGCAGATGGCCGAGGCTTTGACCCAAAAGCTGCCGCAGAATGCGGTGACCGTCGACAGCGACGAGACCGTGGGGCCCAAGATTGGCAAGGAACTCCAGCTGAAGGCGCTTTGGGCGGTCCTGGTGGGCCTGTTGTTCATCCTGATCTATGTCAACTTCCGGTTCGACTTCCGGTTCGGGGTGGCGGCCATCATCTCCCTGTTCCATGACGTGGCCTGCACCATCGGTTTCATCTCCCTGACCGGCATGGAATTCAACATGCAGTCGATGGCGGTGCTGCTGACCATCCTCGGATATTCCATCAACGATTCCATCGTGGTGGCCGACCGGATCCGGGAGAACGTCAAGAAGCCCCACAAGGAGACCTACGGCGAACTGGTGAACCGGTCCATCAATGAGACCCTGTCCCGGACCCTGGTCACCGCAGTGTCGGTCTTCCTGGTGCTGATCGCCTTGCAGCTTTTCTCGGGACGGGTGCTGTCCGATTTCACCAAGCCCATGCTGTTCGGACTGATCATCGGCACCTACTCTTCCATCTTCATCGTGGCCAGCCTGGTGGTGGACTGGGAAATAAAATCCCCCATCAAGCGCAAGAAATAGTTTTTCATTACATAAAAATCCCGGCATATCATGCCGGGATTTTTATTTGATACGGAGGCGGATTTTAAGTCAAAATTAATCTCAAATATTGTTGACTTTAATCCCCTTTCATAGTATCATAATTGGATATATTTCTAATGTTATAAAACAAAAAACATAATGGAGCGAACTCAAAAATGAAGTGGATATCCGTTTTTTTGGCGCTTAATATCCTGCTTTCACCGCTCACGGCCTCCCTGGCGCTGGCCCAGAGCCAGACCCGGGCCAGCGTGGCGGTGATGGACATGGAACCCAAGGGCGTGCCCGAGAACGAGGTCTCGGCCCTTTCCGACCGGCTGCGCACCGAGCTGTTCCGCACCGGGGCTTTCGACGTGATGGAGCGGGGCAAGATGCAGGACGTGTTAAAGGAACAGGGCTTTCAGCAGAGCGGCGCCTGCAACACCGATGCCTGCGCAGTGGAGATCGGCCAGCTGATCGGGGTACAGAAGATCATCGGCGGCTCTTTGGGCAAGGTGGGGAAGACCTATACGGTAAACCTGCGGATGATAGACGTCAAGACCGGCCGGATAGAACGCAGCGTCACCGAGGACTACACCGGCGAGATCGACAAGCTTTTGACCAGCACCATGAAGACCGTAGCCTATACCCTGGCTAACTCGGTGGCCACTGACCAGAAGGCCCAGAAATCCGATAACAAACAGGATCAGAAGGCCGGGAAAAAGCCGGTGGCCCAGGCTATGCCCGAACCGGCCTCCAGCGGAAAACCGATCTACAAAAAATGGTGGTTCTGGGGAGGCATCGGACTGCTGGGCGCCGGCGGTGCGGCCGCGGCCCTGGCCGGCGGATCATCCACCACACCAACTACCGAGGAACCCCCGGTTGACAACACCATTCCAATCCCCCCAGCCAGGCCATAAGGAGAGACAAAGATGAAGAAAATATTTATAACGATCGCATTGCTCAGCCTGTTCGCCGGGACCTCCCTGGCCGGATACTGGCAAATGGAAAGTCATCTCCCCCAAGGACCGATTGACGACATGGCGGTAACCGGCCTGCAGTTGGCCGGCGGCACCATGATAGCCGTGATAGGGGGAAACAGCGGCGGCAGCGCCATCAACGGGGTTTATTATTATGAGATCGGAAACCAGAACTGGCACGACGGGGCCTGGGGGATTCCCCAATATCCGCATCCGGTTTACGGCCTGGCGGCCGTGACCATCTCCAACGGGACCAACGATACTATATACCCCTGCGGCGGTTATCTTCAGGATCTGAGCGCTTACGGCGACAGCGTCTATTACCCCATCTGGATGTCCGGCTGGTATCCGGTGCCCGGGCTGGTGATGCAGACCCCCCGGATGAACCACGGACTGGTGGTGATAGATCATGATCTTTACGCGGTGGGCGGAACCCGTTTTGGCGGTGCGGTAGACTCAACCGTAGAGATTCTCCGCCTGAACGGCGGCACGGTCTCAGCCGCCACCCCCATGCCCCAGAGCCGCACCGAGGCGGTGGTGGTCAAGGCTTTGGGCTCGGACGGCGAAAACCACATCTACGTCATAGGCGGCCGGACCAACAGCGGAGCACTGCTAAACTCGGTGATCCAATACGACACTTCATTTTCCGGCGGATCATGGAGCGGTAAGACCTCCATGCCAGGACCGGGCCGCTGGATGGCCACCGGAGCCGTGCTGAACAACAAGATCTACGTGATGGGAGGGACCATCGACCTGTCCGGCAATGTCACCCGCCGGGTTGACATCTACGATCCCCAGACTGACACCTGGGCCCCGGGCGACTCCCTGCCCCTGAGCATCATCCGGGCGGGCGCTTACGGGGTGAACAATGTCATCTACTTCTTCGGGGGATTCGATAAAGGCATGAACGCCCAGTGCGACAGCGTTTGGCAGTATCATCCTCTGGCCCCCAACTTTCCGCCGCTGATAAGGCCCCTTAACAACGCCCTGATCAACAATCAAAGTCCCGTTTTTTATTGGGGAGAGGTGCCCGCCGCCGATGGATACAGGATTCAGGTCTCCTCGGATCCCACATTTATGACGATTGATATCGCCGACTATACATCCTATTCCGGCACGGACACTTCCCTGGGCGGCGTCACTCTTTCTCCGGCAGGCGATTTTTACTGGCGGGTGAAAACTTATGACTGGGCAGTCCCCGATAGCTCCTCCTGGTCCCCGGTGCGGAGGCTGACCCTGGACCTGACCCCGCCATCCACCCCCTACCCGGCCACCCCATCTGACGGCTGGCACACCAATAATCCCAGCGTTAATTTCTCATGGTCTGTCGTAACCGATGCCAAGTGGTACCGGTTCCAGGTAGACACCCTCAGCGACTATTCATTCAGCAACTTGATAATCAATGATTCCACCCTGACGTCAGCTGGCACAACTATAGACCTAAGCGCCTATGGCTATACCAATGCCCGTTTCTTCTGGAGGGTCGAGGCCATAGACTCCGCCGGCAACGTGTCCGGGTATCACAGCTATCCCAGCTTCACCCTGGACATGGCCGCGCCTTCACTGGTGCAAACTTACCCTTTCAACGGCAACACAGACATAGACCCCAATGCCGATATCATTCTAGGGTTTTCGGAGACTATTAACCCCGGCACTTTCTCCTTTAGCTGCAACCCTGATCCCGGTAGCTGGTTTTACAACTGGAGCGCCAGCGGTGACACGGTGATCATTAGTCATGCTGCTTTCCCCTCTAACAGCACCATAACCGCAACCATCAATACTGCCCAGGACCTGGCCGGCAACAACTTTGCGCTGAATGGGCACGTCAATCCCTGGTATTTTACCACCAAGGTTGATGACACCACCCCGCCCAGCATCTCAGTGCCCAATACCAACTACGGAGCGCTGTACGCCGGATCGGGACTCACTTTCACCGTCAATATCACCGACAACGCCGCAATGGGCCAGGTGACCCTGTACTGGGGCCCGGCAGGCTATAGCGGTTACACCGGCAACAGCGTGATGAGTTATAATAGCGGTAACGCCAACTACGAATGTCCCATCCCTGGCACATCTGTACTCCCCCGCGGCCTGCAGTACCAGATCGTGGCCAGCGACTCCGCCGGAAATTACAGCTATTACCCGGCCATGGGTGACTATTACATCCACTCTGTCCATTTCCAGACAGGCACCACCCCGATCGGCACAGCCGTGCCCAACGACCAGTGGCACATGATATCCATCCCCGCCGACGCCAGGGGGACCAATATCTACGGCCAGCTGGAAAACGAACTGGGCTACTATGACCAGACCAAATGGCGCCTGTTCATCTGGGGTAGCGGAAACTACGGCGAAATAACAAATTTTGGCAGCGGGAACATCTACAAGCTGGGACAGGCTTACTGGCTTCGGCACAGGCTGGGCGGCACAGCCAATATAAATTTTGAAGGACCGGACAGCAGTTACGGCAATTTTAACCAGTCCAAACCCTGCAGCCTGATCCTGGAACCTGGCTGGGCCGACATCGGCAGCCCCTTCATGTTCAATATCGACTGGATGAATGTGACGATACCAGGCATGGTGGCAGGGCCTTATTACTACGACGGGACCAAGTGGCTGTATCCTTCGGAGGTGTTCGCCAACAACCTTGATTTTACACCCGGCAGGGGCTTTAGTTTCCGCAATGACAATGGCTTTGGAACCGATCTGGTGATCTATCCCAACGGAGTAAATAAATCAGGTAAGGCCCCGGTCAACAAGCAACCTAACGGCTGGCAGGCCCTGGTGACTGTGGAAAATGGAAACGGTTCGGACAACAATCACTTTGGGCTCAGCTCCGATGCTTCGCTTCAACGAGATCAGTACGATTACCCCGAACCGCCCTCCGGGTTGACCGGGACCTCCGGTTACTTCCGGCTGGTAGAAGATCAGTTCTGCACCGATATCCGCCCGGAACTGGGCGACGGCCAGACCTGGGACTTTGCAGTTGAATGCAACGGCCAGACCAAATTGACCATCACCCTGCCGGTGGAATTCCCGGCCGGAACGGAGTGTTACCTGGCCGACCTTAGCCGCCAGGTTTCGGTGAACATCAAAGACAACAACACTTATAGCTTTACTCCTGAACCCGGTGAAACGGTCAGGGAATTCAAGATCGTCGCGGGCCAAACCGATTATGCCAAGGACGTGCTGGGAAGCTCCTTCGCTTTACCTTCCGTAACCTTGCTGGCGCAGAACAGGCCCAACCCGCTAAGAGACAATACCTCCATCAGCTATCAGCTGTCGGCTGACGGACCGGTGAAACTGGCGATATACAACGTGGCCGGACAGCTGGTGAAGACAATAGTGAACCGTCCCCAGATGGCAGGCCGCTACACCGTTTCCTGGAACGGGCGGGATGAATCCGGACGGCAGGCCGCCACCGGCGTTTACTTCTACCGGTTGACCGTCAATGGAACCTCGGCATCCCGGACCATGAACCTGATCAAATAACATTTACCTTGGGACAGCAAAAAAAGCCCCGCTTACAGCGGGGCTTTTTTGTTCACCATTCAAAACCATATTATCTGACGATCAGCATCTTACCGGTTGCTTTGAACTCACCCGCTACCAGGCGGTAGAGATACACTCCGGATGACACTTTTGATCTGTTAGCATCACAGCCATCCCATTTTATACTATGGCTCCCTTGCGGCCGTATGCCCAGATCTATCCTCCGGACCGGTTGCCCCAGGATATTGTATATGCCCAATGAAACCCTGGATGCTTTAGGCAATCGGTAGGAAATAATTGTTTCATTGTTGACAGGATTGGGAGCGTTGGGATACAATTGGAACCCCATATATATATTATTGTCCGGAGGAAGTTGCTCCACCCCGGTGTAGTTCAAAGCCGCCACCCCGTCGGGTATGCCCCAGCCTATGCGGTAAGCATCCAACATATCTAGTACGGTGCCGGTGCTGTCGATATAATAACGGTGTCCTGAGGTCATGGCGGCAAAATTGCTTTGACCGGTACCGATGCTTTCGGGGTGCGCCAGGTAAGTTTCCACGGTATAGCGGTTGCTACCGCTGTATTTTATGGCATCCATCACCTGCTTGGGACCCCAGGTTGGATGAGCCTCCAGCAGCAGGGCGCACAGACCAGCGGTCAGAGCAGTAGCCCCAGACGTCCCGGTTCCATTGAGTATCTGGCTGTAACTGACAGTGTCCATATTGTTGGCAAATGCGTTTAGCCAGGCGGAGGCTATGTCCGGCTTGATCCTTCTGATCCATGCTGAATCGCTTCCGCCAAAACGTTTTATCTTGATGCTGTCCGCCGTGGGACCGGTGGCAGTTCCACCGCCGGCCGCAGGACTAGCCCACAATTGTGTAGTGGGCCAAACCCCTCCCACCGAAATAACGTTTTTAGCATCGGCCGGGGCCACGATGCAGGTGTCGGGCCTGGTGTTGCTACTGACGTTACCATTGGCATTCAGTACAACTATTCCGCGGGAAACAGCACTGTCAGCGGCTTGGCTGCAAAATGCCACCTCGCCGTTCATCTGGCTGTAAGTATAGGAAGCCCTGAACGTGGTATCCCCCCACTGCCGATAGGCCAAGGAACTGGTAGCAATATCCACACCCATACTATCGCCCCACTGCAAAGCCGCCACCCACCAATCCTCTTCCTGGTAAATATCCGTATAAGTCCCATTATAGGAGAATAACTTTTCGGTTTTGGCCAGCACAAAATCGGCATTGTAGGCGCTGCCGATCAGGGTACCAGGCATGTTTGCCCCGACAATGGAAAGCATGGCTGTACCATGCTGGGTCTGTTGTCTGGTGGTATCCTGAATATACTCAAATGAGGTAATGCTGTCTGGCCGCCAAACTAAAGTATCTTCATCTCCATATTGATCCCGGGGATGCACAATTCTTTGAAAATCCCGCTCGGCTAATACGCTGACACTCAAAAGGGCCTGATGCAACCTGTCAAAACCGGTATCGATGATCAAAATACGGATACCTGCTCCGGTGTAACCCAGATCGTGAAGCTCGTTGATGCGAAGCAGTTTTATTTGGGTGCCGGCATAGCCGTAATCCAGGGCTGAAACTGCTTTGGGTTTTGTCTCGGCTTCTGTGACTTCCGGCGACGGAGCAGTGAAAACCGAAACCAGGTCAATCCTTTCTACGCAATCCAATGCTGCAACCTTATCCAATTGCTGTTTGGTGAACTGCCCGCTCACCGAATTCAGCCAGGAACTGACAACCCTGATCTTTCCTCCGCTTTCCTTAACCATTCTGAGGTAATCGGCATTTACCGGCAGATCGCCGTAGCTTAAAGATCTTCCTGCCTTGGCCCTTCTTTTTTCGGCGGCGGAAGAGAGAACCGGGAATCTTTTCTCTCCGCCTTTATCCTTGAATTTTATCCAGCAAACAAGCTGTTCCCCGGCAGCGCTTCGGATATACGACTGCCACAGACGGCCGGAAACCTTTCGTTCGATTTCAAAAGCTCCGGTGCAGATTGAAGAGGTGATAATAAGGCCCAGCGTGGCATATAATATTTTTTTCATTTTTCACCTTAAATTTTATCTGTTCAATCCCCCAACCAACTAAACTGTATTTATATCACCAACGGCTTGAAAAAGCAAGAGAAAAAGCGCTCCGCTAAATGCGGAGCGCTTTTTCCGTGGCCTGAAACTTGTATTAGGCTGAAAACTAAGCCAATGCCTGCTTGCGGGAAAGGCTGTACTTCCCGGTATCGGGATCAACTTTGATCAGCTTGACCGTAATGGAGTCTCCCTCCTTGACAATGTCCTCCACCTTGTTGACCCGGGTCTTGTCCAGCTCGGAGATATGGACCAGCCCCTCGGTGCCCGGCATGAATTCCACAAAGGCCCCAAAGTTCATGATCTTCACCACCCGGCCCTGGTAGATCCGGCCCATCTCGGCTTCCACCGTCATGGCTTTGATCTTCTCAAAGCAGGCCTGGGCTCCGCCCACATCGACTGAAGCGATGGTGACCTTGCCTTCGTCGCTGATGTCAATTTTGACCGAAAATTCCTCCTGCAAAGCCCGGATCATCTTACCGCCGGGTCCGATGATCATCCCGATCTTCTCTACTGGAATGTTCAACGCCAATATCCTGGGTGCATAGACCGAGATCTCGGCATTGGGTGCGGAGATGATCTTCTCCATCTCGCCCAGGATGTGCATCCGCCCCTGGTGGGCCTGGGCCAGGGCCTTTTCCAGGATATCCTTGTTCAATCCCTGCACCTTGATGTCCAGCTGCAGGGCGGTAATGCCGTCCCTGGTGCCGGCCACCTTAAAGTCCATGTCGCCCAGGTGATCCTCCAGCCCCATGATGTCGGAAAGGATGGCCACCCGGCCCTGCTCCATCACCAGACCCATGGCGATGCCCGCCACCGGCGCCTTGATGGGCACCCCGGCGTCCATCAGCGAAAGCGAGGCTCCGCAGACCGAGGCCATGGAGGATGAGCCGTTCGATTCCAGGATGTCGGAGACCACCCGGACCGTATAGGGAAAAATATCTTCGGATGGTATCACCGGGGCCACCGCCCGCTCGGCCAGGGCGCCGTGCCCGATCTCCCGCCGTCCCGGTCCCCGGATGGGCTTGACCTCGCCCACCGAGAATGGCGGAAAGTTGTAGTGCAACATGTAGCTCTTGGAGTACTCACCCTCCAGGTCCTCGATCCGCTGTTCGTCGGAGGCCGTGCCCAGAGTGGTCACCGCCAGGCTCTGGGTCTCGCCCCGGGTGAAGATTGCCGAACCGTGGGTCCGGGGCAGAAACCCAATCTCCCCGGTGATGGGCCGGATCTGGGTCAGGCTCCGGCCGTCGGCCCGCTGGCCCTTGCTTAATATCCGCTCCCGCAGGTCGTGGCTTTGGATCTCCTCCACCATGGCGTTGATCTGCTTGCCGGTCTCGGTGAATTCTTCCTTCAGAGCCTCGGCGGCATCCTGGCAGATCTTCTTGATGGCATCCTGCCGCTCTTCCTTGTGGGGCAGGACATTGGCCGCCTGGATCTTGTCAATGGTCAAACCTTTGACCTTTTCCAGCAGTGCCTGGTTGACCGGGACGATCTCCACCTTGCGTTTGGGTTTGCCGCACAGGGCCACCAGTTCGTCCTGCAGGGCGATGATTTGCTTGATGTAATTATGCCCGAATTCGATGGCCTCGATGATCTCTATCTCCGAGACCTCGCGGGCCCCGGCCTCCACCATGGTGATGGAATCCTTGCTGCCGGCGATCACTATGTCCAGCCGGCTCTGCTCCAGTTGCTGAAAGGTGGGATTGATGATGAAATCGTTCCCCACCTTGCCCACCCGCACCGCGGCTATCGGCCCGTTAAAGGGAATGTCGGACAGCGACAGGGCGGCCGAGGCACCGGTCAGACCCAGGATGTCGGCATCGTTCTCCCGGTCGGCCGAAAGGATCAGGCAGACTATCTGCACTTCGTTCCGGTAGCCTTCTGGGAACAACGGCCTGATGGGCCGGTCTATCAGCCGGGCCGAAAGAATCTCCTTGTCCCGGGGCTTGCCCTCGCGCTTGAAGAATCCTCCGGGGATCCTTCCGGCGGCATAGGCCTGCTCCCGGTATTCCACCGACAGGGGAAAGAAATCGATTCCCTCCCGGGGCGAATCGGAGCCTACTGCTGTCGCCAGCACCACGGTCCCTCCGCAGCGCACCGTCACCGAGCCGTGGGCCTGTTTGGCGATCCTGCCGGTCTCGATGATGAGTTTGCGGCCGCCGATCTCCATTTCCTTGGTATGAACCATAAAACCTCCTTTTTTGTCCCAGGCTCCTTGAGTCTGGGCTTCTCCCGGCTTTTTTGTCCGGGAGGAATTGTTCCGGTTAGGTTAATGACAAGGGGCGATTTTAACCGTAAAATCGCCCCTCAAAGTGCCTCCGCTGAAGCTATGGCGCTTGAAGAAGACAATCATTAAGCGCAAGCGGATTTTACTTCCTTAAGTCTAATTTTTCCACGATGGCCCGGTAGCGTGCAGCATGACGTTTGAGAAGATAATCCAAAAGTCTCCGCCGGCGGCCCACCATCATCAGCAGCCCGCGCCGCGAGGCATGATCCTTCTTGTTGGCCTTGAGGTGCCCGGTCAGCTGGTTGATCCGCTCGGTCAGCAGGGCGATCTGGACCTCGGGGCTCCCGGTGTCGCTCTCGTGCTTCTTGTGGACTGTGATCACTTCCTGCTTCTTTTCCTTTTGCAAAGGCATGGTCTTTCCGTCTCCTAAAATGGGTTGTTTTTGATACGCCGCAACCTGCGAAGAGGGGCAGGCAGGGCAGGGTTAAATGACCTGTAATTATACCCTATTTATGACCCGTAAGTCAACTGTAAATAGAACCTTACAGGCCCAGATCGTCTGAGTCCAGCATAATGGTCACCGGCCCGTCGTTCTGGATCTCGACCATCATCTTGGCCCCAAAGCTTCCGGTCTGAACCTCGGTACCTGAGTTTTTGAGTATTTCCACGAATTTTTCATAAAGCTTTTCAGCTTTATCTGGGTCAGCCGAGTTGGTGAAGGACGGCCTCCTCCCCTTTTTGCAGTCGGCGTACAGGGTGAACTGGGAGACAACCAGCACCGCACCCTTGATGTCTGCCAGCGACAGGTTCATCTTGCCCTCGCCGTCCTCGAAGATCCTCAGATTTAGGCACTTGGCGGCCATCTGCTCCGCGGTCGACTCGGTGTCCCCGTGGGTGAACCCGCAGAGGATACAGAGGCCCTTGCCGATCTTCCCGATCACTGCGCCATCGACCGACACGCTGGCGGATGAGACCCGTTGGATGACTAACCGCATGATTGCAAATTTTTAAATGCAAATGTCATATTGCAAAATATTGCTCGTTGCCCTTTGATTTTTAAATTTACATTTTGCAATTTGAATTTTGCCTACTGGTGCTTGGCCACCACTTCCACCACATCGGGAAAATCTATCCCGTTACGCTTCAGGGTCTCCAGGGTGGGGACCCCGTCGGCGGTCCAGCCCCGGCGCTTGTAGACCGCCTCCACCAGTTTCTGGTAGCGGTCCTCCCGGTACTTGCGGTGCAGGGCCATCTTCTCCTCGGTGGATTTTCCGGCCGGGTCTATCTGCATCCAGTCCTTCAGCTGCTTGTCATAGCGCTCCTGGCGGGAATCGTATTCCTCTTTGGTGACCGGCCCCATGGCCCGGTAGGGCGGCTGGTCGTATTTTCTGACCCCCTTGCCCATTCTCAGGTCGAAAACCCGCTGGAACTGGTAGACCCGCTCCGACATCTTGATGATCTCCTCCTTGGTGATCTCGCGGCCGGTGACCCCGGAGAAAAGGTCAACGTAGTTCTGGACGTGTTCCGGCACCTTGGCCGCGTCCATGGGGGCGTTCTTGGTGCGGTTGTCCCCGGGCTCGATGTCGTTCCAGGGCAGCTTGCACAGGCCGTTCAGCCCGAACCAGGTGCGGAACATCGGGAAATAGTACAGGGCCTCTGCCTTGTCCTCAAAGCTGGGGATCTGGTTGTTGACCATGTCCATGAAGATCACCCAGGCCTCGTCGTGTTGGGGGCCCTTGTTGGTGAGATAGTAGCCGCCCTGCTGGGCCAGCGACTCTTTTGACATGTATTCCGACTGCTCCAGCCCCTTGCCCTCCAGCCCGATGTCCGTAAGAAAGGCGAAGTCTCCCCAGCCCTTATCGGCGAATATCCGCTTCATCCGCTGCACCCCCTGCCCGGCGATCAGGCCGAAACCCTCGCCCCGGGCCATCTGGTGCATCAGTTCCAATTGCGATTCCCCGTTGCCCCAGCTTAGGTCCAGCCCCCCGGTGCGCTCAGGCGTAAGGATGCCCCTCTGCCAGCACTCCATCACGAAGCCGGTGATGGTGCCGAAGCTGATGGTGTCTATGCCGTAGGTGTCGCAGTAGAAGTTGCATTCTATCACCCATAACGGATCGAAGATCCCGCAGTTGGAGCCGCAGCCGGCCGCGGTCTCGTATTCCGGCCCGTCCACCACCACTTTATGACCCTTATAGGGTCCGGTGCGCAGGGCGAACTCGTCCACCCCGTGGGCGCAGGCCATGGAACAGCCGTACCAGCAGCCGTCCGGGATGCCCTGGGTGAACTGCTTGATCCAGGTGGTCTTGTCTATCTTGGGGGCGTCCACATGGCTGCCGTACTGGAAGTTCATCACCGGCAGCAGGTCGTAGGAGTTCATCACGCCGACGATATTGGTGGTGCCCACCTTGCGCATCCCGCACATCTTGTCGTCGAAGTCGTGCATCTCCCTGTGCAGGCGGACCCCGGCCCGCTGGATCCGTCCCAGGTCGGCCGGATGGTTCATGTCGCCCTTCACCTGTGGCCCGTGGACGATCAGGGCCTTTATCTTCTTGTCCCTAAACACCGTGCCGATGCCGCCCCGGCCGGCCTGCTTAAGCCGGGTCACCTTGCGCCGCACGTCGTAATAGCTGAAGTTGAGGCAGCCGATCAGGCTGTGGGCGGCGGCGGCCCCGGAGCTTACCACCGAGACGTTGCGCAGGTCGGCCTCATCTGCGGCGTACTGGTGGGTGAACTGCTCGGCCGCGATGTGGGAATCCAGCGACTCTTTGGGCGCGGTCTCGATGGTCACTTTGCCCTTGACCCCATCCAGCACCACGATCACGTCCTCTTTGGCCTTGCCCTGGATCTCCAGTGCGTCGAAGCCTGAGAACTTCATCAGCGGGCCGAAATATCCGCCCACATTGGAATCGATGGGGATGTTGGTGATAGGCGACAGGGTGACCACCAGCGACTTGCCGGCCCCCGGGTACTGGGTGATGCCGCAGATGGGACCGGGGGAGATGATGATGTCGTTCTCCGGGTCGTTCCACTTGGTGTCGGGCTTGATGGCGTCCCACAGGTATTTCAGGCCAAAACCCCTCCCGCCGGTGAACACCTCTTTCATCTTTTCATCGATCTTCTTTTCGGTGATCTTGAAAGTGCTCAGATCGACATGCAGGGAGCGGTTGTTGTAGCCCCTTTGGGGCAGGCTGGGGGTAAAAGTATATTCGGCCAGCACTTTATGGGCCGCCTTCATCGCCTCGATGTCCTGGGTGTACCTGGTATATTCAAAGACCTTGTTCTCTTCCATTTTTTCTCCTGATTGGGGCGGGTTTAAAACCCGCCCTTACTATCGGTTGGGGCACGATGCATCGTGCCCTTACGTTTATAAGATTATTTCTCCGCTATCTCCAGCGCCTTCTCGGGGCAGGCCTTGACACAGGCCCCGCAGGCCACGCACTTGAAGGGCTCCCTCAGCTCGGGATGGGTGCGCATAGAAAGGGTGGGGCAGTAGCCCACACACATCAGGCAGCCCACGCAAAGCTTTTTATCCAGCATCACCACCCCTTGCTTGTTGCGCTTGAGGGCCACCACCGGGCAGACCGGCATGCACTCCCCGCACTGGTTGCAGACATTGATCTCGAACTTTCCGTCCGCTTCCTTGACCTGGATGGCCGACTTGGCGGGATCCTCGGTCTTGAAGAAGGTCTTGGAGCATATCTTCTCGCAGGCCCGCACCCCTTTGCATTTGGCCGGACTGGTCTTGAGATACTTCATTTGGTTTGACCTCGTGTGGTTTATATGATTATTTTGGTTTTTTGGTTTTTTCAGATATTGGATTTTCATTTTAGCATCAAACAGCCCCAAAATCAAGGATAAAAGATCTTAGAACTCCACCACTGCAGTGCTGTCACTGGGCACAAACTCAAACCCCAGATCCCTGGAAAGCCGGGACAGGTTTGACAGCACGGCCAATCCTTCCGGCCCCTTCAACGGCGTGGGTTTAAAGAACACTTTATTGTTGTCCACGCACAAGGGTATTAGCTCAATCCGTTTCAGGCCGGTGGGATAAAAGTTTGTTTTCAAGATCACGCTCTCGGTGCATTTCCGGCTGCGGGAACCAAAGGCGAAATTCCCCAAGCTGTAGGCGATCAGCTTTCCCTTGTATAGCTCCAGCCCCTGCAGGATATGGGGATGGTGCCCCAGCACCAGGTCCGCCCCGTTATCGATGCAAAAATGCGCCAGGGTCCTTTGGTAAAGCTTGGCTGTGTCCATCAACTCCGCCCCCCAGTGAAAGGAAACGACAACGATGTCCGCCAGTTCCTGGGAACTTTGGATGTCCTCTTTTATCTGGTTCTCATAAGCCGGAGCGGTCCCGGCCCTCTTGGCTGTAGCCCAAAACTGGGTGGGGTGCACCCGGGAATAGGAAAGAAAAGCCACTTTGATCCCGTTTCTTTCCACAATGGCGGGTTTCCGAGCCTCGGCCAGTGTCATCCCCGCGCCGCTATGAGCTATGCCTAATGAATCCAACAAGACCATGGTGGCTTTAAGCGGCTCCGGGCCATAGTCCATCATATGGTTGTTGGCCAGGGCCACCACGTCAAAACCGGCTTCCTTTATGCCGGCGGCCAGCCGGGGCGGGACCAGGAAGGTGAACTTCTTGTTAAAAGCTTTTCCCTTGGTGCCGTAGGGCGCCTCCAGGTTGCAGACGGCGATGTCTGCCTGGCGGATCAGGGAACCGGTGTTGGCGAAGGGATAATCCGGCCCGCTATCGTTGGCCCAGGGCGCCATGCTCCCGCCGGTCATCACATCACCCACCGCCAAAATTGAAACAGTTCCAGAATCTCTCTGCGCCCATGCCGGTAAGAATATGGTGAAAGTTAGAAGAATGAATGTTTTTAATGCTCGCATCTGATAACCTGATAATTATTTCTTTTATTCCGTGTTTCAGTGGTAAGGTGTCCCGGCCATAAAAAAACCCAGTCCATTATACCATAAAATGAACTGGGAAAAAATACCTGGGACAAACAGTATCAAAACATCCGGGCGGCCAGGATATAGCTGCCGGGATCTTTGGGCTGTCCGTTGACCATCACTTCGTAATGCAGATGGGGCCCGGTCACCCGGCCGGTCTGGCCCACCAGAGCCACTACCTGGCCCCGGCTCACATTCTGCCCCACCGATACTTTGATGAGTGAGCAGTGGGCATACCTGGTGGATATCCCGTATCCGTGGTCCAGTTCCAGACAAAGGCCGTAGTTGTTGCGGTAGCCCACGAACTTGACCGACCCGGCGGCCGGGGCCGCAATGATGGTTCCGTCTGGACCGGAGATGTCTATCCCCTCGTGCATCCGCAGCTCGCCCACCAGCGGATCGCGCCGCACGCCGAAGGTGCTGATGATCCATCCCGGAGTAGGCTGGATCGAGGGAAGGTGGTTCCACATCTCCTGTTTTTCGCTTAAGGCGGAAACAATGGCCTCAAAACTTTCCAGCTGCAGGCGGGCTTCCCGGTCCAGCTTCTCCAGGTCCTGCTGTACTGTCTGCAGGCTGGCGGCGGTGCCGGGGGTGATCCCCTCGGGCAATGGAGCCGGAGCCAAACCGCCCACACCCACCCTCCGGACATCCGGGTCAATGGGAGACAGACCTGTCATCATCCGAACCTTGGAATCGAAGCTGACGAAATCATTGATCTGGCCCTGCAGTCCGGCCAGGGTTTTTCCGAATTCAGAAACCTTATCACGCAGTATCCGGTTCTCCAGTTTCAGGGTCTGCAGCATAGAGACGTCTACTACTTTGTTGACATAGCCGGTGGTCACTAGCGCCAGGCCCAATAGGATGAAAACGGCTAAAACAGCCAGTGTCTTGGCGGCCCAGGTGGGCAGCCTTAAAGTGACGGTCCGGCCGCTTTGATGCGGTACTATTATCAGGGTTAAATATGTCTTGTCCTTGATGGCCATAAATATCTGTTAAATAGAAAAGATTGCCAAAACCTGAATAGGCTTCAGTCCCAGTATAAAGATAACATAAAAATGTAACGTTTGTCAAGCGAAATCTGCTGTGTTTATTGGTACCCCACCACTCGGCCCGACTTGGTCTCCACCTTGACCTCGGGTATGGCCTTCAACCTGATGATGAAGGCGTAGGACCAGTTATCCCGGCTCTTGCTGCTGGAAAACCTGGCCTCCCAGCAATGCAGATCCCGGAACAATGAATAGTCCTGGGTGATCATCTCCCCGGTTTTTATGTTATAGTAACGGTGGTAACTGACGTTCCAGTTCCTGGTCAGGTTGAAATTGACCGAACCGTTCAAGTCAGAACCGGTAACCCCCATGTTTTTAAGCCAGTTCTGGCCGAAACCAAAATTGATTGACCAGGGCAGTCCCTTGGCTGGTTTCGGGACTGGGATGGCGGTGGTATCCGGCTTAGCCCCCAAACTGTCGCTGCCTTGTATTGTCAGACTGTCAGCAGACAGGGTATCAGCCGGTAAGACGGCAGCTTTGGTCAAAGTATCGGTTTGCATTCCGGCGGCGATGGAATCCGTTGAATCTGCTAAAACCAGGGCCGAGTCCTTGGGCTCCAGCCAGCCCAGCCATTTGCCGGAAATACCGTAACTCATGTCCAACCTGGCGGATTGGTTCCTCTTCTGATAAAAGTTGTAAACCCAGGAAAACCGGCAATTCAATGGGCTTAGATTGGGCAATAATTGAACATCGCTGGAAAGTTCGCTCCACTTTTCACCTGTAGCCAGGAAATTATAACTGGTGTTCGAGTATATGATCAGCAGGTCTATCTTCCGTTCCGTGGTGTCTTTTTTAATCTTGGCTTGGAACTGCTGTTCCAGTCTATAACCCATGTTTCTGCTTTCACTCTGTCCACTGCCCAAAAAGCCATAGAACCTGCCCTGGTCTATCTTGGGGGTGTAGGAAAATGAGGCCTGGGGTTTTACCACATGACGCAGAGCCTTGAGCTTGCGGTTCCCGAATTCCAGCAGGCCGTAAATGGTGGTACTGGCGCCTATTCCGCCGCCGTAAAGCCAGCGCAGGGAGTTGCGGTTCTGGCTGGTGTCACGATCATACCAGGTGCCGGATACTTTTGCGTTGGGGTTCAGGTTTATCCAGCGTAAAACATTGAAGGTGGCATCCAAATTGATGTTATTCTCCCAGCCTTGGTGTTTTTCGGTCATCAGCGTATCCCTCTTGTCCGTAGCCAGAAAGTGGGAGGTTCCTGAGAATCCCAGCAAGCCCTTGATGATATCCTTGCGGTAAAGGCTGACGGTGACTTCCGGCAATCGGCTGCTTTTGGTCTCAGTTTCCAGGTTGTTGTCGTGGTCCACCGCCCCGGTCAGGCTGGCGATGTTGGACAAGGGGGTGTTGACTGCCAGGTAGGAATGCAGGTTGCGGTCCATCCGGACGGCGCGGTTTTCAGAAAAATCGGTGTAATAGTTGCGGTCGCTGACGAAATTGGCGTTGCCGTTGAGATAGGTCCTCTTGCCCAGCACCTGGCTGTATAATCCGTTCAGGCTCCAGCGCTGGTAGCCTGTGTTCCGGTCATTCTGGTAGGAAAAATTCAAAGTGGAAGTAAACCTGGGCGGCATCATGTAGCGGGCCTCAAAATTTCCCCGCCAACCGATGTTTTCCAGGAAGTCAGCCGAAGCTGTGGCGTCAGATCGGTCGTTGAACACCTGATAATAGGCCAGGTTCTTGACGAATGCCCCCTCGTAGTTGTTGCTGCCGAACCGGGGCATCAAAAAGCCGGAATGCCTTTCCTTGCGCATGGGAAAGAACCAGAAGGGGATGGCCAGCACCGGGATCCCTTTGAAGCATAAGAGCACCGGCTGGGCCACGATCTTGTCATTAAGATAGATCTTCATCTGCCGCGACCAGAAGTAAAAGTGCGGTGTATCGCAGTCACAGGTGGTGTAGCGGCCGTAGTCGATGTTAAGCACCCGGTCGTCCACCTGACGGACCCGGCGCCCCCAGTAGCGGCCCTTGTTGAAATCGGTGTTGCCGTTGTATATCCAGCCCAGCCGGGTCTTGAAATCATAGACCATCCGGTCGCCCCTGATGGGCTCCTTGCCGTCGTACAGCACCGGACTTTTGTCCACGGTCAGCATCTGGTTCTTGGTGTCCAGGCTGATGCTGTCCCCGGTAACTTTTATCTCCTTGTATCGCACCTCGGCCTTTCCGGTCAGGTTGATCAGGCTCAGGTCCAGCCGGTAGTCTATCTTGTCTGCCAGATAACGAATGGCGGTTTTGGTGGTGTCGTCATTGGCCAGGTCCCATTCGTTGGAAACAGTTTTGATGTTGCTGTCTTTCTTGGATTTTGAAGAATCAGGCCAGGCAGAAACATCTGATACCCCCGGCAGCGAATCGGCGGCCCCTGTTTCCGCCGGCGGCGCTGATATCTGGCCACACAGCGGCTCCGGAACGGCCGTCAGACTGAAGGCTGCCAAAAACAAAAACAGCGGCCAGTACCCCAAGGGCCGCCGCCTATGTCGCCGGAGTTTTATCATCGTAGAAAAAACGTTTTATCTGTTGCTTTAAAATTCTTAAGCCTGGTGGGCCTTTTATTCATACAGAGCCACAAAGCACACAAAGATTTTTAGTAAATCATTAATAATGTAAAAAGATTCTCCCGTCAACTGTCTTCAGACTAAAAAAATAATATGTATGGATAACCTCTTAGTGTTCTCTGTGGCTTAGTGAGATTAAAAATCAGTCAAAATATTACATCATTTATCTGCGGCTGGGCCGGCACCAGCCCGGTATTCTTCTTTTATGGTAATGACGATCATCAGGGCCACTCCCACCATCACCGCGCTGTCGGCTATGTTGAAGGTGTACCAGCGGTCCAGGTAAAAGCCCGGGAATTTGAGGATCCCCGCCTGGAACGGGTGAATGATGATGTCCGGCATGTCGCAGTCTATGAAGTCGGTCACCGCCCCGGTGCGGAACCTGTCCAGCATGTTGCCGGCCGCCCCGCCCAGGATGGAACCGGTGGCTAGTGCCGCCAATAGGCTCCGGCTCTGGCTGCGAAGGTAAAAATATAGTATGGCAGTGATGGCCAGAAGCGACAGGGGCAGCATCAGGTAGCGGCTGAATGGGCCAAAGGAAATGCCCATCACTCCGTTGCTGTTGGTAATGTGGGTGAATTGCAGAACCTTGCCCAATACTTCATGGCTTTCCCCCAGGGCCAGACGGGATTCCACCAAAAGCTTGGTCCAGCGGTCCAGCACAAACACACCCAATGTCACCGCGATTATGACAATGCGGTTGCGCAGTCGTATTTCAGTCACAAAAGCCCCTTACTGTTCCTTGTTGCCGTTCTTGACGATCTGTTCGGCCTGACGGCTGCATTTGATGCAGTACCGGGCGTAGGGCATGGCCTCCAGCCTGGCCGGATCAACCTCTTTGCCGCAGCTATCGCAGATCCCGAACTTGCCGTCCTTGGCCCTCATCAGGGCCTGGTCGATCTCGTACAGCTCGTTGCCCTTGCTGGAGGCCAGGAACACGCTCTTTTCTTTTTCCATGGTGTCGGAGCCCTGGTCGGCCGGGTGGTAGGAAGCCGAGGAAAGATCCCCGGACGATTCCTTCTGACTGGCCATCAGCCCCTCGCTTTTGATCTGAGCCAGCTCGGTGATAAAGCGCTTCCTTTCGTCCAGCAGGATGGCCTCGTACTTTTGCAGGTCTTTTTTGTTCATGCCGGGTTGATACCTCCTTAGGATTTTACCTGTTCTATGACTAAGTTGATGGGATGGCCGTTGATTTGCATCTGCTGCCCGGCTGTTTCCGGCGATCCCGTTTTTAATTCCAGGGCCAGGGTCTCGTTCATGATATAGGTCTTGAATTTAATGATGGCCGCCGCCAGTTCGGGGTCCGTGCTGTAATAGACATTGATCCGGTCGGAGACCTCAAAGCCGGACTCCTTGCGGATGTTCTGGATACCGTGCACCAGCTCACGGGCACAGCCCTCGGCGGTCAGCTCCGGGGTCAAAGTGATGTCCAAAGCTGCCAGATCTCCGCCTTCCTCCTTGACCATTAGCCCGGGTTTGGAGACGGCGGTGATCTCCGCGTCCCCGGTTTCGACCTCAAATTGACCAGCCGGTATTTGAATGGAATATCTGCCCTGGGCTTTAAATGTTTTCACCTGCCGTCCGTCAAGTTTTAATAACTCTTCGGCTATGGCTTTGGCGTTGGGGCCGAACTTTGGTCCCAGTTTGGAGACCAACCCTTTGGCCTGGTAGTCCACCAGGCTGTCGGCATCGGCCGCTTGCTCCACCGCCTTGATGTTGACCTCGTCCCGGATGATCTCCTGGTGCCTTAGCACCGCATCCCAATTGGCGGTCTGATCACCCTTGAATAGAAGCCGGGCTAGCGGTTGGCGCACCTTCATCTTGGCCTCTTTGCGGGCGGCGTGGCCCAGCGAGACCACCTTGCGGACCACCTCCATCTCCTGCGAGAGTTTCTGGTCCGTCATTTTTTCGTCGGCCTGGGGATAGACGGTCAGGTGGACGCTCTGGGGCGCCGAGGCGTCAATTGACCGCACCAGGTTCTGGTACATCTCCTCGGCCCAGAAAGGCATGATGGGCGACATCAGTCTTATCAGGGTCTCCAGGCAGGTGTACAGCGTCAGGTAGGCGGCCTCTTTGTCGGAGTCGGACTCCGATTTCCAGAAGCGCCGCCGGGACCGCCGCACGTACCAGGTGGAAAGGTCCTCGGTGAATGATTCCAGTTTCTTGCAGGCCAAGGCCGCATCGTAGTTGTCCAGATTCTGGCGGGTGTTCTTCACCAGCAGGTTCAGCTCGGACAGGATCCAGCGGTCCAGCAGGGAAAGCCCGCATTTGTCCAGGCTTTTCCCTTTAGGAACGAACCCGTCCAGCTTGGCGTAGGTAATGTAGAAGGAATAGACGTTGTGCAGGGTCAGCAGCTTGCGTTTGAACTCGGTGGCCATGTGGTAGCCGAAATTCAGGTTCTGCACCGGATTCTGGCAGCAGAACACCCAGCGCATCAGGTCCGCCCCGATCTTTCCGGCCGCCTCGTCAAAGGGAATTGAGTTGCCCGCCGACTTGTGCATGTCATCGCCCTTCTCGTCCTTGACCAGGGCGTGGCCCAGCAGGCATTCAAAGGGCGCCCGTCCCTCCAGCACCGTGCTCATGGTCAGAATGGCATAGAACCAGTTGCGGAACTGGCCGGGAAAACACTCGGTGATGAACTCGGCCGGAAACCACTGCTGCCAGTACTCCCGGTTGACGGGATAGGCCTGGGAAGGATCGTAACGGTATTTCCCGGACTTCTCCTTGTCCGGAGTAAAGCATTTTTCCGGCGGCATAACTGTGGAGAACATCACGATCCCGGCGTCCAGCCAGGGATTGCCCACGTCGCGGATGCGGGCAGCGTCCTGGCCGCACTTGGAGCACTTGATCTTTATCTCGTCCACCCAGGGGCGGTGTGGGGTGCGGCCGTCGAATTTATCCCAGCCGGAAACGGTCCGGGATTTGAGATCTTCGTAGCCGCCGGCCACATCAAAGTTGCCGCAGGAGCACTGGAAGATGGGCAGGGCCAGCCCCCAGTAGCGTTTTTTGGAGATGCACCAGTCGCCCATGTTCTTCAGCCAGTCCAGCTCCCGGTCCAGGCCGTAGTCCGGGATCCAGCGGGCCTGCTTGACCGAGTCCATGATGCGGTAGCGCAGACTGTGTTTTTTCTCCTCGGCTGTCACTTGGTCGTAGGGCTTGTCGTAGACCGGTCCCATGCTGATGAACCACTCGTCCACCAAGCGGAACACCAGCTCGGAGTGGCAGCGCCAGCACTCGGGATAGCGATGGGTGATCTTTTGGGCATAGTACAGAACCCCCCGTTTCTTCAGGTCCTCGCCGATGGCTTCGGCCACCTCGTTGACATTTTTGCCGCTAAGCCAGTCAAACCCGTCCAGGTAGACCCCGGCCTCATCCAGCGGGGCCACCACTTTCAGGTCCTCAACTTTGGAAAGGGCAAAGTCTTCCTTGCCGCAGCCCGGCGCGATGTGCACCATACCGGTGCCGTCCTCCTCGGTCACTTCCTTCCAGGCCACGGTCCGGTGCTCTATGCCCTGCTGGGCCGACAGATGGTCGAACGGCCCTTCATACTTAAGGCCCACCAATTCCCGTCCGGGAAGTTCCGAGATGATTTCGTAATCCTTTTTTAGGATCTCCTTGCGGCCCTTGGCCAGGTAATAAACATTCCCCTCCTGGCGCACCTTAAGATAGGTGAAATCGGGGTGCACCGCCACCGCGGTGTTGGAGGTCAGGGTCCAGGGGGTGGTGGTCCAGACCAGCAGGTATTCCTTTTCCCGGCCCAGGATGGGCAGCTGGATGTAGACGCTCTTGTGGGTCATCTCCTGGTAGCCCTCGGTGGCGATCTCCATGTCCGAGAGGGCTATGCCGCAGCGGGTGCACCAGGGCATCACGTCGCGGCCCTTGTAGATCCAGCCCTGGTCGTGGCATTTTTTAAGAAAATGCCAGATGGCGTAATTATTGTCCGGGGCCATGGTGAAATAGGAGTTATCCCAATCCATCCAGTGGCCCAGCCGAATGGACTGCTCGGTCTGGATCCGGGAGAACTTGTCCACCCGCTCCTTGCACTTATTGACGAAGTTGCCGATGCCGTAGGCTTCTATGTCCTTCTTGGACTTGAAGCCCAGCTCCTTTTCCACCTCCACCTCCACCCACAGACCCTGGCAGTCAAAGCCGTTCTGGTAGCGGGCGTCGTAGCCCTGCATGGCCTTGTAGCGGTGGTAGAGGTCCTTGTAGGTGCGGCCCCAGGCGTGGTGCACCCCCATGGGGTTGTTGGCGGTGATCGGCCCATCCACGAAACGGAATTTCTTGGCCGAGCCGCGATTGCGGGCCGCCAGTTTTTCAAAGGTCTTGTTGTCTTCCCAGAATTTCAGTATTCTTTTTTCCAGTTCGGGAAAGTCAAGATTTTGGGGAACGTCCTGGTACATATGTCTTTCTTAAAATTGCACGCTTAAGGCTGTTTTGATCTCGTTGCTCTGCGGTAGGAATTCATAGGTCAGCCCGTATTTTTTGCGGACCTTCAGGTTGTAACGGTTGACGCTGCGATTGGCCACCACCACGTCGGCCACCCGCAGGACCACGTAGACCAGGGCCCAGCCGCCGGCGCCCGAACTGTTGTCGGTGACCGCCTGGACCGTGGCGGCTGACTGGGCGGTGATGGATCCCAGGAAAAAGAAGGCCGACCGTCCGTAACTCTTGGCGTAGAAGTTGCCTGCCCCCGGTATCACCAGCGACCAGAACAGCGCCCAGCCCTTGGATTTGAATTCCTGCTGGGCCTGGCCCTCCAGCAGCCGCTGCATCATCACCTCGGTCTGGGGCGTGGCCTGGGTCTGGACCGGGGTCTGGGCCTGGATCTCCCGCTTGCCGGAAAGCTCCTCGGCCACCTCCCTCATGCCCACGGTCAGCAGGAATTCCATCTGGCCCTTGTAATCCCGGGCCGAGGTCACCTCCACCTTGCCGGTCTTCAGGTCTATCAGCCTCAGCTGGGCGGCGTAAACATCGCCGATCCTGCCCAAACTGCCGCCGATCATCTTCTGAACCGGCAGCATCCGCCCGGCCTCCACCAGGCAGGCGGTCTCGTCGCAGGCCCCGGTCTGCTGGAATCCCTGCTCCTTTAGGATCTCGTCCATCTTGTCGCGTTCCAGCACATCAAATGTCCCGGCCCGCTGCAGCTCTATGGTCAGCCGGTCGGTCAGGAACCTGGTGTCCTGCTCCGAAATACCGGACCCCTTCAGGTTCATCACCGCCACTGCGGTCTTGCGGTCGGTCTGGGCTTGAAGAATTGAAGAGATCGCTGATAAAACGATCATTGTCAGCAGGATTTTTTTCATCTTCGTTTTTCCTTTAGGTTAAATAGAAAACTCTTCAGATTGCTGGGCAAGCTTATCTGTCTCAGTACGGCATTATGATATCCGTTTGAATCCCCGTGGATCCGTGTGGATCGTTCGGCTGAGCAGTTCGACAAACTCGCTATGACACTTGCCGATGCCCCTGTGATATTAGACCTCGAGTTCCTCGTAATGGGAAAGTTTCTTGAATTCCTTGAACCTTTGTTCGATCTCGTCCTTGGTCAGGGTCTTCAGCCGTTCCATCGAGAATTTCTCCACGTTGAACGAGGCCATAACGCTGCCGTAGATCATGGCCCGTCTTAAGACCCGGTCGTTGAGATCACTCTTGGAGGCCAGATATCCCATGAACCCCCCGGCAAAGCTGTCGCCGGCCCCGGTGGGATCAAACACATCTTCCACCGGAAAGGCCGGAACGGAAAATACAGTATGACCGGAGAACAGCATGGCTCCGTGCTCGCCCTTCTTGATCACCAGTATCTTTGGCCCCATGTCCCGGATGGCCCTGGCGGCCTTGACCAGGTTGGGGACCCCGGCCAGCATCCTGGCCTCGGCGTCGTTGATGAACATGATGTCCACCAGCCTGATGGTCTTAAGCAATTCTTCCCGGTTGCCCTGGATCCAGAAGTTCATGGTGTCGCAGCCGATGGCCAGCGGTTTGCTGACCTTGCCGATCACCTCCCGCTGCAGGGCCGGGTGAATGTTGCCCAGGAACAGGAACTCGGCCTGCTGGTGGGCTTCCGACAGCTTGGGATGGAAGGTTTCGAACACGTTGAGGTGGGTGGCGTGGGTCTTGGCCTCGTTCATGTCGTATTCGTAGGAGCCCGCCCAGCGGAAGGTCTGGCCCTTGGCGGTTTCCAGGCCGGAAAGGTCCACTCCCCGCTTGGCCAGGAAGTCGATGTCCGCCTTGGGAAAGTCCTCGCCGATCACGCCCACCAGGCTGACCTTGGTGAAGAAACTGGCGGCCGATGAGAAATAGAGGGCGCTGCCGCCCAAAGCTTCCTTGGCCTCGCCGAACGGGGTTTTTACCGAATCCAGTGCGATGGAACCGACCACTGTTATTGACATGATACCTCTTCTGCTGCTGTTTGAAATGTTTGATAAGTTTGAATCGTTTGAAACTGTTCAAACCAGTTCAAACTGTTTCAAACATATTTTATTGCATCTTAGCTACCACCTGTTTCACCAGCCGGACGAATTTGACTTCGGCCTGGCCGGCCACCGCGATGACCTCCTCCAGGCTGACCGAGCGCATGGCCTCGGGAAAGCCCATGTCGGTGATGATTGAGAATCCCATGACTTTGAGTCCGGAATGCCGGGCCACTATCACCTCGGGCACGGTGGACATGCCCACCACGTCGGCCCCCAGGATGCGGACCATCCGGTATTCGGCCCCGGTCTCCAAAGTCGGCCCGGTCAGGGCCAGGTAGACGCCCTTCTGAACCTTGATCTTTTCCTCCAGCGCCACCGACTCGGCCAGGGACAGCAGTTCCTGGTCATAGAGATCGTACATATCGGGGAAACGGGGGCCCAGGGTCTCGTCGTTCTTGCCGATCAGCGGGTGCCCGCCCATCAGGTTGATATGGTCGGAGATCAGCATGATGTCGCCGGCCCGGTGGGCGGGGTTGACCCCGCCGCAGGCGTTGGAGACGATCAGGGTCCTCACCCCCATGGCCTTCATCACCCGCACCGGAAAGGTCACCTGCTGCAGGCTGTAGCCTTCGTAGAAATGGAAGCGGCCCTGCATGGCCATCACGTATTTCCCCGAGAGACGGCCGAAGATCAGCTTGCCTGCGTGGCTCTCCACGGTGGAGACCGGAAAGTTGGGGATGGTCTCATAGGAGATGGTGTCGATGATCTCGATCTCCTTGACCAGCCCGCCCAGCCCTGTGCCCAGGATGATGCCGATCTGGGGAACGACCTTGGTCTTTGACTTCAGAAATTCCGAAGTCTCCTGGATCTTCTGTTTCAATTCGCTCATTTTATTTCTTCCCCGGTTGTGTGTGTTTCAGTTTGAACCTGGGGCGGTTCTTCTGTCTGCGGAACTTCGGGGATCGTCAGCTTGGCGGTCTCCATCAAGGTGGAAAGCATCCTCTGCATGTCGGCCATCTTCTGCTCGTCCATGGCCCGGCCCGGCTGGCTGGGGATCTCGGGGGCCTTGGCCTCCGGGGGCGCCTCCTCCTTTTTGCTTCCGGCAAAGATGTTGGTCTGGATCCTGACCCCGGAATCCATCTCCTGATACTGCAGGATCTCCAGATGGGAATCCAGCAGACTGCGGAACTTGGCCAGGTATCCGGTGCGCATGTTCTTGAGATCGGCGATCTGGCGCTGCAGGTCCATCAGCCGGGCCCGGGCCTCGCCGATGATCTGGTCGGCCTTGAATTGGGCTTCCTTGATCACCAGGTCTCCCCGCTGCTCCGCGTTCTTGCGCAGCTCCTCGGAGGTCTTCTGGGCCGAGAGCAGGGTGTCCTGGAGGGTCTTCTCCATCCGGCGGTAATCGTCCACCTTGGTCTCCAGTCCTTCCAGCCGCTCGGCCAGGCTGGTGTTCTCCCGGATCAGCTCTTCCACCTCGCCGGCCACCATCTCCAGAAAAGCCTGGACCTCGGACGGATCCGATCCGCCCATGGATTTTTTCTTAAAGGTCTGCTTGCGTATATCTAGAGGGGTCAGCTTCATAGGGGACCTCCTAAAGTTTAGATTTCTGAGTCAAGGTCTTTATTTTCTTTATCCAAAAGTTTTAGCTGTTCCGATTTTTCATCTGCGATAATCTGCGTAATCTGTGGATCGTAATACCCCGAATGTCCTATATCTGCTTCAGCCTGAACCCGAACTCTATCAGGCTGGTTATCAGAAACTGTTTGACGAATATTATGGCCAGTATCACCAGCATCGGCGACAGGTCCAGCCCTACCGCTCCCAGGGGAATGATGCGGCGCAAGGGACCTAAGATCGGCTCGGTCAGCTTGTACAGCAGCCGGACGATGGGGTTGTAGGGGTCGGGATTGACCCAGGACAGCAGGGCCCGGATGATGACGGCCCACATGTAGATGTCCAGGGCCATACCCAAGACCTTGCCAATAGCTATTATCAGATTTGCCAGAATGAACATTTAACCCTTTGTGCAATTTTATTAGGAAGCCAGGAAAACAGGAATATTTGATTTATGATCTCTGACTTTCCAAACCAGGAAATATTTTTTGTGTCCTTTAGTGTATTTCGCGGGTAGGTCACCCCCGGGCCCCGAAGATGGCGCTGCCGATCCGCACCATGTTCGACCCTTCCTCTATCGCCGTCTCGAAATCGCCGGACATACCCATGGACAGGTGTTTCATCTGAACGTTCGGCAGGCCCAGCTTGGCTGCCTCCTGAAATATTATCCTCAGCCGACGGAATGCCTTTCGTACCCTCTGATCGTCTTCGGTCAGCGGCCCCACCGTCATCAGACCCATGACCTTTATTCCCTCTATATCCTTTATGCCGTTTAAAGCATTTGAGACATCTTCCAGCCCGAACCCGTATTTCTGTGGTTCTCCGGAAGTATTGACCTCCAGCAGGACCTCCTGCACTTTCCCTATCTCCAGCGCTCTCCGGCCGATCTCCCGGGCCAGGTCCGGGGAATCGACCGAGTGGATCAGGGAGAACATCTCCACCGCTTTTTTGGCCTTGTTGCTTTGGAGGTGTCCGATCAGGTGCCATTGCACTCCGCCGGCGATCTCGGGATGCTTCTGGACCGCCTCCTGCACCCGGTTCTCGCCTATGATGGACACCCCGCAGGCTATGGCCTGGTTTATCAGGTCTGGGTTCACTGTCTTGGTGACCGCCACCAATATGATATCGCCGGGCTGGCGGCCGGTTTTTAAAGCAGACTCGGCTATCCGCTTTTGAACAATCTTAAGATTTTCTTCAATTCCAACCATAACATATAATTATACCCTATTTAAAAAGTATTTTTCAATACATTTCGGAGATTAAATTCACCACTGGAACCAAAAGGGCTGCCCGGGAGGGCAGCCCTTTTGCGCCAAGGAAAGAGATCTACTTGACGATCATCAGTTTCTTGGTGGAAACAAAGTCCCCGGCCTGAAGCCTATAGAAGTACACCCCGGCTGCAGCCTGGTTCCCGTTCCAGTCTATCTTATACTGACCAGCCGGCTTGACGCCCAGGTCAAACCGCTTGACCGCCTGCCCGGCTATGTTGTAAACCGTTAAACTGACATTGGAGGTTTTCGGCAGCTGGTAGCCAAAGCTCACCCGGCCCGAAGACGGGTTGGGCCGGCAGGGTTGAAGAGCGAAGATCTTTGGTAAATCGTTACCCGGCTGGCCGGCCACGCCGGTGGGATAGGTCAGTTTAAAGGATCTGGCCGGTGAACTGATGAAGTTCTTGGTATCGTCCAGGGCCCAGACATAGTAGCTGATGTTGATCGTATCGCCCATGACAAGGGATTGTGCCGGGATGACCGCGCTGAAAGTGTCTGCCGCTCCGGCTGCCATGGCAAGGGTATCCCAAGCTCCGCCGTTGATCCGGTAATACAGAACCGCCTGGTCCACCGAACCGTCGTCGGTGATCTTGGATTTAACCGTGTACGGTCCGTAGGCCGAATCTATGTCATCCGGCAGTGAATCTACCCAGATCACCGGCGGCACCGAAACCGAGTACCAGTCGGTCACCATGCCGTAAACATCCCAACCGGTAGCGGTTCCTTTCATGCTTCCGCACAAGGCAAAGAACAGGCGATCGTCGCTGGCCGCCATGTTCTGGGCGCCCCATATATAGAACCAGCTCCAGTTGGCACTGTCGGCCAGCAGCTCATTGACACCCTGGGGCAGGCGGTCCTGGTAGCGCTGGGAGAAAAGGAAATCGTTGTAATCGCTGTCCTCGCCGTTCCAGTAAACTGCATAACGTCCGCCGTCCGGAGACGCTGCCACGGAAGCGCAGTACTGGTCAATGGCCGGGACGTTGCTTACGGCAAAACTGGAGTCCTCTGGCTGGCCAGCGGCATTCAGGTAACGCCCGTAAACATTGTAATTGCCCGCCCGGTTGTCATCCCAGGTGGCCAGGAAACCATGATCTGACCCGGCGATGGAGACGTCCTCCTCATCGTAATCCACGCTGTCGCTTATCAGGTAATTGCCGCCGGCCAGGCTGCCATCCCACCGCATCCTCTGGCCGTAAATGTGGTTGTAACTGCCGTCGCGGTAATCCTCCCAGGCCACCACCAGGCCGCTGTCGTTGGCAGCGGCGCAGGGGTATTCCTGGTCCTGATCCATGGAATCATCGCTGACCAGCACAACCGGGCCGACGCTGTCGCCGTTGGTCTTATATATCCGGCCGAAGATGTCGTAATCGGAGTACTTGTCGCCGTACCAAAAAACCCCGTAACCGCTGTCGGCTGAGGCAATGGACAACTCGTAGTCTTCCGACCCCTGATGGCCGGTGGATATCAGGTGGTTGCCGCCCACCGGACCCCCCGAAGCGTCCAGCCGCTGGCCGTAGATGTCGTAATCGTTGTCACTGCGATAATCGTACCAGGCCACCAGGTAAGAGCCGTCGGCCAGCCCGGCAACCTTGGGCTCGTAGGCATAGCGGGAGTTAGAATTATAGGATGTATCGGAGATCAGGAAGTCCGGGGTCAGGGCATTGCCGTCCTGGTCATACAGCCTTCCGTAGATGTCGCAGACATTCCCGCTGCCGTCACCATTGCGACGATCATACCACACCGCCAAAAATTTGCCGTCTTGTCCGGCGGTCACCGTAGCATCATACTGGTCCTGCACTCCGGCCACGCTGTCGCAGGCCATGAAATTGGGGGTTACGGCGCTCAGGGATGCATCGTAAGCCTGGCCATAGATCAGGGAAATGTCTTTCTCCCTCTGATCGAACCAAAGGAAGGCCCAGCCGCTGTCGCCGGCCAGGGCTTTGGGTATATACTGGTTTTTGCCGGTGGCATCGTCGCTTACCAGCACCTGCCCTCCCAGGGTGTCGCCGTTGGGCTTGAACCACTGGGCGTAGATGTCCGAATCGCCGCTGCGGTCGTCGTACCAGGACAACACGGTCCAGCCCTGCCGGTGGGCGATGGTGGGATAAAAACCCCAACCGGTTCCGTCGGTCACCCGGTAATTGGCGCCGGCCGCGGCTCCGGCGGTGTCGTACCTCTGCAGATAGACGTCGCAGATGCTGTTCCGGCCGTCATACCAGGTGACGGTAAAGCCGCTGTCGGTGCCGCAGGCTTCCGGATAATACCTGCCGGAGGTTGAATTGTCGTTGACCTTGAACTCCGGCCCCAGGGTGTCGCCGTTGGAGTTATAACGGCGAGCATATATATTGTAGCCGCCGGTCCTGGTGTCCTCCCAGACGACCACAAAGCCCTGGGCGGTCCGGGCCGCGGTTGACCTGTACTGGTACTGAGAGGTAACTCCGTTGACCCTTACGTTCGTCCCTTTCAAGTGGCCAAGGCTGTCGATCATCTGCAGGTAGACGTCGCCATCACCGCTTCGGTCGTCATTCCAGGTCACCGCATATCCGCTGTCGGTGGCTGTCAGCGACGGCTCGTTCTTGTCCCCCCCGTCGTAATCATCCACCCGGAAGGCGGTGTCCAGTGGGTTGCCGCTGGCATCGAACCGGCGGCAATAGACGTCGTAAGAGCTCCATGAACGGTAATCCAGCCAGGACAGGACAAAGCCTCCGTCGGGGCTGGCAGCTATTGCCGGATAATTCTGGTAGGTTTCTTTATCGTCCGCCAAAAAGACCGGACCAAGCTTTTGGCCGTCCGGGGCAAAGCGCTGGCAATACAATTTCTGCCACCCTGACCGGTAATCTGACCAAACGCTGACGATGCTGCCGTCCTCCAGCAGGGCCGCCGCCAGATCATAGCGGTAAAGGTTGAAGGGCAGGCTGTCGGTGTTCATTTTGAATTCCGGGGCCACCACGCCCTTGGCTGCCGGAGCGGTGATGGATGAAGCTGACTTGGTTGCACGGATCGGTTTTTTATGCCGGGCAGGATGAGCTCCCTTTTTATGAGCCTCCCCTTTACCCGGCCGCTGCAACGGAAAAACAGGAACCCCGGGTGTATTGGCTGTTGCCGGAAGCGGAAGCCGTTCTGATAACGCCAGCGCCTGGCCGGCGATTACCGCCAGCGCTAAGAGGATGACTGACCGGAGATGCCTCATGAAGAACTCCTTGGTTAAATTTATGTTTTTGGTTTGATGACTGAATTTAAGAACACAGCCGTTTTATTTTACTCCATCCACCATTGTATGTCAAGACAATGTCCTTCGGCTGCCTTTTTCTCTTGACTAACCAATTATTTAAAGGTAGAATTAATGTCGTCTTTCCTATTGCCACGACCTGAGGCTTTCGCTGAAGCTGCGGCCTCCAAGTGAAGGCAAATATGTAGCATAAGCAAAAGGATGTGGCAATAATACCGGTTTACTCACGAAACAACTCCAATAAAGGTAAACATCCATATGTCCGGTTTTTTATTCAGAACCAGGGAATTCTTCCACGCCCGCAAGACCTCCGGCAAGTTCGTCCGCACCGCCGCCAGGCTGGCCTTTTGGGCCGGGCTGGCCCTGTTCTTCTTTCTGGGACTGGGGGCCGGGGCCTTCGTCTTCTACTCCCGCACCCTGCCCTCCACCAAGGCCCTGGAGGACATCCAACCCAAGCAGGGCACCAAGGTCTTTGATGCCAACCAGCAGCTGATCTACGAGTTCGCCGAGGAGCACCGGATAGTGGTGCCACTGGCCAGGATCCCCAAACTGCTGGTGGATGCCACCATCTCCATCGAGGACCGCAGTTTCAGACGGCACTGGGGGGTGGACATGTTCGGCTACGCCGCCGCCTTAAAGGATTTTGCGCTGCGCCGGAGCAAGCGCCTGCGGGGAGCCTCCACCATCACCCAGCAGCTGGCCCGCAACCTGTTTTTGACCCAGGACCGCACCATCTCCCGCAAGATCGCCGAGGCCATTCTGGCCCTGAAGATCGAGCGGCTGTTCTCCAAGGACGAGATCCTGGAGCTTTACTTCAACCAGATCTATTACGGCAACGGGGCCTACGGGGCCGAGACCGCGGCCCAGTTGTATTTTGGCAAGCACGTGGACAGCCTGAGCCTGTCCGAGGCCGCCCTGCTGGCCGGGCTGCCCAAGGGCCCCACCCTCTACTCGCCCTATGACCGCCCGGAGTCGGCCCTCAAGCGGCGGGCCACGGTGCTTGAGGCCATGGTCCAGACCGGAGCCATCAAAAGGCCCCAGGCCGAGGCGGCCGCCCGGGAAACGCTTAAGCTTAAGCCAAAAGAACTGCGGCTGAACGACGCCCCCTATTTTGTGGAGGAGATCCGCAAATACCTGGAGGCCAAGTACGGGGCCAACGCCATCTATCAGGGAAGGATGGTGGTCTATTCCACTTTAGACCTGGAGGTCCAGCGGATGGCCAACAAAACCTCGGAGGACTGGATGCAGAAGCTGGAGGAGACCCGCAAGTTCAAGCCCAGCCGCCGGGAGTACAAGGCGCCGGTCAGCGAAGAGGGCGTGACCAACACCCCTTATATCCAGACGGCCCTGATGGCCATCAACCCCCACAACGGCCGGGTGCTGGCCATGATCGGCGGCCGGGACTTCACCGTCAGCAAGTTCAACCGGGCGGTCCAGGCCAAGCGCCAGGCCGGCTCGGCCTTCAAGCCCTTCGTCTATACCGCGGCCGTGGACAACGGTTTTTCCCCGGGCGACGTGATAGTAGACGCCCCGATAGTGGTGGACGACGACGGCTCGGGCAATGCCTGGTATCCCAGCAACTACGACGGCAAATTTGACGGACCAATTTCCATCCGCAAAGCCCTGGCCCTTTCCAAGAACCTGATCGCGGTCAAGCTAATCCAGAGCGTGGGGCCCAGCAACGTCATCAGCTATGCCCGCAAGATGGGCATCAAGACCTCCCTGCCGGCGGTGCTGTCGCTGGCCCTGGGCTCGGCCGACGTCACCCTGTACGACATGGTCAGCGCCTACGGGGTATTCGCCAACCGCGGAGTGCGGGTGGAGCCGGTGCTGATACTAAAGATCACCGACCGGGCCGGCACGGTGATGGAGGAGAACAAGCCCTATGCCGAGGAAGTGCTTTCTCCCCAGACCGCCTACATCATGGCCAACATGATGAAGACCGTGCTGGACGGCGGAACCGCATACTCCGCCAGGCTTTCAGGATTCACCAAGCCGGCCTCCGGCAAGACCGGCACCACCAACGATTACACCGACACCTGGTTCATCGGATACACCCCGGACCTGGTCTGCGGGGTCTGGGTCGGCTTCGACCAGAAGAAGATGGTCTACGAGGGAGCCACCGGGGCCGGGCTGGCCCTGCCCATCTGGACCGAGTTCATGAAGCTGGCCACCTCCAAGTCATCGGGGGCCGATTTCCCGGTGCCATCGGGCATCAGCAGCGCCACCGTCTGCACCGAGACCGGTCTGCTGGCCACCCCGGCCTGCCCCAAGGTCCGGCCCGAGGTCTATGTCACGGCCAACGTCCCCACCCAGATGTGCAATATCCACAAAATGCAGGACCTGAACCTGCAGGGCAAGGATTACAATTTCGAGCAGCTGGACAAGGGCTCGCTAGACAGCCCGGAGTAAGCTGGATGAAACAAAATAGCCCAGGCCTTAAGGCCTGGGCTATTTTTTATTATTATTACTTCCCATTCTGTTTTATTTCCAGCTTCTCCTCCAGCTCGGCCACCCTTTTTTCCAGGTCGCTGATCACCTTCAGCTTCTCCGGCAGCATGTCAACCGCGGCGTCGATCCGCTTGCCCCTGATGTGGGGCCGGCCCGGGTTGCCGTAGAGCATTGTCTTGGAGGGGGTGGACTTAGTGACCCCGGAATAGGCCAGGCAGATCACATCATCGCCGATCTCCAGATGCCCGATCACTCCCACCTTGCCGCCCATGATCAGCCGGTCGCCGATGATGGTGGACCCGGCGATGCCGCTCAGTGCCGCAATGGCTCCGTCCTCGCCAATTTCCACGTTGTGAGCGATGTGGCACAGGTTGTCCAGCTTGGTCCCCCGTTTGATGCGGGTGGGCCCCAGGGCTCCCCGGTCGATGGTGGAGTTGGCCCCGATCTCGACCTCGTCCTCCAGAATGACAATCCCGGTCTGGGGGATCTTGACGTATCTGGCGCTCTCCCGGGCGTAGCCGAAGCCGTCGGAGCCCACCACCGCCCCGCAGTGGATGATGACCCCGTTGCCCAAGAGACATTCTTCCCGGATCGCGGCGTTGGGGTAGATCAGACAATCGCTTCCGATTCTGGCCCGGGCGCCGATGAAGCTCGGCCCCATCACCACCGTACGGGGGCCGATTGCGGCCCCGTCCTCGATCACCGCATACGGCCCGACCGTGGCGGAAGGATCTATCCTGGCGCCGGGAGATACCACTGCGGCCGGATGGATCCCGGGTTCAGGCCTGGGGTTTGATTCCCGGTAGAAAAGCTGGGCGGCCTTGGCGAAGCCCAGATAGGGATCCCGGCATTCAATGACGGTCTTGCCACTCACTTCCGTGCCCGGGGGAACTATTATGCAGGAAGCCTTGGTGTCGGGAAGCGCGGCGGCATATTTGGGGTTGGATAAAAAACTTAAAAATCCGGGCTGGGCCTCCTTTAAGCCGGACAGCCCTTTCAGCTCCAGGTCGGGGCCCGCCATGCGTCCCTGGCACAGGGCGGCGATCTCGCTGGCCTTGATGCTTCTCATTTTCCGCCGGCCTTCTGGGCCAGCCTGGTTACCAGGTTCTCGCAGGCCCCGGAAAGTTCGGTCTGGCTGGCCGCCACTTCGCTCTCCTCGGCCAGCATCATCCCGGTGTCCACGTTGAACAGCCGGAGTTTTAGGGTGATCTGCCCGCTGGCCGCATTATAATTGATGCCTCCGCTGATGGAGAACTGGGCGGTAAGTATCTTGGCCAGCTCCATGCCCCTGGCATCGCTGACCTCTTTGTCTTCCAGCCCCTTGTCCTTGACCAGGTCCCTGACCAGCTTTTGGGCCAAAGGCTTAAATGTTTCGGAGCGGCCCAGGGAACTGAAAAGATATCCGAAGGCCATCTTGCCCAGTTTTTTGCGCACCGCCTCGGGATCGGCGTCCCAGACCGGAAACAGCGCCAGGGTTGGTTGGTACTGGGCCACTATCCCTTCCGCCTTTGCCAGTTCTTCCAAAACCTGATCGGTCAAGTCCAGGTCCTTGTCGGCATAGACCACCATGCCCGAAGACGAGTCCAGCACCAGCAGAATGTTATTGTCCAAAGCCACCTTTTTGATGATGGCCCCGATCTTCTCCACCATCGGCTTGGAGAGTTCCTTGTTCCTGGCGTCCAGTTTGCCTTCAGGGTCGTAGACCTGGTGGATCAGGGTTTCCACCTCTTTGCTTTTGGCCTTGATCTCGTCCTGCTTAAACTTGCGGCGCTCGCTGCTGATCACCAGGTTCTGTGACTCCAGGTAACGCTGCAAAGAGTCTATCTCCGCCCGTTTGGCTTCGATCTCCTTGTTCCAGGTGTCCAGCGCCCGGTTGACCTGTTGCTTGATATCCGCAGCTCCCTTGTAGTTCTCGAATATCTTCTTGGAATCCACATAGCCGGTCTTCTGAGCCTGGCACCAAGCGGCTCCGACCAGCATCATTGCCGTCAAAGCCAAGAAGAACCTAATCCTGTTCATCGTCACTCCTTCTGGTTGAATCCTAAACATACGGCCTATAGCTGAAAGCTATAAGCTATTGAGTTTTCAGAACGTGGTCCCTATTTGGAAGTGAAATTCCCAGTGATCGTTAAGTTTGTAGGGAAGCCATTTGCGGTCGAACCCGTAGGCCCAGTCAAAGCCCAAAATGCCGATCATGGGAATCTCCATCCTGACCCCGGCCCCCAGGCCCTTGTAAGCCTTGGCCCTTATGTCTTTGACGCTGAGCCAGGAGTTCCCGGCGTCCAGGAACAGCATGGTGTAAATGCTGGAATTAATGCCGTAGCGCAGTTCCAGATTGGATACTGCCATGGCCCTTCCCCCGTAAGAAGTACTGATGGAGCGGTCGGGATAGCCCCGGATACCGTCCTCGCCGGCCCCGCCCACAAAAAAGCGCTCGCTGATGGGAACGGTGTTGGGCGTGGAATAACCGTCCACCATTCCGGCCCGGGCCCGGCCCATTACCGCCAGCTTCCAGAACAGGGGGTGGTAATAGCGGTATTCGCCGATGTATTTTTGGTAATCCACCTGGCCCTGCAGTATCCCTCCGCAGAACTTGGTGCTGAGCATGGTCCGGCTCCCGTTGGTGGCGTTGAACGGCCGGTCCCGGCTGTCCCTCACCAGGCTGATGCCGGTGCTGGAGGATATACGGGGCCAGGTCTGACTGGTCAGACCTGCCGAAGCGGTGGAGGAAAGGTTGTATATGTCCAACCGTTCCAGATTGTACTGCCAGTATCCCCTGGTATAATCCAGCCAGGGAATGGGCCGGCCCAGCCGCAGCCCGCCGCCGATCCTCTCCTCGTCATAAGTGGTGTAGGAATAGGTGGTGCGGTAAAGGTCGATCCCGGCCGAAGTGGGGGTGTCGAACAGCCAGGGTTCGGTAAAGCCCAGATCCAGATTGAATTTCTTGGAGCTGAATTCCGTCTTAAAGTTGATCTCCTGCCCCCGGCCGAAAAGGTTGGGCATCCCGATCTGGACGAATCCGGCCAGTCCGTCGGTAGCCCCGTAGGTGGTGCCCACCTGGAACTGGCCCACCTGTTTTTCCTTGACGGTGAATATCAGGTCGATATCCCCGCTGGTATCGGCAGGCTGGGAACCGATCTGGACGTCCTCAAAATATCCCAGGGAGAAAACTTCGCGCTGGCTGCGGATCACCAGGGAACGGCGGAACAGGTCCCCGGGCAGAACCTTCAGCTGGCGGCGGATGACCTTGTCCCGGGTCTTGGTGTTGCCGGCGATGATCACCTGGCGGATGTGGGCCGGGTTGTTCTCCAGGATGCTGTATTTCATGTCGGCCATCGAGTCGTGCAGGCTGGGCTCCGGGATCACCCGGCAGTAGATGAAGCCCTCCTCGGTGTAGATGGTGTAAAGGTTCTCCAGCGTCTTGTCGGCGTGGTCGGCGCTGAAGACCTGGCCCGGTTTAAGGACCAATGCATGTTTCAGCCTGGGGGTGGTTATTTTTTCGTTGCCCTCAAAGGTCAGCTGTCCCACCCGGTACTTGGTCCCCTCCGTCAGGTTGATGTAGGTGGTCACCCGGTCCCGGTTGTCATTGTAGCTTACGCTGTCCAGCACGGCCTTGGCCTCTATAAATCCGTAGTTCTGGCAGAACCGTTCCACCCGGGCCAGGTCATCGGTCAGAGTGTCCTGGCTGTAGGCTCCCTTGCGGTACCAGGGAACCGCCTTCCACAGCAGGGTCCAGCCGCGCTGCTTGGTGGTCATGGCGTTTATGATGTCCCGGCTTTTGAGTGAAGGGTTGCCGGTGAATACGATCTTTTTTACCCGGACCTTGCGGCCTTCGTCTATCACATAGCGCAGTGAGTATTTGCTGCCGGATTCTATCAGGGTGTCCCGCACCGTCGCGTCGGTATAGCCTTTCTCCAGATACAGGCTGCGGATCAGGGCGGCGTTCTGGCTGATGATCTTTTTGTCCAGCATGGACCCGGGCCGGACCGTCAGGGTGTCCTCCAAGTCCTGGGTGCTGATCTTTTCGTTGCCCAAAAATTCCACCCGCTCCACCAAAGGCTTTTCCGACACAACGAAGACCAGGTCGCTGCCTATGGCAGTGCTATCGGTGCGGATCTGGACATCCTTGAAATATCCCAGGGCGTAGACCTTGCGCAGGGCCGAGGAGAGGCCATCGGTATCCACGCTGTCCCCCACCGTCAGTTGGGAAGCGTTGATGATGGAGACCTGGTCTACGTTCTGGTTGCCCTCCACCTTAAGACCGGTCACGGTCAGGGCCAGGGAAAGGGAACCTGTAAAGGCCGATAAAAACAGGATCAAGCAGGCTATCCGGAATGGTTTTTGATTCATAGATCTTCCTGATAAGTTTGTTTCCCCGGAGGGGAAAAGTTCCCGTCCGGATTGAAGGCAGGATATTGCTTAGTTGCTGTTGAAAATAACTCTTTTACCCGCGCTTGTCCGCCGCAGGAGGGAAAAACGCTAAATGTACGAAAATATTTTATTGGCAAAACAATTGATATTCATAGTGCTGCAAAGACTATGCCAGAAATTTATTTTAGTGTAATTCGCGTATTTAGCGGGCGACTTAGGTAAAACTAATTATAACATCCGCCCTATTAATAGTCAATGCGAAAAAAGGCCCATTTAGAAGAGGAAAACGGGCTTCATATATACTACGCAAATCCGGGACAAAATGTTCCGTTATTGTCTGCCGCCGTTGAGTTGCAATATCATAAGGAAACAAAGAAAAGGCCTTGGTGACCCAAAGCCCTTTTTGTTCATAAAAAAATTAGACTCGCAAAATAGAGTAATGGTTTAAACCTCATCAAAAAAGCATACCAGGTAGTAAAAAAAAGGCCGGAACTAAACGTTCCGGCCTGATATAGCTTTTTTAGTTGGGTGGGTTTCGAGATCACGCCTTTTTCTTCCCGCTGACCGCCCGGCTTCTGGCCGGTTTGAAGTGAATGATCCCGTCCTTGGCCTCCACCTCCACCGTATCCCCCGGCTTGACCGCGCCCTTCAGGATCTCTTCCGAAAGCGGGTCCTCCACCAGCCGCTGGATGGTCCGCTTGACCGGACGGGCCCCGTAGGAAGGATCGAATCCCTTCTCCGCCAAAAGCTGCTTGGCCTCGGGGCTCAGCTTGATCCGGATGTCCTTTTCGGCCAGCCGGGCGGAAAGCTGCCCGGCCAGGATCTCCACGATCTGCTCCATCTCCGGTTCGCCCAGGGAATGGAACACCACCGTCTCGTCCACCCGGTTCAGGAATTCGGGGTTGAAGGTCTTCTTCAGTTCGGCCAGCACCTTGTCCTTCATCAGATCGAACGATTGCTGGTCGTCCGACGACTGGAATCCCAGGCTGACGCCTTTCTTGATCTCCCTGGCCCCCAGGTTGGAGGTCATGATCACCACCGTGTTCTTGAAGCTGACCTTGCGGCCGTAGGAATCGGTCAGCAGACCGTCCTCCAGCACCTGCAACAGGACGTTGAAAACGTCGGGGTGGGCCTTCTCTATCTCGTCCAAAAGGACAACGGAATAGGGGCGGCGCCGCACCTTCTCGGTCAGCTGGCCGCCCTCCTCGTAGCCCACATAGCCCGGAGGGGCGCCCATCATCCGGGAGACCGCGTGCTTTTCCATGTATTCCGACATGTCCATTCGGATCAGGGCGTTCTCGTCCTCGAACAGAAAGGCGGCCAGGGTCCTGGCCAGCTCGGTCTTGCCCACCCCGGTGGGACCCAGGAAGATGAAGGATCCCATGGGGCGTTTGGGGTCCTTGATCCCGGCCCGGGTGCGGCGCACCGCCCGGGAGATGGCCGAGATGGCCTGGTCCTGGCCCACCACCCGCTTGCCCAGTTCCTGCTCCATCTTCAACAGCCGGGCCGACTCCTTCTCCTCCAGCTTGACGATGGGGATGCCGGTCCAGCGGGCCACCACATAAGCGATGTCCTCCTCGCCGATCACCACCCTGATCTGCTCCCGGCTCTTCTTCCAGGCGGCTTTCAGCCGTTCTATCTCCTGTTTCTTGTTGCGCTCGGCATCCCGCCAGCGGGCCGCACCCTCGTAATCCTGTTTCTTTACGGCCGCGATCTTGGACTGAACGATCTGTTCAAGTTCGCCGTCCAGGGCCTTGATCTCCAAAGGCGGTTCGCTGGCCCCCAGCCGGGCCCGGGAGCCCGCCTCGTCGATCACGTCTATGGCCTTGTCCGGCAGAAAGCGGTCGCTGATGTAGCGGTCGGAGAGCCGGACCGCCGATTCGATGGCCTCCGGAGAATATTTTATCTTGTGATGCTCCTCGTACTTGGACTGCAGGCCTTTCAGTATCCTGATGGTCTCCTCCACCCCCGGCGGCTCCACCATTATGCTCTGGAACCTGCGCTCCAGGGCCGCGTCCTTCTCCACGTGCTTGCGGTACTCGTCCATGGTGGTGGCCCCCACGCACTGGATCTCGCCCCGGGCCAGGGCCGGCTTCAGCATGTTGCTGGCGTCCAGTGCCCCCTCGGCCCCGCCGGCGCCGACGATGGTATGGAGCTCGTCCAGAAAGAGGATGGCATCGCTGGCGGTCTTCAGCTCGTTCATCACCGCCTTCAGACGCTCCTCGAACTGCCCCCGGTACTTGGTGCCGGCCACCACCGCCGCCAGGTCCAGGGCCAGCACCCGCTTGCCGGAGATCTGCTCCGGCACCTGCCCGGCTATGATCTGCTGGGCCAGGCCCTCCACTATGGCGGTCTTGCCCACCCCTGCCTCGCCGATCAGCACCGGATTGTTCTTCTTGCGCCGGGAAAGGATCTGGATCACCCGCTCTATCTCCCGGGCCCGGCCGATCACCGGATCCAGTTTGCCGTCACGGGCCAGCTGGGACAGGTCGCGGCAGAAATAATCCAGGGCCGGGGTCTTGCTCTGGGAGTCGGCTACAGGCTTGGGCAGTCCGCCCGGCTCCACCGCCAGCAGCCTCAGCATCTCGGCCCGCACCCGCTCGGTATCGACACCGAAGGACAGCAGTACCCGGCCGGCCACCCCGTCGGGTTCGTCCAAAAGACCAAGGAGAAGATGCTCGGTACCCACATAGCTGTGCTGCAGGGAGCGGGCCTCGTCCACCCCGTATTCCATGGCGTTCTTGGCCGCCTGGTTGAAGGGCATGTCGCCCAGGGCCATGGTTCCCCCGGCCAACGGGGCCATCTCCTCCACCCGGCGCTTGACCTGTTCCAGATTCAGCCCCAGGTTGACCAGCACGGTGGCCGCCACGCCCTGGCCCTCGCGGATCATGGCCAGCAGGATGTGCTCGGTGCCCACGTAATCGTGCTGCAGACGGCGGGCCTCCTCCCGGGCCATGAACAGGACCTTCTTGGCCCTCTCGGTAAATCGGTTTTCTTTCATAGCATCCAAGTATTAAAGTATTGGAGTAGTATGTATCATCCTTAGCCCAGCCCTTAAGGGCTGGGCTAAGGATGGGACTAAAATAAAATCCTACACAAACATCGCCCGGACCCGGTCCGCCCGTTCGATATCCTCCTGGGTGGCATCCAGCGTCCGGTCGCAGGCAAACTGCAGGTGGGCCGGCTGCATGGCTATCAGCATCCGGTTGAGTTCCGGAAGCTTCGGGGAATCAAACAGCCCCAGGCTTAAGCCCAGCCGGACCGCCGACCATAAGCTTAAAAACTCATCAAGTGAAAGCAGCCTGGCCTGGCTTAGTACCGCCCTGGCCCTGAAGACCCGGTCTTCCAGCTCGGGGCGGGACCTGCTCCACAGATCATCCCGCTGCTTGTTCTCTTCTCCCTGCAATGATCTGGCTGCCTGCTCCACCTCTTCCACTATCTCCAGCTCGCTTTTGCCCAGGGAGGTCCGGTTGGAGAATTGGAACAGGTTGGCCTTGACCCGGCTGCCCTCGCCGTAGGCGCCCCGGGCCACGATCCCTTTTTGGGAAAGCTGTTCAATGATGGTCTCCCTCTGGTCGCTCAAGGCCAGCGCCGGCAGATGCATCAGCACCGAGGCCCTTAGACCGGTGCCCAGGTTTGAGGGACAAGCCGTCAGGAATCCGTGGTCGGAGGTAAAGGCCACTTCCATCCGCTCCTGCAACTGGTCGTCCACCTGGTCGGCCACCCTGAAAGCCTCCAGCAGGTCCAGCCCCGGAAAGATCGACTGCAGTCTCAGGTGGTCCTCGTCGTTGATCATCAGGCTGACATTCTGTTCCGGGGAGATCAGCACCCCGGCCTGAAGCTGCTCCCCCGGGCCGGAGTCGGCCATTCGCCGCTCCTCCAGGGCTCTCCTGCCCAGCTTGGTGATCCCGTCCAGGGAGAAGAATGCCGCCCCCTTGAGGTAATTGACCTGAAGGGCCTGATCTTTGGTGAAATCAAGGATCTCCCGGCGCTCGGCTTCGCGGCAGCGGCCGGGGAAATTGTAGTTTTGCAGATTGCGGGCCAGCCTGACCCGGCTGGACAGTATGGTCTCGGCCTCCTGTCCGGCGCCGGCGGTCCAGCCAGGTGGTTGCTGTAGAAGTCCTATGATCCCTGCGTCATCTGGATTCATGTCATATCACCCTATTTGCCACAGAAGGCACATTAACCGTTATAACGTTACTACGTAATAACGTTTAACGTGTTTGATTTGTGTACTTTGTGCCCATTCGACTCGGCTCAGGGCAGGCTTTTTTGTGGTTGATTAATTTCGGTTGGTCACTTCAACTGCTCCGATTCCAGCACCTTCAGCCGGTCGCGCAGGGTAGCGGCCAGTTCAAACTGCTCCTTTTCCACCGCTGCGTTGAGTTGGCGTTTCAGAATGACCGCCTGGTCCCCGGCCACCGGTAGTTGTACCGCTGCCTTCTTAGCGGTCTTGCCCAGATGCCGGTCGCTGTGCTGGATGCGCTGCACCAGCGGTTCCAGTTTCTCTGAAAAATCCCGGTAACAGCCGGGGCATCCCAGCCTGCCGGTCTTCTGGAACTGGGACCAGCTGAGGCCGCAGCGGCTGCAGCTTATATCGGGCCGGGCCGGGCTGGAATCGGTCAGTTCCATCATCAGCTGGGTAAGCAGGTCGCTCAGGCCGGAGATGGCGGCCTCCATAGGGCTCAATAGGCCCTGGCTCAGGGCGCATTCCTCGCACAGCATCCTGTGGCGGGCCTGTCCGGCCTTGATCTCGGTGTAGCTTAATGTGGCCTGTTTTTTATGGCAGGATTGGCAAAGCATACTTGTTTTATGAGAAGTTAGATTGATTGAATTACTGAACTCTTCCCCTCGGTCCCCTTCTCTTGGACTTGTGCTGAGTGACACACTGAGTATGCCGAAGTGCATAGCCGAAGCAAAGAGAAGGGGATGAAAGGGGTTGAGTTCTAATGTGATACTGAAGCCTTGTTTCTATCAGATAAATATATACATTAAAAGGTGTTTTGTCAACCCTTGAACATCACTTTGGCCAAAGCCTCTATGTCATACTCCTTCCCCAGCGCCATCTTCACCATGAACCTCTTTCCGGAAACGAACTCCAGCGGCAGGTTCACCTTGGAAACCACTTTTTCCAGCAGTTCCCGGGCCGGGTCCCGGTCCTCGGGCCACCACCATTCCATGATGTTGTTCCTCCACACCAGGCGGTCGGCCCCCAGGCTGGCCGCGGCCAATCTCAGCCTGGCCACTTCCAGCAGTTTATTTGCCGGGCCCGGGGGTTCCCCGAACCGGTCTTTAAGCTCCCCAGCTATCCGTTCTATCCCGGCCAGATCGGCGGCCTTGTTCAGCCGGCGGTAGAGGTTGATCCTCTCATTAGGCTCCTCCACGTAATCGGCGGGGATGATGGCCTGGCCCTCGATCTCCATGGTGACGTTGATCTGGGAGATGGCCGGAAGGCCCTTCAGCTCCCGCACCGCCTCCTCCAGCAGCTGGCAGTACATGTCAAAGCCCACCGAAAGCATGTGCCCGTTCTGTTCCCGGCCCAAAAGATTTCCCGCCCCTCGGATCTCTAGGTCCCTCAAGGCTAATTGGAAACCGGAGCCCAGCTCGGAAAGTTCCTCGATGATCCTCAGGCGCTTGCGGGCGATGTCGGTCATCTTGCCGCCCTTGGGCACCACCATATAGGCATAAGCCCTTTTGCTGGAGCGGCCCACCCGCCCCCTCAGCTGGTACAGCTGGGCCAGCCCAAAACGGTCGGCCCGGTTTATGATGATGGTGTTGACGTTGGGCATGTCCAGGCCGGATTCGATGATGGTGGTGGCCACCAGCACATCGTAGCGCCGGGCGGTAAAGGCCAGCATCACGCTCTCCAGCTCCCGCTCGTCCATCTGGCCGTGGGCGTAGGCGATCTCGACCGACGGCAAAAGGCGCGACAGCAGGGCGGTCATGGCCCCTATTGACTGCACCCGGTTGTGGAGGAAGAACACCTGGCCGCCCCGGTCCAGCTCCCTTAAAACAGCTTCCTTGATCCGGGCCTCGTTCCAGGGCATCATCTCGGTCACCACAGCCAACCGGTCCTTAGGCGGGGTCTCGATATTGGAGATGTCCCGCACACCTAAGAGCGACATGTGCAGGGTACGGGGAATGGGAGTGGCGGTCATGGTCAGCACGTCCACGTTCTGGCAGAATTGCTTTATCTTCTCCTTGTGTCCCACCCCGAACCGCTGTTCCTCGTCCACCACCAGCAGGCCCAGGTTTTTGAACTTGACGTCCTTCTGCAGCAGGCGGTGGGTGCCGATGGCGATGTCCACCCCCCCGGCCGCTATAGACTTGACCGCTTCCTTGATGTCGGCCGGACGGCGGAAGCGCGACAGCATCTCCACCTTGACCGGGTAGTCGGCCAGCCGCTCCTTGAAGGTCTGGTAATGCTGTTCGCAGAGAACTGTGGTGGGCACCAGCACCGCCACCTGCTTGTTGTCCATGGCCGCCTTGAAGGCAGCCCTTAACGCCACCTCGGTCTTACCGTAGCCCACGTCCCCGCACAGCAGCCGGTCCATGGGCTTGTCGGACTCCATGTCGGCCTTGATCTCGGTCAGGGCCTTCAGCTGGTCCGGGGTCTCCTGGTACATGAACGAAGCCTCCAGTTCCTTCTGCCACTGGGTGTCTTCCGAAAAGCGGTGTCCCGGCTGGGATTTGCGCTGGGCATACAACGCCACTAATTCTCCGGCCATGTCCTTGGCCGCCTTCTTGACCCGGGCCTTGGTCTCCTCCCAGGCCTTGGAGCCGAGTTTGGATAGCACCGGCACGAAACCTTCCTCGGAGGAATAGCGCTGCACCCGCTTCATGTGCTCGATAGGAACGTAGAGCTTGTCGTTGTCCCTAAAGAACAGCAGCAGGCATTCCGTCTTCTGGCCGTTCAGCTCCAGGTCCACCAGGCCCTTGTACTGGCAGATGCCGTAGTCCACGTGTACCATGTAATCGCCGGACTTCAGGGCGTCCAGGCTGCGGATGGCGCTGCCCCCCTTGAAGAAACGGCGGAAGCGGCGGTGGCGCTCCCGGGCGAAGATCTCCCGCTCGGTGATGGCGCAGATCCTTCCCTCGGGGAAGATGAACCCGGCGTGCAGTCCGGCCACCTCCACGCCCCGGACCTTGGCCAAAGCCTCCGGGGTCAGGATCTCCTTCAGCCGCCCCTGCTGTCCGGTATTGTCGCATAGCAGATGGGTGGCGAAGCTTTCGGCCTCCAGCTTGTTGAGCTTTTGCTCCAGCAGTTCCAGGTTGGACATGAAGGGCTCCACCGGGCCGATGGATATCTTGACCTGGTTGGCCGGCTCGGCCCCTTCAAAACTGCCGAAACCCGCGCCCGAGGTCATGATGATCCGGCTATGCTCCTCCAGCCGGGCGGTGAGCTCTTTTGGTTCGCAGAACCTTTCGTCGGCCCCGAAATCCAGCACCTCCTCGGCCTCCTGCCTCCACTCCATCCCCACTTCCTGGGGCTCGTCCCACAAAAGCAGGGAGTCTTTGGGGAGGTGGTCAAGCAGCAGCACCGCCCGGTTCAGGTCCTCCCGGCAGGGCAGTATCTTTGCCCGGTCCAGTTTCTGGGTGGAAAGCTGGTCGGAAAGGCCGAAGGTCCGCATCGAGGCCAGGGTTTCATCCGATATCTCCAGCCTCAGGGGCTGGCTGTTCCCCAGAGTGGCCACGTCGATGATGCTGCCCCGCACCGCGTACTCGCCGAAACCCGACACCGCCGACTGCCGCTCGTAACCTCCGGCCACTAATTTTGAGATCAGGTCATCCCGGTCCAGTTTCTGCCCCAGCGCCAGATCCAGCCGGCCCTGGTTGAAATCGTGGGCCGCCATTGTTTTCTGCATCAAAGCCCGGGCGGAACTGATCACCACCCCTTTGGAGCCGGTGAAAAGATGTTCCAATGATTCTATCCGGCTGCCCAGCAGTTCCAGGTCCGGCTCCCGTTCCTCGCCCGGCATCACGTCCCAGGCCGCCCAGTGTTTTATAGAACCTTCGCCCAGCAGGGCCGTCAGATTGTCCCGCTGGCGCTCGGCCTCCTCTTCGGTGGGCAGCAGCCATAAAAGGGGATGCTCCGCCTTTTTCAAAAGACTGCTGACTATCAGCGCCTTGCCGGTCTCGGCCGGGCCGGTCAGGCCCAGGCTGGAGCGGTTCTCCGGCAGCAGCTGAAACAGCTTTTTGAAGGAAGCGCTTTGGGTGACGGATTGGGATATGGTTTGCCAGAACATGATATTGTCTTTTGATTGAACGTTGATGTATTTGGTATTGTTATTGAACCTTTGACTTTTCTCAGCTGCCGGTTGACCGGTAGTGCCGCACGCCAAATTCCCAGAGGTACAGCGAGGCCAGCAGGAACAGTACCCCCATGACCGGTGCCGTGGATTGCAGCCATACCGGGCTGTGAAATATCGCATCCTCCCGGCCCAGCAGCGCCACCACCGGCAGGTAGGTGACGCATCCCAGGGGTATTATGAAGAAGAAGAAACGCTGGAACCATTTTTGGTAGATCTCCAGCGGATATTGGGTGGTCTGCACCCCGCCATAGGTGAACATGTTCATCACCTCCAGTGATTCCACCGTCCAGAATGACGCCGTGGCCTGAAAAACAAACAAAGCATAGAACATGCAGATGGCCCCGGTCAAGGCTGACAGCAGTATCAGCAGATGGGTCCAGTGCCAAGCTACATTGACCGTCAGCATTCCCCAGGCCATTACTGCCGCACCCTGGGCCAGCCGGCCGATCCTCATCAATTGGAAATCACTGACCGCCACCTGCAGCGCCGTGCTGCGCGGGCGCAGCAGCAGGATGTCGAAATCGCCTGATTTGACCAGGCGGGAAAATAGGTCGAACCCCCGGGCCGTTCCCTCGGCCACGGCAAATGAAATATGGGCGATCCCGTAAAACAGCAATACTTCCGGCAGGCGCCACCCCCGGATCGAGCCGAACCGGTCAAACAGCGCCAAGATGACCACCGCTTCCAGCGCATGCAGCACTAATTGCCCGAAGACCCGCATGATGAACGACGCCCGGTATTGCAGCTGGCTCCGCACGGCCTGCCTTGCATACCGGCCCCACAGTTTTATTGCATTGGCCATTTCAACCTCCCTGAATGACGACTAATTTCAAGCCCCGCCGGAGCAGCAGGTGCCCGGCCAGGACGAAAAAGATGATCCACAGACACTGCCCCTGCATCAGGCGCGGCAACTCTCTGACCGGCAATTGCCCCAGGTAAAGCCGGAAGGGAATGTCCATCAGTCCCCGGAAGGGCAGGAAACTGACGATGGGCTGGGACCAGTCCGGCAGCAAAGGCAGCGGAATGTAGGTGCCGGAGAAGAGAAAGGTGAAGACCATCAGCATCTGGGAAAGCCCCTCGCCCGAAACGGTCCAGAAGAACAGGATATTCATGCAGACCACGATCGAGGTGCTGAGCAGGATGCCGAACAGCATTGCGATGGCAAACGCTATGGCAGCAGCGGCCGAGGCCGGGGGCTGCAGCCCCAAAAGCGGGATGGCGATCAGGAATATGGGAATGGAGCGCATGGTCATGGGCACAACCTTGGTGGCCAGAAACCTGGAGTACCACATCCCATAGAGCCTGACCGGCCTTATCAACTCGTACCCCACACCGCCGTCCCGAATCATCTGCATCACATCCCGGTCGTTTGACCACGGCAGCACCAGCAGCATGGCCTGCCCCAGCCAGATGTAACTTATCACCTGCGGCAGTGTCATCGGTTTTGGCCCCGATGAAGAATGGTACAAAGCCTGGTAAAGCATCACCAGGATCAGTCCCCAGAAAAGCTGGGTGCAAAAGCCGGCGACGGCCGCCGTCCGGTACTGGAGCATCACCGCACAGCGGGTTTTGAAGACGGCCCAGTATGGCTTCATTGCTCTGCCCCGCCATACAACCTGGCGATGATCTCCTCGATGGGAGGGTTTTCTACGAATATGTCCCGAACAGGGTGGGCCTTGGCGATCCGTTCGATCAGCTCCGGCACCGTGATCTTTGCCGGGTCGAACCGCAGCCACACCCGGTGCCCTTCCTGTTTGATAAGTTCTGCGTCCGGATCTGACAACGACACGGCTGAATCCTCCAGGTCGATGATCAGCCGCCGTTCGGTGGTCACCAGCGACCGCAGCTGTTGCAGGGTGCCGTCCATGAATATCTTGCCTTGGTTGATGACGATCACCCGCCGGCACAAGGTTTCGATGTCGTCCATGTCGTGGGTCGTCAGAACGACCGTCACGTCCTGTTCGCGGTTGATCCGGCCGATAATGTCGCGGATGGCCAGCTTGCTGACGGCATCCAGGCCGATGGTCGGTTCATCCAGGTACAGTATCTTGGGAGAATGCAGCAGCACCGCAGCCAGGTCGCATTTCATCCGCTGTCCCAGCGAAAGCTGCCGCACCGGGACATCCAGCAGGTTTTTCAGGTCCAGCAGTTCCGCCGAACTGGCCAACTGATGTTCATATTGGCGATCGGGGATCCGGTAGATGTCCTTCAGCAGTTGGTATGACTCTATCACCGGCAGGTCCCACCAAAGCTGGGTCCTCTGGCCGAACACCACGCCGATGTGCCGCACCGATTCTATCCTCTCTTTCCAGGGAATGCGCCCCATCACCTCCACCCGGCCTGAATCCGGCACCATGATACCTGAAAGGATCTTAACGGTGGTGCTTTTCCCCGCTCCGTTGGGGCCGATCAATCCCACCAATTCTCCTTGGTCCAGGGAAAAATCAATTCCGTCGAGTGCCTTTACTGTCCGATACTTTCTATGGACCAATCCTTTCACGGCTCCCATGAAACCGGTTGACCGTTCAGCCACCTGAAAGGTTTTGATCATTTTTTCGACCACGATTTGCGGCATCGGCCTCCTTATGGAATGTTTTGTATTCTTACGGTTATACTATATCCCGAAAAGATGATTTCAAGCAAACGCCGAAAGGCCAAGGCCCCGGAAGACCCGGGGTGTCTTGGCTGCGGCTTGGGTATTGTTTATTTTGAACCTAAAGGTGCCTGTTTTCCACGGAAGAGAGCACTAAGATGTCTATTTTATCTCATCCACAAAGGCCGTGTTATGGCCGTCACGCTTCAGCTGGTTCAGGATGTCCGGCTTGTCCAGCGCTTTCATGTAGGCCTCTTTGGCCTCCACTTTCTTCAGATTGACCAGCTCCATCAATGACTCATTCAGGCTGACCATTCCCAGCTTGCGGTTGGTCTGGATGATGGAGGGCAGCTGGTAGGTCTTGGATTCCCTGATCAGGTTGGAGACCGCCGGGATGCCCAAAAGGATCTCCATGGCCGCTATCCGGCCCCCGCCGATCTTCTTGCACAATGTCTGGGAGACCACGCCCTTAAGCGATTCCGAAAGCATGATCCTGATCTGCTCCTGGCGGTCGGCCGGGAACTGCTCGATCACCCGGTCCACGGTGGAGGCGGCGGTGGAGGTGTGCAGGGTGCCGAAGACCAAATGCCCGGTCTCGGCGGTCTCGATGGCGATGGAAACCGTCTCCAGGTCGCGCATCTCGCCCACCAGCACTATGTTGGGGTCCTCGCGCAAAGCCGCCCGCAGGGCGTTCTTGAACGAAGCGGTGTGGGGACCCACCTCCCGCTGGTTGATCAGGCATTTCTTGTTCTCGTGCACGAACTCGATGGGGTCCTCCAGGGTGATGACATGCCCGGCCCGGGTGCGGTTGACCAGGTCCACCAAAGAGCATAGGGTGGTGGACTTTCCCGACCCGGTTGGCCCGGTCACCAGCACCAGCCCCTTGTTCAGGTTGCACAGGTTCTGGATGGCCATGGAGATGTTCAGATCCTCCACCGTCACCACCTTGGTGGGGATCACCCGGAACACCCCACCCATGCCCTTGCGGTCCAGAAATATGTTGACCCGGAAACGGGCCACTGCGGGGATCTCGTAAGCAAAGTCGGTGTCGTTGTCGTTCTCAAAATCTTCGCGGTAGCGCTTTTCCATTATCTGGTACAGCATCCGCTCGGCGGCGGCCGGGGTGGTCACCGGAAATTCATCCATCCGCTTGATGTCCCCGTCGATCCGGAAGATCGGCTTTTCCCCGCTGGAAAGATGAAGGTCCGAGCCCTTGCGCTCCACCAGCAGTTTCAAAAGCTTATCGATCTCAGCTTCCCGGTAAACCTTGGCATATTTGGATTCCTGCTGCTGCTCGGGCACGGTTTGGGCCGGGGCCGGGGCAGGAGCGGCGGGAGCCGCCGGGCGGGAAGTTTCCGTCGCTGGTTGTTGAGGCGGCGGGGGATTAAAGGATTCCGTTACCACCGCCGCGGCCGGGACGAAGAGGGCCGAGAGATGCTGGCCCTGCATGGTCACCTTTCCCTGGTATTCCTCCCCCTGGGGGGATTTGTAACTGAAGTCCACCGTGGGCTGGCTCATCAGTTTTTCCCTGATGTTCTCCGGCATGATCTCGGACAGCAGGCTCATTACCTCCTGCCGGGAGAACTTCTGTTTGGAGACCGATTGCAGCGATCCCCCTATCACGAACTGGGGCTCGGCTTCGCTGTTCAGCTGGAATTCCGCCGCCTGATAGTCTGACATGGCTTTAAAGAAAGTGTCGATTCTGGCCATTTTCATCTCCTGGGGGTTACAAAGCTTATTTGCCGCCGGTTAATGATGTGCACCGTTTGTTCGGTCCGGAGTAAAAAGAACTTTTCGTCCTGGTTTAAAAAGTCTATCAGCCGCGATTTGGCGGGCGGCAGTTCCACATAGGCGTTTCCGTCAAGGGCGTGATGGTGGTTAAAGTGGACCTCCATTGGTTCCTCCTTGGCTCCCATCCCCGAAAGGTCCTGGCCTCCCAGCTCGGCCTCGGCGCTGATCTCGATCTCCACGATCCGATCCTTGTTCATCATCCGCACCGGCGGCTCGGCCTGAAGCCGGAGCACGAAGAAACGCTCCGGGCCGTTCATGAATTCCAGCGCCGTCTCCTGCCCGGTGTGATTCTTGGAAAACAGACTCAGGAAAAGTTCTCCCCTGATATCCTCGCAGTCTACACAGCGGATGGTGACCGGCACTTTTCTTTTTTCTACGGCCAGTTCCTGCATAGCGGTTGCTCCTCTTTTTGTTTCGCGGAAATATTTTGACAGTTTGCCGCAGTTTGAGTATAATTGTGGCTTATGATAAAAAACGATTCCCCAAAATTCAGGCTCATTCACATCGATTGGGCCCGCGGTCTGGCAGTCCTGCTGATGATCCAGACCCATGCCATAGACGCCTGGCTGGCCCCCCAATACCGCCTGTCCGCCTTTTTCGGCAAGTCCCAGCTGCTGGGAGGATTTCCCGCTCCGGCCTTCCTGTTCCTGGCCGGGCTGGCCATGGCCCTGGGCTACGGTAAAGTGGACAATTCGGAAACGGCGCTACTACCAAAGCTCTGGCTCTCGGTCAAGCGCGGACTGCAGGTTCTGGGACTGGCCTTCATATTCAGGCTGCAGGAATTCGTCCAGTGGACGGAATGGCGTCAGTGGCCCAAGCTCTTCCGGGTGGACATCCTCAACACCATCGGAATCTCCCTAATGGCGCTGGGTCTGTTGTTTTGGGTGGTCCGGGCAAACCGATGGCGATTCGTTCTTCTTCTGGCTGGCATCTCTGCCCTGGCTGTCTTTACGCCATTTGTTCAGAATTCCACGGTGGTCAAATCCCTGCCCTGGCTGCTGGGCGAGTACCTGGGCTGGCGCTTCGATTACGGATATTTTCCGGTATTCCCCTGGCTGGCCTTCTCCTATGCCGGTGCCGCCGTAGGCCTGCTGATCGCGGAATACAAACAGGACCGGAGCAAAAGTATTTATCTGAGCCTGGGGCTGGCTGCCCTGGCTTGGGCTTTGATCATCGGAGGCAACCTCTGGGCCAAACACTCTCCTCACGGAGCAGGATGGAGCTTCTGGCGCAACAGTCCGGAATATGCCATCATCAGGATCGGGATCCAGGTCCTGGTCCTGTCCAGTAGCTTTGTGCTCTGCCTGTTCTTTAAGCCCCAGAGTTTTTCGTTAATGCGTCTATTGGGGCGGCACTCCCTGCTGATATACTGGGTCCACATCACTATGGTGTACGGCCGTCCGCTGTTCTTTTTAAAACTGAAGCTGGATCCTCTGCAGTCGGTCCTGGGAGTGGTTGCTTTGACAGGAATGATGCTGGGCTTGGCCTGGCTGGCGGAAAATTGGCGTGAATTGTGGAACGATATAAAAGGCAAACTGCCAAAACAATGGTGATGCAACTGTAATACTTTTAGCCAACGTTGTTGCCACGATCGCATCGCCATCGCATACCTATGGGTTCACTGCCGTTACGAGTTCATCCAGTTCCAGGTTTCGCTCTCCGATCGCTCCAGCCAGTCCCCGTTGTTGGTCATGTAGGCATAAACGTTGGACAGCGCCTCGTAGTGCTTGGTCTCTTCGGCCATCAGATGCTTGAAAAAATCCTTCTCCGGACCGTCCACCGATTCCTTCCACAGTTTTTCATACATCTTAAAACTATACCACTCCATGTCCATGGCCACCTTCATCCCCGAGGTGTTGTCCGGTTTAAGTTTTACCCCGTCCCGGTTGAGCTTGAGGAACAGCTTCTTGATCTCCGCTTCCAAAAAGCCGGTTTTCTTTCCGGCTGGCACCGGCCAGGCCTGACCCTGAATGATGGCGGCGTAGATCTCGTTGATCCGCCCGATATGCTCCACCTCCTGCAGGGCTAGCTGGTCGTAGAGCTTTTTGGCCAGGATGTTCCCGGTCTTCTGGGACATCTTAAGATAAAAGGCGCTGCCCTTGTGCTCCAGCTTCAGGGCGGCCTTCAGGGCTTTGGGCATGTTCTTTAGAGTTTTCATTTTGTCCCCTTAGTAACGGTTGCGGCGCCGGTTCTGTTAGACCTAAGCCCTTAAATGAAAGGACTGCTTTTAAATATACCCCAATGCCAGAATATAGTCAACTTCTAAATGAAAGTTGAAACCCCTTTTTAGGGGTTTTATTTTTTTATCATTCTACCGGCTCGGCCTTCTCCACCTGCAGAATAAATCCTTCATCCTGTTTTACCCACTTCCCCAACAACCTGAGGGTTTTTCCCAGATAATCCGAGATCAAGGCCGGACGGTTCCTGGGCCCGCCGGGACGGGGAGGCGGCACCGAAATGGGCAGCCAGGGTTGGACCCGGATGCTGTTCCCCTGGCCGTCGCTGAGGATTACCTTAAGATCGTTGAAATAGTTGGTGCCGGAATTGCTCAGCTCGCCCTTTACTGCTATCAGCTTATCGGCATACTTTTCCTGGTTTACAGATAGCTGGGAAAGTTTCAGTTTGAACGGTTTTGAAGTTCCCAGACCCTGCCGGCAACAACCGGCGGACAGCAGAACAGCGGCCGCCATCGTTATAATTAGATATTTTCGCATTTCTTCCTTTTAAATAACCGTTTATGAAGTAGCCAGCAAATGCCGGATTATGATCGTTAAGATTATGCCCCAGTATTTATCCTAAAAATCATGTAAATCCGCTTACGCTTCAACGCCGGACTTCTTCAAGCGCCGAAGCTTCAGCGGAGGCGCTCCTGTCCACCCCCAGTTCGCTCCCGTAAAAAACCAAAACGAGGCCGAAAAAATAATTCAACCTCGTTTGGTAAAATTGCTCCGACCTTAGAACGCCTTGGCCATGGCGAAAATGCTCTTCAGCTTCTCGTTGGTCTCGCGCAGCCGGGAGGAAAGGGTCTTAATGAAGACCGACAGCAGCTTGTAGGCCAGTTCCTTGTCCTCGGAAAGCATTTTTTTGAAATCCCGCTTATAAATGGCCAGCAGCTTCACCGGGCCCTGGTGGGCAATGGCCGCGGCCGAACGGGGGAAATCGTCGATCAGGGCCATCTCCCCGAAATACTCCCCGGGACGGAGGATCTTTAAAGCCTCCTCGCCCACCCCCGGAACAATGGTGGAGATCCGGACCTCGCCTTCGGTCACGATGTAAAATGCGTCGCCGATCTCGCCCTCTTGGAAAACAGCCGCCTCCTTTTCGTAGCTTTTGTCATAGGCCAGCCCCATTATCTTTTCCAGCTCCGGTTGGGATAGGTCGTTGAACAAATAAACATTGCGCAACAACTCTGAACTTTTATTTACCGGGGGCATATTACCTCTATTGAAATGTTTATTGGGCCGGGTTTAATCAATTTCCTGGATGGACAGCGCCCGCTTGATGTCTTCGTGCCCCAAAAACCCCAGCTCCACCAGACACTCCCCGATCTTCTTGCCCTCGCCCTGCATCTGATGGCGGCGGGCTTCATTGATGTGTTCCACCGAGACGTAGCCCAGCGAAACTAAAATCTCTCCGATCAGCTTTTTTTGCGGTGTCATATTTATTTGTTCAGCATCAGGTGTTGAATTTTTAGTTACTGCTGGATCGGTACTTTTTTTATCAGCCGGATCTGGTCACCGGGCTTGATATCCTCTATGATAGAATTGTTGATATAGGCCGAGCAAGTGGCCGGGCGGGGATTCAGCACCTGAATGGTGCCGATCACTGTTTCCAGTTTTTCAACTTTTGGGCCTCCGCCCGGGTTGGTTATTTTGCCCTGCAGCCGGTAGATCTCAAAAATGTCGCCGATGCCGATGCCGTCGTCGGTCCCCTTGTCCAGAAAGACCACCCGGTAGGCGGTGGCCGCTTCGACCGGGGATTTGGTGGCTACGATAAAACCTTCCGGGGTCTTGGCCACGGCCAGCATGGGGTCTCCCATGGTGACTTTGGGAACATTGAATTTTTCGTAACGCTTGAGCATCTCTTTGCGGGAAATGGCTTCCATGCTGCGGATGATCTTGGCCTTGCCCGACTGCGGACCAACTTCGGTCATCTGCACCAGACCCACGATGGTTACGATCTTACCCATCTTTTTCCCGGTCTGGGGGTGGGAGACCTTATCGCCTATGCGGTAGATGGTCAAAGTATCTCCGGGCTTTAGGCCTTGATCGCTTCCAGCCGTGATATAAACGATGTCGTTAGGCATCAGATAATCGCTGAGAGGCTTGTCGGCGCCGTTGATGTACGCCAGGGGCTTTTCCTCTTCGGCCGTGATGTAGCCCGAAGAAAAGACCAGTTCCTCGGAAACCACCGGGACGATCAGCTTCCGGACCACCACTTGGCCTCCAGTGATTTTTACCGGACCCGCGGTCTGGGGTTCCGGCTCCGGCTCCGGCTCTGGCTCCGGCTCCGGTTCCGGCTCTGGCTCCGGAGCGGCCTGCACCTGGACCGGAACAGGGGTTGTATCAATCGCCGTTGGCGTAATCACCTTGGAGGTATCCGGTGCGGCGGCCATGGCTTCGGGGGTCAGCGGTATGACCAGTTCCTGTCCGGGATATATCCAGTGCGGGTCTTCGATCTTGTCCTTGTTGGCGTTATAGATTATGGGCCAGGAAGCCGGGTTGCCGAGATACTGTTCGGCCAGGCCGTGCAGGGTCTCGTCCAATAAAACGGTGTGTGTGGTCTTGCCGTCCTGCGCCTTGGCGGTGAAGCCCAAAAAGACCGAAACCGCAGCGGCGATAAGGAAAAACCCAAACCTCTTCTGGGACATGATCTTTTCCTCCTAAAAGTTTTTATTTCTTTACTTGCGAAGCCGCGGCGTATTTAAGCCTCAGCTCGTTAAGTATCTCCATGCATAGCCGGTCCTCGGCCGGGGTCAGGTTTCCCTTGGTCTTTTGCTGCAACAGTACGATGGTATCAATGTTGTGGCAAGCCATGACCAGGTCTGTTTTCTTCTTTTGATCCACCGGGTTGGGCACTTCGCCCAGGTTCACCAGGGCCGAGGTGGCCAGCATGTAAAACAGTGATTCCATGCTGGGCGAAGGCAATGAATTGTTTATAGGTTCTGTCATTTTACTTAACTTGTGCTTTAATCTTAATTTTTATCACATTTTGACTTAAAAAGCAATAGTTATTTTTCTTTTTTTTAAATATTATTGCATCACAGGCCATAAAAGTAGTAGAATATATGAAATAAGGATCAAATCATAAAATTTCCACTGTAAGGACAATTAAAACATGCAAAAAACCGCGGCCATAGATCACCTGATCTGGGTTGAGCTCAATCAAAAATCTTTGTTAAAAAATCTGCAGGCCTTCCGGGGCCTGCTGGGTGACGGAACAAAACTCTGCCCGGTGGTCAAATCCAACGCCTACGGTCATGGGGCATTTCAGACCGCCCGGATGATCCAGGATTCCGGGCTGGCCAGCTGGCTGGCGGTCAATTCGGTGGACGAAGGATTGGAACTGCGCCGCCGGGGAATAAAGCTTCCGGTGCTGGTGCTGGGGTACGTCCCTCTGGAAAGGCTGTCTGAAGCGGCGCAGTACGACCTGCGGCTGACGGTCTACAACCGGGAAACAGTACTGAGACTGAAAGCCCTGAAAACCAAAAAGAAAATATACCTCCACCTCAAACTGGAAACCGGCACCAACCGCCAGGGAGTGGACCTGAAAGACGCGCTGCTGCTGGCCAAAATGATCAAGGTATCAAGGAACATGGTGCTTGAAGGTTATTCCACCCACTTCGCCAACATCGAGGACACCACCGACAGAAGTTTTGCCGGACGGCAGTTACAGCGTTACCAGAAGATGCTGGGCGAACTGGAGAAAAATGGTTTTAAGGCTCCGGTCAACCATATCGCCTGCACTGCGGCCTCGCTGGTATTTCCCCAGACCAGATTGCAGCTGGCCCGGATCGGCATCGGGCTTTACGGGCTGTGGCCCTCGCGCGAGACCATGGTCTCGCTTAAGGAGCAGGGATCGGAATTCAGGCTGGAGCCGGTGCTGTCCTGGAAAACCCGGGTGGCCCAGGTAAAAACGGTGGCGGCCGGGGAATACATAGGCTACGGCTGCACCTTCAGGACCAGCCGCAGGACCAGGATCGCGGTGCTGCCGGTGGGCTATTACGACGGTTACGACCGCAAACTTTCCAACACCGCTTATGTGCTGGTTAGGGGAAAGCGGGCCCCCATCCGGGGCCGGGTCTGCATGAACTTGTGCATGGCCGATATCACTGACATTCCGGGGGTCAGGCCGGAGGACGAGGTGGTGCTGCTGGGAAAGCAGGGCAGGGAGCATCTCTCGGCCGAACAGCTGGCCCAGTGGATCGGAACCATCAACTACGAGGTGGTGACCAGGATCAATCCCCAATTGCCCCGGGTGGTTGTGTGACCATTCCCAGGAGGATCAACGGTGCTTGTACCTTTGATTAACAGAAATATCAAGAGTCCGGGTGCTGACAACATGAACAATATCCTGAAAGATTTTGAGACAAACAATGCCGACTAAACCAAAAACAAAAAATAACCGTAAACGGCTAAATAGTAAACAGCCCCAAGGCAGACCGTTCTACGAACTAGTGGACATCTTCGCCCGGCTGCGCGCCCCCGGCGGCTGCCCCTGGGACCGGGTCCAGACCCCCAAGACCCTCAAGCCCTATCTGATCGAGGAAACCTACGAGGTGCTGGAGGCCATCGACGAGAGCGATCCGGTTAAGATGAAGGAGGAGCTGGGCGACCTGCTGGGGCAGATCATCTTTCACTCCCAGATGGCAGCCGAGAAGAAGTTGTTCGACATCGACCAGGTGATACAGGGCCACGCCGATAAGATGCGGCGGCGCCACCCCCACGTTTTCGCCCAGGGCCGCGCCAGGGACGCCAAAGAAGTGCTGATGAACTGGGAGGAGCTGAAATACAAGGAGAAGAAGGGCGTCCGGCGCTCGGCCCTGGACGGCATCCCCCGCCGCCTGCCGGCCCTGCTTAAGGCGCACAGGATCCAGGACAAGGCCGCCCGGCTGGGTTTCGACTGGGAGCACATCGACGGGGCCTTCGCCAAGCTGGAGGAGGAGCTGGGGGAATTCTCCAAGGCCTACAGCAAGGGGAATAAAAGGGAGATCCAGGACGAGCTGGGCGACATCCTGTTCACTTTGGTCAACCTGTCCCGGTTCCTGAAGATCGACCCAGAGGATGCTTTGCGGCTGACCTCGGAAAAATTCACCCGGCGTTTCAAGTATATCGAACAGCAGATGGAAAAGACCGGCAAAACCTTCAAACAAAGCAGCCTGGAGGATCTGGAAGCCCTGTGGCAGAAAGCCAAGAAGCAGCGCCGCAGAAAGAGCTGAAAACGTCATTACGAGAAGGCATTCCATCAAGAGCTAGCACTGAGTGTGGCTCCTTGAATGCCTAACGAAGTGAAATAATACGACTGGTTGCTTGTTGGACCGCTTCGTTTGAAATCCCATGAAACCGCGCTCGCGGTAACCGTTATTGGTATAATAGAAAGAGCCCCGCTGTAAACAGCGGGGCTCTTTATTATGCCGTGTTAAGCTGGCTTATTCTACGAAGGAAACTTCAACCTTGGTGTTGAGGGCCCGGGCGGCATTGGTCTTGCCGGCGGGGACGACCAGCTGGCCGACGGTGGTGATGCGGGCAACGTCAATCTTGCCGTCAACTTTAACCAGCTCAGCGCGAACCGCATCGGCTCTCTGGGTGGCTAAAGTCTGGTTCATCTTCTTGCCGCCGACCCTGTCGACATAGGCAGTGATGACAACCTTGGCCTTGGGATTGTCCTGGATCATCTTGACCAGGGCTTCCACGTTGACGGTCTTGACCATGGCCTTGTTGGCGGCGGTCCATACAACTTCCACCGGAACCACTGCGCCCTTCTTCAGCATGGCGAAGTCAGTCATGGCGGTGCCCTTCTCGGTGATGGCGATGGTGGCCGTCTTGTCGAAATAACCGGCCGCAGTAACGGTGGCGGTGTAGTTGCCGGTCTGCAGGTTGACATTGTAGGCTCCGGCGACGGCCTTGGCGGTCTCGGCCTTGGGTCCGGCAAAGGCTATGGTGGCTTCAACCGGTCCCGCAGCGTCCTTGACCATGCCCTTGGCTGCGCCCATCGGGATGGGCTTGAGCTCTAAAGCGAAGTCCTGGACAGCCGGGGTCTTCTTGTTCTTCTTGGTCAGGATAACCGAGGCGCTCTTGGCGATGTAAAGTTTGGCGTCGGCTTTGATCTCTACCGGGGCCTTGGTGATCGGCAGGCCGGCCAGGGTATAGACGCCGGTGGCGGGATCGGTGTTGGCGGTCAGTCCGCCGGCGGTGATGGTGGCGGCCAGGCCCTTGCCCTTGGCATCGGTGACCTTACCCGAGATGCTGGCGGTGGGGGCGACCTTGGGTCCGGCTGTCTTCACCGGGGCATAGGCCAAGCCGAAGTGACCGATCCACGGATACGGCTTTGCTGCGATCCCCTTTACGGTGTCGATAAGATTATAGGAGAACCCGGCAGTGATATGGAGACCCATCGGGAATGACATCCGCAAACCAGGGGTAACGAACATATCATAGTTCATGAAACCACGGGTCTTGGCGTCTGTGCCATATTTGTTGGTGTCCATGGCATATGAGCCAGAAGCTTCCACAAACGGCGTGAACATGTCGTTTACCTTGTAGCTAAAGCCCAATCCGTAAGGTATAACCATGTTGGGATAAACAGCCTTGCTGTCAGTAGTATCGACAGTAGCCCCATCCGGGACTTTGTTCAAGCTATAGTCAACGCCTACGTTCAGGTTCAGATTGGCGGCTCCAAAATTGAAGCCGGGGATCAACACTCCATGGACCACGCCGGTATACTTGTAAGCCGAACCCGTGGCGCCAAACTTAAAGGTGTCGGCCAAGGTCGGGACATCGTAACCAGCATAGACGCCCAGGCAGAACAGATCGCTGAACTTCTGGGAGTATTTAACACCGACCCTGGTGTCCAACAATCCATTGTTCTTGTAATCAGTACCGGCAACAGTGGTTGTGGTCATTTGATATGCGGGAGCGACCGAAAGCTCGAACATATCGCTGATTGAAAAATAAATCCCGGGAAGAACTGTGATGCTCATGGATTTGTAGGTAAATAAGGTTGAGTCGCTCATCATGACGGCTCCGTTTACGCCCACGCCGTAGTTCATGGGGCCGGCGTTGCCGGGATCGATCGTCCAAATCAAACCCTTGGAACCGTAGATTGACGGCTGGGCCATGGCCATGCCGGCCATCAGGGCTACCACTGCGAACATTGCGAAGATTCGCTTCATTTGGGTTATTCCTCCTGTTTAGTTAATTTGTTTGTTTTCTTTTGTTTAATAAAAGACGCCATTGTTCAGGTTTGTTACGTCTTTTGTTTTTGTGCCGGATTTAAATAATAAAATCCCTTTGCGAAAAATTAAAGGGTTATCACCTCCTGCGTTCGCATTTGATTTTTGGATTAAAAGTATCGCTATGTTAAAGGGATATAAAGGTTTTATTAAACACTCAATAATATTACCAACTTTTGCCCTGGTTTGTCAAGGGTTTTTTAAAAAAATGTCATTTTTTTATATTCCCTTTGGTATGAACCAAGACACACCGGGAAAATACCCTCCAAAACGTTGATTCTCCGCTTGCGGCGGAGAACCTTCTCGTGCTGCCTTAAGCCATCTATTCACGGTAACAGCACGTTATTTGTTAGTGACACCCCGCGCCTGTATTAGGATGTCATCCTGAGCTTGTCGAAGAATGGCGTTCCCAACGGGATTCGAACCCGTGCCGCCACCGTGAAAGGGTGGTGACCTGACCGCTAGTCGATGGGAACAAAGCTTAAGATTATTGGGAATTGATTGGGGGTCCGTGTTCCGGATATTATTATTCAAAATCTGCGGGGATCAGCGTCCGGTAAATATAAATCTCAAACCTTGAGGTGGCTTTGGATATAAAGCCGGCGGAACTGTTCGTTGTCCACGATGGCCCGGTTGATCAGGAAGTAGGTTTCCAGGTTCTCATTTGTGGATTGGATCCGGTCGCAAAGGATCTCGGTGATGGCCAGCAGGATCCGGGCCGAAAGCTGGGGTTCCTTCACCAAAAGCCTCTGGAATTCCTCCTTGGTCAGGACGTAGATCTCGGAATCCACCATGGCAATGGCGGTGGCGGTGCGGGGCTTGTCGGTGATCAGGGCCATCTCACCGAAGAACGAGCTTTCCTGGAGCTCGGCCAGCACCAGTTTGGACTCGTTGCGGGAGATAGAGATCTCCACCTCGCCCCTGGTAATCAGGTACATCTCGTTGCCCTGACTGCCTTCGTTGAAGATCTTTTCGCCCTTGGGCACCGCCCTTTTTACCAGCCGGTCATGCAGGGCGTCCAGTTCGGTGGACGAAAGGTACTTGAAAAGAAACACCTTCTTTAAAACATCGGTCGTAGCCATAATGAATGACCTCCCAATTAATAGTGATGTTTCCTGGTGAGCCAGATGAGATTCGAACTCATGACTCCCGCCTTAAAAGGGCGGTGCTCTACCGACTGAGCTACTGGCTCATTTTGTGCGACTTATCGCAAACTGTTAATTTTACTATAAATACCAGGCCTTGGTCAAGCAAAAAACATTAGGTCCGGCTATTTCTATCCGCAGATTTCACAGATTTACACAGATTTTTAATTAAATCGCTTCAGATAAAGGCCGTTTTTTATCTGCGTTAATCTGCGGATAAACCCCCGGTTTGATTAAACAGACATTTAGAACTTACCCCGGAGAATGGTGGCCTGCCGTTCCGAGCCCACCGAGATGATGCTGGCCCTGGCCCCGGCCAGTTTTTCTATGGTGCTGATGTACCTTTTGGCATTGGCCGGCAGGTCGCTGTACTTGCGAAGTCCGGCGGTGGGCTTATCCCAACCGGGCAGGGTCAGATACTGGGGCCGGCACCCGGCCAGTTCTTCGGTGCTTAGGGGATAGCCGTCTATCTTCTTTCCTTCATGACTGTAACCCACGGCGATCTTGATATCTTTGAAGCCATCCAGAATGTCCAGCTTGGTCAGGGCCAGCTCGCCGGCCCCGTTAAGCTGCACCGCCCGTTTCAGCATCACGGCATCCAGCCAGCCGCAGCGCCGGGGGCGGCCGGTGGTCCGGCCCACCTCGTCGCCGGCCTTGGCCCGCAGAAAGTCGGACATTTTGGCATCGAACTCGGTGGGGAACGGCCCGTTGCCCACCCTGGTGGTATAGGCTTTGGCCACTATGATCACCCGGCCCACCTTGTCCGGACCGATCCCCAGCCCGGTGCTGGCCCCTCCGGCGATGGTGGATGACGAGGTGACGAAGGGATAAGTGCCGAAGTCCACATCCAAGAACGTACCCTGGGCCCCTTCGAACAGCACCTTTCGGCCCTTGGACATTTCCTTGTTCAAAAGATCTGAGACGTCGGCGATATAGGGCCTTAAGACCTTGGCGTAAGACCGGTACAGCGCCAGGGTCCGGGAAAAATCATCTTTTTTATGGCCGTAATATTTCTGGAGGATGAAGTTCTTCTCGTCCAGGTTGCGCTTGAGGCTCCTGGAGAAAAGCTCCGGGTCCAGCAGATCCACCATCTTCAGGCCGCTGCGGTAGGCCTTGTCAGCGTAGGTGGGCCCTATGCCCCGGTGGGTGGTGCCGATGGCCCCGGCGCCCTTGGATTCCCGGGCGCTGTCCAGCAGCTTGTGATAGGGCATGGTCAGGTGGGCCCCGCCGCTGATCAGCAGACGCCCCTTGACGCTGATCCCCAGTTTTTTCAGGTACTCCATCTCCTCCAGCAGGCTCTTGGGGTCTATCACCACCCCGCTCCCGATCAGGCACAGCTTGCCGGGATGGACGATGCCGGAGGGGATCAGATGCAGCACGAATTCCTTTTTGTTGACCTTGACGGTGTGCCCGGCGTTGGCCCCGCCCTGATAGCGGGCCACTATGTTGACCCGCTCGGCCAGCAGGTCCACTATCTTGCCCTTGCCCTCATCGCCCCACTGGGCCCCCACGATGCAGATGTTCTGTTTCATGCGATCTCTATATTGCTTTTGATATTAAGTTCCGGCTATCACAGATCCCAAAGATCAATTCCCAGTTCCCACGTTACGCCGCGTCCTGCTCCTTGCGGACATACTCCGGCTCCTGCCGGTTGACGATGACCTCGCGCCCGATGGTGCACTTGGTGATGTCCTTGCTGGAAGGCAGGTGGTACATGATGTCCAGCATGGCCTCCTCCAGCACCGCCCGCAGGCCCCGGGCCCCGGTGCCTCGTTTTAAGGCGTCCTCGGAGATTGCTTCCAGGGCCGGGGGCAAAAATTCCAGCTCCACCCCCTCCATCCCGAAGTAGGTCTGGTACTGCTTGACCAGGGCGTTCTTGGGCCTGGTCAGTATCTCCATCATGGCGGATTTGTCCAGCGGGTCCAGGGAGCAGATCACCGGCAGCCGCCCGATCAGCTCGGGGATCAGCCCGTATTTCAGCAGGTCGTCGGGCTGGACCTTGGCCAAAAGCTCGTTGGGCTGCAGCTGGCTCTTCTCCCGGATGTCGGCCCCGAACCCCAGGGTCTTGGTGCCGATCCGCGAGGAGATGATCTTGTCCAGGCCGTCGAAGGTGCCGCCGCAGATGAACAGGATGTTCTTGGTGTTGACCGGCAGCAGCGGCTGTTCCGGGTGCTTGCGGCCGCCCTGGGGCGGCACGTGGGCCATGGTGCCCTCCAGGATCTTCAGCAGGGCCTGCTGCACCCCTTCGCCGGAGACGTCCCGGGTGATGGACGGGCCCTCGGACTTGCGGGCCACCTTGTCCATCTCGTCTATGTAGATGATCCCGATCTCGGTCCGCTTCAGGTCGTAGTTGGCCGACTGCAATAATCTGACCAGGATGTTCTCCACGTCCTCGCCCACGTAGCCGGCCTCGGTCAGGGTGGTGGCGTCGGCGATGGCAAAGGGGACCTTCAGCATCCGGGCCAGGGTCTGGGCCAGCAGGGTCTTTCCGGTGCCGGTGGGCCCGATCACCAGGATGTTGCTCTTGTCCAGCTCCACCTCGGAATCGCCGCCGTAGGAAAGGATCCGCTTGTAGTGGTTGTAGACCGCCACCGCCAGGGCCTTCTTGGCCCGGTCCTGTCCGATCACATATTCGTCCAGCGCCGCCTTTATCTCCAGGGGCTTGGGCAGGTCCTCCTTGGAGGGAAAGCCGGTGTACTTCTTGTCCTGGGAGATGACCTCGGAGCACTTGGTTACGCAGTCGCTGCAGATGGCCGCCTCGCCGCTGTCTATCAGCTGGGAGACCTCGCTGGAGGGGCGCCCGCAGAACGAGCATTTGTTGTGCTTGGGGTAATAATTGTCTTTGGGCATGCGGCACCTTAAATATAGTGAGAATGATATTTTACTTTAACACAAGATAAAAGCCAATGCAAGGGGAAAATCAACCCTTCGACAGGGGCTTCGGCACGCTCAGCCCGGCGGCTCAGGGCAAGAAATCAAAAACCAAATATTTTTAGTATTTTATTTTTTATATTTTGTTTTAAGTTCTTCCGCACTCGCCGGCATCGCCCCGCAGGATCTCTATCCCGTGGACCAGCGCCGGAAGCACCGCCTCCAGCGACTCCCGCGCCCCCTTCTCGCTGCCGGGCAGGTTGATGATCAGGGTCTTCTTGCGGATCCCGGCCACCGCCCGGGACAGCATGGCCTTGGGGGTTATCTGCATGCTTTTGGCCCGGATGGCCTCGGGGATGCCTGGCGCCAGGCGGTCCAGGACATCCAAAGTGGCCTCGGGGGTCACGTCCCGGGGCGAGAAGCCGGTTCCGCCTGTGGTCAGCACCAGGTCGCAGCCCAGGGTGTCCGCAAAGTACTTGAGCTTATCGGCGATGAGCGAGCGCTCGTCGGGCACGATCTCGTAGGCGGCCACTTCCGCGCCCAGGGGCGCCAGCATTGCTTTGAGGGCCGGCCCGGAGGTGTCGGTGCGCTGGCCTTTGGAGCCCTTGTCGCTGACCGTGAGGATGGCTATTTTGAATTTAACCATTTATATTTTTGTCAATGTTTGTTAAAACGTCTATTATTTCTTTCGTAGATTCTTTAAACTTTTCTTTTGCTTCTTCTTGGTTGTTCTCAATCCAATCGATTACTTTTTTCAATAATTCTTCCTTGGCAATTTTCTTCTGTTCACCTTCTTTTGACAATGCGCTTTCTACATCTTCTTTAAAATTATCTGGATAATACTTTTCAAAATTATCTTTTGACAAGCAGATAAAATTATTCTCACACCATTTACCACTTGTGCAATATTTTGACTTTATAAATTTTTCTTTAATTGTAGTTCCATAGGCACCACCGTCAAAAATAACCCATGCTTTATCTTTATAGATTTGTTGTTTATGTATAAATAGAAATAATCTGTCAAAATCTTCTACCTTAGCCTCAAGCTTATCAATACCTTTTGCAGAAATGCTACCCAGCCTGTTGCTTAACTTTGGAGTAAACCAAGGTATTAAATATTTCACAATTATTGTTTCTGCCGAAGATTCTTCAAAAATAATCCAACCATTCCATAAATTATAATCAAATAATTCATAACCAAGATTTTCCAATAAGTTGATTTTCCCGTTTTCATCAACTACTTCGGAAACAGTTGCCGTGGGAACATTGTTTTCTGTTGTGTTGTCAATACGGAAGATCTTCGTTTTTTCTTCCGAACCTAAATGTTTTGCGACAATATTTGAATGCGTTGTAATAATGAATTGGTTGTCTTGTGAATTATTTACAATTAATTCACATAACTTCTTTATACTCTTTGGGTGTAAATTAGTTTCAATTTCTTCTATTAAAAATATTTTATTTTTTGCACGAATAATATCTATCAAAAAAGATATTATGTGTGGGACGCCATCCCCCATGGAATCAATATTTATTTTAGAATCATCATCTATTTTTAGCCCAACATTATTGCCATTGGGTGCTGGATAATGGCTTAATTCAATTCCCAATAACTGTTGTACATACTCGTCAAACCCTTTACTGACAGTACGGTCACCTGATATCTTGACAAATTTTGCAATTATATGTTCTATGTCATCATACACATAATCAGCTTTTTCACTTTTAGTTTCTTGCGAATAATTTATTACATTTCTCTTAGAAGAATACGCATAAATAATATTATTTGGTTCTTTGTTGTCAAATGGTTTATGTTGAGTGAATTCAAAATTGTTTTCGACATATTTGTTGATAAATAATTTGAGATTTGATTGATTTACGTCATCTCTATTAAGGTGGTATGTGATTGCATGGTTAATACCATTGTCGTTTACAAATTTTCTGTCATGTCCTATTGGCCCTCCACCACTAAATCCCCCAGACTTAAACTCAAAACCATCTACATAAAGTATGACCTTCAGCCCTCTTTTACCGTGCCTAATATCAGGCATATTTAATTCTATTTTATTTTGCAGCTGTATATGTTTTATTGCTTTTATGATCGTAGATTTCCCGGAATTATTTGGGCCAACAAATAAATTAATGCCCCGCGAGAATAATACTGGGGCTATTACCTTAAAGCATCTAAAATCTTCAACCCTTATCCCTTTAATCCACATTTTGCTTACCTCACAGAATAATGATTGAATTACCATTAGAGACTTCGCCGCCTTTTATCACCTTCGCAAACACTCCCTCCCGCGGCATCACGCAGTCGCCCACCTGTTTCTTTATGGCGCAGTCGTTATGGCACTCCTTGCCGATCTGGGTGATCTCCAAAATAATCTCAGAACCAACCAACAACCTTTGCCCAATTTTCAATTTACTTAATTGTATATTCTCTATAGTGAGGTTCTCGGCAAAATCCCCTGGGTGCAGCTCAACCCCATTGCCCCGCATCTGGTCCACGCTCTCTGTGGCCAAAAGGCTCACCTGGCGGTGCCAGTCCCCGGCATGGGCGTCGCCCACGATGCCGTGGTTTTCTTTGAGAACGGCGGAGGGAACGCTGGTCTTCTTTTCGCCCTTGCCCTGGCTTATGTTTATGGAGATTATTTTACCCATATCTTTTACAATTTACGAACCCTCTCCCATTGGGGGAGGGCAGGGAGGGGTTAATCCTTGGGCGATTCATGAATCGCCCCTACAATATCTTCCCTCTCCGCATCGGGGAGGCCTGCACTGAGATAGACTTTTATATTACATGCGAATGTGGCAGGGAGGGGTCGAAACCTTGGGCGAATCACGATTCGCCCCTACGCCATGTTCCGCTCTTTCCCCCTCTTTTTTCGATTAACTTCAGGTCCTTTATCACCATCCCCTTTTCCACCGCCTTGGCCATGTCGTAGATGGTCAGGCAGGCCGCGGCCACTGCGCTTAGGGCCTCCATCTCGGCCCCGGTGCGGTCGGCGCAGCGCACGGTGCCGGTCACTTCCACCACGGATCTTTTCTTGTCCAATCTGCATTCCACCTCCACGTGGGTCAAAGCCAGAGGATGGCACAGCGGGATCAGCTCGTGGGTCCGCTTGGCCGCCTGGATGCCGGCGATCCTGGCCACGCCCAGCACATCGCCCTTGGCCAGCTGGTTATCGGCGATCAGCTTCAGTGTGGCCGGCTTCATTTTTACCTGCCCGCAAGCCCGGGCCATCCGGTCAGTCTTGGCCTTTTCTGTGACATCGACCATTCGGACCCGGCCCTTGGCATTCACATGGGACAAACTTGGCGAATTTTTAATTTTTAATTTTTCATTTTTCATTTGGCGTTCACCCTCCCACTTCCGCCATATGCCGCGCGATGTCCACGCCCCCCTGGTCCATCTTGTGGCAGGCCGGCTTCAAACGGAGAGCCTCGTAGAACACCCTCCGCAGCTCCGTCCCGGCCAGCCCGCTGCGCACCGGCACCCGGATGTTGACCTCGCTCTTGGAGCCCAGGCAGGGTTTGAGGAACCCGTCGGAGGTCAGCCGCAAGCGGTTGCACTTTTTGCAGAATTTACCTGAGAGCGGCGAGATGAACCCCACCGTGGCCGGAGAACCTTCGATCTGAAACTCTTCGGCTATGCTGTTTTTGTTATTCACCGGAACAAGCTTTACGCTTTCAGCTATAAGCTTCTTTATCTCTTCTGTGCCCAGCATTTTGGAACTTTCCCAGAAAGCATTGCCCACCGGCATGAACTCGATGAACCTTAGTCCTATGGGCTTGTCCTTGACGAAGGTCACGAAATCCGCGATCTCGTCCTGGTTGTATCCGGCAATGGCCACCACATTCATCTTGACCTGCTGAAAACCAGCTCCCAGCGCGGACAGTATCCCGTCATGAGCCTTCTGCCAGTCGCCGCTGCCGGTCATCTGCTTGAAGCGCTCCGGCTTCAGCGTGTCCAGGCTGACGTTCACCAGCATGATGCCGGCGGCTTTCAGGTCTTTGGCCATGGGGCCCAGCAGGACGCCGTTGGTGGTCAGGGCCAGGTCCTTGATGCCCGGAATGGCCGCCAGTTTTTTCACCAGGTCCAAAATACCCTTGCGCAGCAGGGGCTCGCCGCCGGTCAGCCGCACCTTCTCGATGCCCAGCTCCGCCCCGGCCCGCACGATGGTCTCGATCTCCTCGAAGGTCAGCAGGTCCTCGTGCTTCTTCAGCGGCACGCCCTGAAGCGGCATGCAGTAGCGGCAGCGCAGGTTGCAGCGGTCGGTGACCGAGACCCGCAGGTAATTTATTTTTCTTCCGTATTGGTCAGCTAACATTGTTGCACTAACTTTTATACATTTACAACTTAATGACTATCTAACTTGCTCAGAAAAGTAGAATGAAGATGGTGGATTTGGTTTAAAAAGTAACTTTAACCCGGTTATGTTCTTTTTCTTTTTTGTGCCGCCAACTAAGAAAAAGAACCAAAAAGAAAAAAGCTCGTCGCTTAAAACTCTCCGGGCGTTGCGCTTCTCGTTGCTGACTGGCTTGTCTGAACTCGGGCTTTGGCAAAGCCCTCAAACAGGCCAGACAAGCTTTTTCCGCCATCAACTGCGATGCTCGCTGATCGTTTTAACGCGACATACCGGGGTTGGCACCAATTGTTCAACTAGTTTTCTGAAGTTGATGGATAAGCATTTACAACTTCTACAACATTTACTCCATTTAAACTTCGGGCCTCACCCTCCCGTTATCAGATGTATCGCCTCCACATTGTCCCCGTCGCTGATCACGGTAGCCTGGTACTCCTCGGGCGGAACGAACTTCTCGTTTATCCGCACGATGATGGCGTGATAGACGTAATTCTTTTCCTTCAGCAACTCTGTTATATTCAGCCCCTGCCGCCAGGGATGCTCTTCACCATTGACTTTGATCATAGTGCCGCGATTCACGTATTACAATTCACGATTCACTTTGTTTGATGCGCGGATCCGGCCCCAGCAGTATCTCCAGCGCCTGGTTGGCCTGCATGCAGGCGGCCATCCCCACCCGGGGGGCCATCAGCCCGAAGCCCGGCCCGGCCTCGCTCCGCTCGTCCCCGCAGATGTAGAGGTTGCCTGTCCTTCTGGTCCTTAAAAGATCGTTGGCCCCGTAACCCGCCATGCCGCTGCCGATCACGATGGGCGTCTTGGGCAGCTTGGCCAGCACCGTCTCCACCAGCATCTGCTTCTGGTCGGCCATGTCGAAGGCCTCGATGACGGCGTCGCATTTGCCGAACAGTGTTTCCACGTTCTCGGGCACGATCCGCAGGTGGTGGGATTCCACCTTGGTGAAGGGGTTGGCCTTCTTGATCACTTCCTTCAAGGCCTCCACCTTGGGCAGGCCGATGTGCGAGACAAAATACTGCTGACGGTTCAAATTGGAAGGCTCCACCACGTCGTAATCGGCGATGACCAGCCGGCCCACCCCGGCCCGGGCCAGAGCGATGGCTGCGGTCGAACCCAGGCCCCCGCAGCCGGCGATCCCCACGCAGGACTTTTTAAGCTTGTCGGCGATGCCCGGGGTGTGGCGGGCGGACAGCAGGTGCTCCAGGTCGTTCTTGGAAGGCACCTCGCCCTTTTTGATCAGCACCAGGCGGTCGCCCTCCTCCACAGTATGCTCCATGAGGCATGGGAAACCGTTAAGCACGCAGACCTCGGCCCCTGGCTTGTGCTGCTTGACCAGGTCGGCCACCTTGGCCCCCTTCTCGGTCTTGATGTGCTTTTCGTTGAGGTAGATCTTCATATTTCTCCTAACATTCCCTCTCCGCATCGGGGAGGGTAGGGAGGGGTCAAATAAGCTCGACCTTTTTCTTTCCCTTAACCACTTGCCCTATCACATAAGCCTTGGGCGAAAACCCGTTCAAACCTTTTAACCCCCTTAAACACTTCAGCGCTGCGGCGGCATCGGGCTGGGCCACGACCAACACAAACCCTATCCCCATGTTGAAGGTGCGGTACATGTCATCCTGCGGCACTTTTCCCTTTTTCTGCATCAACTCAAAGACCGGCAGCACCGGCCAGGAGCCCAGTTTGATCTCCACATTGCAGTCCTTGGGCAGCACCCGTGGGATGTTATCCAGGAACCCGCCCCCGGTGATGTGGGCCATGCCCTTGACAAGATTTTTGTCCAGCAGCGGAGTGACGGGTTTTAAGAACGAAGGATGCACTTTGAGCAGGGCTTCTCCGACCGTGGATCCAAACTCCGGCAGGTATGTAATTACTTTGTAATTACATTTTTCGAACAGAATCTTCCGGGCCAGCGAATAGCCGTTGGTCTGCAGGCCATTGGTGGAGAGTCCTATCACCACGTCCCCGGGCCTGATGGTCTTTCCGGTGATAAGTTTCTTCTTGTCCACTGCGCCTACTATGAACCCGGCCAGGTCGTAGTCGCCGACGGCGTACATTCCCGGCATCTCGGCGGTCTCGCCGCCGATCAGGGAACAGCCGTTCTCCCGGCAGGCCTTGGCGAACCCGGTGACGATGGCTTCCAGTATCTTTGGCTCAAGGCGTCCGAAAGCGGCATAGTCCATGAAGAACAGGGGCTTGGCCCCCTGGACCAGAATGTCGTTGACGCAGTGGTTGACCAGGTCCTGGCCCACCGTGCCGTGTTGCTTGGCCATTAAGGCCACCTTGAGCTTGGTGCCCACCCCGTCGCAGGAGGAGACCAGCACCGGCTGTTGGTAGCCTTTTAGCGTCCCGTCGTACAGGGCGCCGAAGCCGCCGATGTCCGTCAGCACGTTCTTGGTGAAGGTGGAGCGAACCACTTTTTTAATTCTTTGGACCGATTCGGTCCCGGCGTCTATGTTGACGCCAGCGTCCTTGTAGCGCATAGGTTATCTTTCTGCTTGTCCCGTGTTAATGATTAGTCAATCCCTGAAAAGCATATACTTATTTTTATTGTTAGCTTCAAACTTTGCGACAGCTTCCTGTGCCTGCAGCGTCCTGATTCTTTTCAGGGCGCGATATGCACGATACGCAGGTTCTTCCCAGTCCCTGTATAGCAAATTTATCAAATAGTCAACTGTTTTAGTATATATTGGGCGTGCTTCCGACAAAACCTCAATGCAAAATATTTTTGTCTCAGGGTTCCCATTTTCAATCGCAGCTAAATAATTGTCGATGCAGTAATCATCTAACTGCTGGAATAGTAACCCTTGCTTTCCAATTTCTATTGTAAGTGGGGTTACTAAACCAACTACGGGATAACCCCTCATAAAAAGATGATCACCAGAGACATACATTGAAGACAAAGCTTGGAAAGCCATAAGCGATTGACGTTTATTGCCATATTTGGCTTTTTGCATCAAGTCTCGTGATATCTCTATTAGTTTTTGTGTATTCCAAATGGTATCGAGATCAGCGCGAGCCTTTACAACAACACCATCATTCTCACTAAGCAATCTTTTTTCAAGACGAGGCAATGAAGCACAGCCTATAACAGCTGCTGATATGCAAACTGCAAAAAGAAATATCTTTGGTTTCATGTCGTCTTTTACAAACGAAATTTATTTTTCTGCAAGCACGATCAAATCGTCTTGCAATTCGTTATTATCCCGAACTTCGTGTCGTTTGATCTTAAAACCCGCTTTCTCTATCTCTTTGATGACATCTTCCGGCAAGCCGAAATACCTTCCCGCCACGCCTCCGTGTATCGTGCAACGTGATTCTGGATCATAATTCTTCAATACTTCCGGCTCCTTCGGATCTCCGCACATGCTGCTGACATAAAACGATCCTCCGGGTCTTAAGACCCGGCATGCCTCTTCCAGCATTTTGGCCCGGTCGTCACCTATGATGCAATGCAGGCAATGTCCGTCTATCACGATGTCAAAGTATCTGTCTTCCCACCTTCCGAGCTTTGTTACATCACCGATTTCAAATTCTGCCCTTATATTCGCTTTTAGGTTCTTCTCCCTGGCCCACTCTATGGCGCTCGGCGCAATGTCTATTCCATAGACCTGATATCCCTTTTCCGCAAACAGCAGGGCCACATCCCCGGCCCCGCAGCCCAACTCCAGCACTTTTCCCGATTTGGGGAAATCGGTTGAAGCGATCAGGGCAAGGATTTCCGCCTTCCATGCCTGCCAGGTTTCGTCGTCGTTCCAGCCGTTCAGTCCCTCGGCTTTGAAACGCTTGTACTGGGAGTCGTGGGCTATGTAATTGGTTTTTAAGCTCATGGTTTCGACCTCACCCCTGCCCCTCTCCAGGTAAACCTGGCGAGGGAGGCCGTAGTTCACCAATACGTTTGGCCACAGTATCAAACTGGTCTACGACCAGCTCGTTGGGAAACCGGATAACTTTAATATCATTCCGGCTGATTATCCTGTCGCGGAGTTTATCATAATCCTTCTGGGTCTCGTGAACCCCGCCGTCTATCTCAACTATCAGCCTTAGCTCGTTACAATAGAAATCTGCTATAAACCCGTCAATGATCTGCTGGCGGCGGAACTTCAAGCCATGCAGTTTGCGGCCCCTGACCCCGTTCCAGAAGCATCGCTCGGCATAGGTCATCTCCCTCCGCATTTGCTTTGCCATTTCAAGTTTCTCGTTCTTGATCCGGCGCCCGGTGCTAACACCAAAATTCTTTGCACTTGACATAAATGCTTTTACTCATTACAACCTCCCTCTCCAAATGCGTTTGGAGAGGGGCAGGGGTGAGGTCGAAACAGGTTTACATCTTCTCCGGTGCGCTTACCCCCAAAAGCCCCAGCCCGTTGGCGATCACGGTGCGGGTGGCCTGGCACAAATCCAGCCGGGCGTTGGACAGCGCCTGGTCCTCGGTGACCACCCGGTGCTGGTGGTAAAAGTTGTGAAAAATCCCGGCCAGCTCCTGCAGGTAGGTCGGTATGCGGTGCGGTTCCCGCGACTGGGCCGCTCCCTGCACCAGCTCCGGGAATTCAAGCAGGGATTTTATCAGCTTTATCTCCTCCGGTTCTTTCAAAAGCAGCAGGTCCCCGGCGGCCCGCACCACGCCTTTCTCCTTGGCGTGCTCCAGGATCGAGCAGATCCGGGCATGGGCGTACTGCACATAGAAGACCGGGTTCTCGTCGGATTTCTTCTTGGCCAGGTCCAGGTCAAAGTCCAGGTGCGACTCCATCCGCCGCATCAAAAAGAAGTAGCGGGCAGCGTCAGCCCCCACCTCGTCAAATAGCTCGTCCAGGGTGACGAAGTTGGCCTTGCGGGTGGACATCTTTACCTGCTCGCCGCCCCGCATCAAAGTCACGAACTGGTGGATCCGGACATCGATCCGCGAAGGATCGAAGCCCAGCGCGCCCAACGCGGCCAGCACGTCGGGGAAGGTGGCCTGGTGGTCCGACCCGAATACATCTATCACCAGGTCGAAGCCCCGTTTAAATTTGGTGAGGTGGTAGGCGATGTCCGGCAGGCGGTAGGTGGGCTCGCCGGTGGAACGCACCAGCACCCGGTCCTTCTCGGCCCCGAACTGGGTGGCCTTGAACCAGACAGCGCCCTCGCTCTCGTAGGTCAGCCCCTGGCCCTTGAGGGCCTGCAGGGTGCTTTCGATCTCGCCTCTCTGGTAAAGGTCGCTTTCGTTGTAGAAAACATCGAAGACGATGCCCATCCGTTTAAGGGTGGCCTTGATCTCCTCGAAGATCACCGCCACCGCGCTCTGCTTGAAGTACTCCAGGTCGGCCTCGGTCAGCGAATCGCCCTTCTCCCGGCGGCAGTTCCCGGCGATCTCCTTGATGTATTCGCCCTGGTATAGGTCCTCGGGAAAATCGATCTTTTTGCCTAATATTTCCTGGTAACGCAGGAAGACCGACTGTGCCAGTTTCTTCATCTGCAGACCGGCGTTGTTGAAATAATATTCCCGGGTCACCTGGTAGCCGGTGGCCTCCAGCAGCCGGCACAGTGAGTCCCCGATGGCCGCCTGCCGGCCGTGGCCCACGTTCAGCGGCCCGGTGGGGTTGGATGAGACGAATTCGACCTGAGCTTTTTTGGGGACCCCGAGCAAAGTCGAGGGGCCCATTTGGGATTGCCCGTATTTGGAGCCTTGTGATAATAGTCCCGTCAGTTCCTTGTACAGCCAATCCGAGGTCAGGGTAAAATTAATGAACCCCGGCCCGGCGATCTCGGTCTTGGCAACAAGAGAGGCATCGAGTTCCAGAGAATCGACGATATTCTGGGCGATGTCCCGGGGCTTGGCCTTAAGCTCCTTGGCCAGCGACAGGGCGATGCTGGTGGCCCAGTCGCCGTGGGCGGCCTGCTTGGGCTTTTCCAGCGTCAGGTTTTTTGCTTCTATTTTGATCCCGGTGGCTTTTTCCGCCGCCAGCAGTATCTGGTCTTGCAGGTATTGTTTTGACATAATGCTTATAACGTCATTACGAGTCTACTCCGTGCCTTACAGACGAAGTAATCCGACTAATGACCACTATGTGTCCTTTTGTAAAAAGTTGCTGAATAATTTATGGATTGCGTCGTCCGTAACAAAACCTATCAACCTCGCAATGACGCTAACGCGTCAGGTCAGTATCACGAACTCCATCGGCTTCAGTTCCAGTTGGACGAACACCGACCCGTTGCCGGGGTCGGGATGCTTGCAGACCGTGATCTCTCCCTCTTGTCCATACAGGTATTTCATCTTATCCCCGGCTTTGTGAAGCATGGCGTCCACGATCACGAAATCCTTCCTGGCCTCGGCAACCGAGGTGTTGTAGACCACAAGTATCTCGTCGTCGGCCAGGATGCGCGAGAAGGCCAGGGTGCATGGCTGGTTTTGCGGCAGGCCGAAATCACGTCCGTTGCCCGAGATCTCCCTAAAGTACATCCGGCCGAAGCGGAGCGCCGGGTGCTGCTGGTTTACTTTGGCGATCTTGGCGATTTCCTGGTAGATCCTGGTATTTGTATTCAGCAGATCACGGGACGGATCGTCCAGATCAAACATCGGCTCGCGGATGAACTCGTCGCCGTCGCCCTCTCCGCAAAAGCCCTGCTCGGTGCCGTAGTAGATGCAGGGCGTGCCCAGGGCGCAGATCAGGTAGCCCATGGCCGCGATCACCTGCTGGTCCGGACATCCGGCCGCGAACCGCCGCTTGCGGTTCTGCCCGATCTGGTCGTGGTTGTCGATGAAGGTCACCAGATAGCGGCCCAGCTCTCCCCGGTTCAGGGCCCGCTCCCGCAAGGACTCGTAGCGGTCTATCAGCTGGGACGGCGCCGAGAAGCCCTTGATCACACCGGGCAGGGACCAGTAAAGCGGGAAATCCAGCACCGAGGACAGGCCGTAGAATATTGTCTTGTTGCCCAGCTTGCCAGCGGTGTTGGGCCCGGTGTAGCGGTTGATGGCGTCGTCGCCGCCCACCAACTCGCCGAACAAAAAGAAATTCTTCTTGCCCAGTTCGTAGGCGTATTCCCGCATCCCCTGGCAGAAGCGAGCGATGGCGGTCTCGCCCATGTGCTTCACCGCGTCCATCCGGTATCCGTCAATGTCGGCCTCGCGCATCCAGTAGCGGTGGCAGTCGATGATCAGCCGCTGCAGCTCCAACCCGGCCGGGTCGTCCTCGTTGTTGAAGCCCTTGAGGGAGAAGAAGTCGCCCCACTGGGTCTCGGGCAGGTTGTCCCAGCCGCAGTCCCGGATCTGCCCCCGCCGGTGAAAATACTCCGGGTTGCGCAGTTCTGACGGGACCGGGTAATCCGGGCTTCTCCACCCGCCCAGCGGGTACTGCCGATGGTCGTCGGAATACTGGTATGGCTTGTCATCGGGATAATACCAGACGTCGCCGCAGTGGTTGGCCACAGCGTCCAAAAAGACCCGCATGCCCAGGCCGTGGGCTTTTTCGACCAGTTCTATCAGGTCCTGCTTGGTGCCGAAGCGGGGATCGATGTTCAGGTAATTGCGGATGGCATAGCCGTGGTAGCTGTAGGAATTTTTGTCCGGCGCGCCGTCGTTCTCAAAGATGGGCGACAGCCACAGCGCGGTGCAGCCCAGGTCCTGGATGTAATCCAGATGCTTGGCAATGCCATGCAGTGTGCCGCCGCAGAATTTTTTCAGCCTTTCCGAGGGATACCTTGTGGGCGCTTGTGCTGAGCTTGTCGAAGCACGTTCTTTTCCGTCATGGAACCTGTCCACCATTAGGAAATAGATGAACTCCTCGCGCCATTCCCGGTCTATGCTCCAGTACTTCTTGCCGGGGATGGGCGCCAGGTCTATGTCCTTTATGCTTTGGGGATGGATCATTGTTAAGAGTCCATTGCGCTTATTGACCCGAATCCCCTTCCCGCATCGGGAAGGGGCAGGGGTTAGGTCCGTCAGTCCTTTACTTCCTCCTTGGGAGCGTCGGCCCACAGTTCTTCCAGGGCATAGTAATCGCGGGCCCGGGGCTGCATGATGTGCACCACCACGTCCACGTAATCCAGCAGCACCCAGGTGGCCCCGGCCATTCCCTCCACGTGGTGAGGCTTGACGCCCTTGGCCCTTAGGCCGTCCTCGATGGCGTGGCAGATGGCCCGCACCTGGATGTCGGTGGCTCCGGAGGCCAGCACAAAGTAATCGGCCACGGACGACAGGTCCTTGATCTCCAGCACGCTGACGTCGAAGGCTTTCTTGCTCAATGCCAGCTGGGAGATCTCGTGGGCCAGCGCCTTGACCTGGTCCGGTGCCTGCACCGAGCCGCGTCGAGGTGTCGCCTGGGAGCGGACCGTCTTCTTCTGAACCGGCGCTGTTTTCTTGATCACCAATTTTCTGACCGGAACGGTCTTCCTGGCCGCCGGTTTCCGGACGGCGGCCTTTCTCCTGGCCAAGGATACTTTTTTGGGCCTCCTCAAGGCTTTAGAACCGGCCGAGGAAACCTTTCTTTTGGGGACGGATGTAGTCTTTGCCAATTATTACTGTTACCTCCAAATATGATCTTGATTCTAATTGCGGGATTATGTTTTTGCATTTTAAGGCCTCGGCCACATAAGCGGCGTTGCCGGTGCTGTTGTCGGCCCGGTCCACTACCACCGTCTCGGGGAAACTGTCGTTCTCGGCGTTGGCGATGTCCACCACGTCAAAGCCCCAGCGGCGCAGTTCGTCGGCCATCTTCTGGGCCAGGCCCGATTCCTTTGTGCCATTGAGCACCTGCACCCTGATCTGGGCGATGCGCCGTTTCTTCTCGATCTCGTGGTTCTCCTTCCAGCGCCAGTAGAGGGAAAGACCCACGGCCCCGCAGACGATGACCAGCGCTAAGACCGCGGCGAATATGATTTTCTTCCGGCCTTTCCCGGCCGGGCGTTTTTTCAGGTCAACTGGCGACATTTTCACCCTTTATCACATTTACACATTTGGTACATTTACTGCCTTTGTGACAAGTATCTCTCGCACTCGGCCAGTTCCTCCGGGGTATTGATCCCCAGCACTTCCCGGCTGTCTTCGACAACCTGGGCCGCGATCCTTTTCCCCTGCTGCTTGAATATTCCGATCACGTCGGTCAGGTAATATTCGCCCTGCTTGTTGTTGGGTTGTAAAAGCCCCAGCGCTTCCACCAGTTTTTGGTTCTCGAAAACGTAGATGGCCGGGTTGATCTCATTGACCGCCAGTTCTTCCGGTGACGCGTCTTTGGCCTCCACGATCTTGGTGACATAGCCTCCTGCATCCCGGATCACCCGGCCGTAGCCTCCCGGCTGGCCGATGATAGTGGTCAGCATGGTGCAGGCGTTGCGCTCCTCCCGGTGCTTTTTGAGCAGGGAGACAATGGTGGCCGGTTTTATCAGCGGCACGTCGCCATAGAGCACCAGCAGTTCGCCGGCGAATTTTTCGATTAGGGGCAGGGACTGCATCACCGCATGGCCGGTGCCCTTCTGTTCGGCCTGAAGCACGAACTCAACCTCCAGGCCCTTCAGTGATTCCCTGACCTTCTCGGCCTGGTGGCCGACGATGACCACGGTCCGGGCCACCCCGGCCGCTTGGGCCGAGCGGACCACATGCTCCACCAGCGGCTTCCCGCACAAAGGATGCAGGACCTTGGCCAGGTCCGACTTCATCCTTGTCCCCTGGCCCGCCGCCAGTATCAGGCAGATGCAGTCCCTGGTCATAGCTTGGTCTTCTTGGCGATGCGGTTCTTGTCGTCCACGCAGACGATCTTGGGCTGGTGCTTTCTGGCCTCGGCGTCCTCCTTGTAGCAGGAGGAGATGATGATCACCTTGTCGCCGGCCAGGCCCAGCCGCGCCGCCGCCCCGTTCAGGGTGATGGTGCCCGACCTCTTGGGGGCCTTGATGACATAGGTCTCAAAGCGGTTCCCGTTGTTGATGTTCACCACCTGCACGATCTCGTTGGGCAGGATGTCGGCGGCTTCCATCAGAGTCTCGTCAACGGCGATGGAGCCGGAGTAGTGCAGGTTGGCCCCGGTCAGGGTGGCGCGGTGGATCTTGGATTTGCAGAGTATACGAAACATGGGTGCCTTTCTATATGATTCAAACACAGATTTCAAACCGATTATTTTCCTTTTTTAAGAACATATTCGGAATTCTCTATGATTCCTTGTCGGCCAAAAGTCATAGGGTAATCTTCATAATCGAATACTAATAATTCTTCTTCGGTTCGTGATGCAATCTTAACAATTCTTCCAGAGGGGTTTATTATGGCCGTCGGCCCCAATTGATACCTTGAGATATCGTTCGCCGAAACAACAAAAATTGAATTTTCCAAAGCCCTGGTTCGCAAATGCCCCTTGGTCAAATCATACTTGTCGAGATCGTCCTCATGGCCCGTATAGGCATAACTGATAAGTGCGATTGGTATTTTTTCGTTGAACAGTTCCCTGAAGTATTCTGGAAATTCCGTTTCGTAGCATATCCTTGTGGCATATCTGATATTCCCGACATTAAAAAAACCTTTTTCAGTACCTCTGGAAAAATTATTTTTATCCCATCCCCATAATGCCCTTTTAGCATAATATGAGCAGTTTTTGTTTTTATGCAAAATTGCTACTGCGTTATAAATTTGGTGTTCCCATTTCTGTACTCTGCCAAATATCAGGGTAATATTCGTTTTGTCGATCGCTTGTTGTATTTTTTCTTGATATGTATCCTGCTTCTTAAGGTCATAGATGCTTTCGTCCTTTATCATTTGCTCATAATACCCGCATAAAGCGCATTCTTGCATCAACAACACTTCCACATTCTGTTCAACGGCTTTATTTATTCCGCGAATGATAGCTAAGTAGTTGTTTTCAATATTATGACTGCCCGCAAATTGAAATGTACCAATTTTCATTTTATTTATACCTTGAGCTAATTTCTTTTATCATTTACATCAAACGATAATATTATCTATCAACCTTGCATTTGGGAATATCACCGCCAAAGCAATAAATACATTCTTCTTAATTATTTTTACAGGCTTCAAAGTCTCATTATCCACTATCTCAATGTAATCAATTTCCCCCAGCGGGGCATCGCGCTTCAGCAACTTGATCATCTCCGCCTTTATTACCTTTACATCCTTTACTCCGTTTCTAACTTTTAGCCCCGCCAGCTTCAGCGCCCGGTTCAAAGCCACAGCCTGCTTGCGTTCCTCCGGGGTCAGATACGCATTGCGCGAGCTCATGGCCAGACCGTCCCCTTCCCGCACTATCGGCGCTCCTATGATCTTGACCGGCAGGTCCAGGTCCGCCGTCATTCGCCTGATCACTGCCAGCTGCTGGGCGTCCTTCTGCCCGAAGACCGCTGTGTCAGGTTGGACGATGTTAAACAGCTTGCTGACTACCGTGGCCACGCCCCGGAAATGCCCGGGCCTGGAGGCCCCGCACAGCCCCTCGGTCAGGTGCTCTACGTTGACGTAGGTGGAAAAGTTCTTGGGATATATCTCTTCCGGCGCGGGCGCGAATATAAGGTCCGCCCCTGCGGTCTGGCAGAGCGCCGCATCCTTTTTAAGGTCCCGGGGATATTTCTTGAAATCTTCCTTCGGTCCGAACTGGGTTGGGTTCACAAAAATGGATACCACGACGAAGTCGGAATTCTTCCTGGCCAGCCGTATCAATGACAGGTGCCCTTCGTGCAACGCTCCCATGGTGGGCACAAAGCCGACCCGCTTGTCCTGCTTCTTCTGAAAAGCAATGATCTGCCTGACTTGTTTTATGGTCTTAACTACTTTCATTCGGAACTATACTGAATACTGTATAGTGAATACAGACTACAGGTAATGAGTTCTTGGTGTCTTAGTGTCTTGGTGGCAGCGGTCACTCCTCCGAGAAACTCTCCTCCATGTTCGGAAAACTCTTCCCTTTCACATCCCCGATGTACCCCTTGAAGGCCTGCCTCATGTCCTTGGCTATGTGGGCATATTGCCTCACGAACTTGGGCACGAAGTCCTCGAACCTCCCGTCCATGTCGTCCACCACCAGGATCTGCCCGTCGCAGTGCGGCCCGGCCCCGATGCCGATGGTGGGGATGGTCAGGCTCTCCGAGACCCGCTTGGCCACCTGGTGCGGTATCTTCTCCAGCACGATGGCAAAACAACCGGCGTTCTCCAGGGCCTTGGCCGCCGCCAGCAGGCGCTCGGCCGACTCCTTGTCCTTGGCCTGCAGCTGGTAGCCCCCGAACTTGTGGATGGACTGGGGGGTGAGGCCCAGGTGGCCCATCACCGGGATGCCGCGCTCCACCAGGTTCTTGACGATGGGGGCCGCCACCCGGCCGCCCTCGATCTTGACCGCCTCGGCTCCCGATTCCTTGAGGAACCTCCCGGCGTTGTAGGCCGCGTCGGCGATGGAGGTCTGGTAGGACAGGAACGGCATGTCGGCCACCACCATGGCTCGCTTGACCCCGCGCTTGACAGCGGCGGTGTGGTAGAGCATGTTTTCCATGGTGATCGGCAACGTGTTCTCGTAGCCGGCGAAGACCATGGCCGCCGAGTCGCCCACCAGGATCAGATCTATCCCGCACTCGTCCAGCAGCCGGGCGGTGAGAAAATCGTAGGCCGTCAGACTGGCGATCTTCTCTCCCTTTTGCTTCATTTTAAGCAGGGTCCGGGTAGTGATCTTTTCGTTCATAATTCTATTCCTGATAATGTATTGAACAGATAATCATACACCAAAAAACACAGGATATCAAGGAAAAATACAGTAGGGACATAGCATGCTATGTCCCTACTGTGCCTCATGATAATAATCCGGAATATTTCATGGATATCTCTCCCCCGACACCCGGAAAAATTGTTATTTATAGCTCATCCCCTTGTATCTGATCTCCGTAACGTAGAACACCTCGCAGGAGCCTCCGCCCTCATCCTCCCGGCTGAGCGAGCTGTTCCAGGTGAATTCCTCGCCCTCGGCCTGGCGGACATACACCAGGTAGCCGGAAAGCCCTATGCTCTGGCCTTCCCTCACCAGCCCCAGCGCCGCCCGGAGATTGCGGTTGGCCGGGATGATGTGGTTGTTGGCGGAATAACGGGCCACGAAGGCATTGTCGAAGGGAAAATCCTGGTCGTAGCGCCACAGATACCAGCGCCCCTCCTGGGACCACTTGAGCTGTTTGTAAAGTTTGGTGATCACCAGTTTGCTCCAGGCGATGGCCAGGTCGTAAGGGGCGAGGTCGGCCCCCCGGTCGTAAACATATCTTTCCTTGCCCAGCACCACTCCGTCCAAGAAATACTCGGCCTTGGGTTTTATCAGGTATTTTTTCTTGTTGGGCTGGAACACGAATTCCGGAACGCCGTCGGCCGGGTACTGCTCCGGTTCCAGGTTTATCTCGATGGCCTGGGAACTGGGCGTGCCCTGGGGCCTGGGTCCGCAGCCGAAAAAGGCCAGCAGCAAGATGGCCGGCAGCAGAGCCGGCCATCTTATTTTTTGTGCGAGGATCAAGGGTATATCTTCTCCAGCATCCGGGCGAACGGTATGGCCTCGCGGATGTGCGACAGTCCGCACATCCAGCAGACCGTGCGCTCGATGCCGATCCCGAATCCGGAGTGGGGCACGCTGCCGTAGCGTCTCAGGTCCACGTACCATTTATAAGGCTCGTAGGGCACCTTGTGCTCCTCCATCTTCTTCAGCAGCAGGTCAAGGTCGTGGATGCGCTGGCTGCCGCCGATGATCTCGCCGTAGCCCTCCGGAGCGTAGAGGTCGGAACCCAGCACTACCGAAGGATCCTGGGGGTCCGGCTGCATGTAAAAGGATTTGATGACCGCAGGGAAGCGGTCCACGAACACCGGCTTGTCGAAGGAGCCGGCAATGGCGGTGTCGTGCGGAGCCCCAAAATCCTCGCCGTATTCTATGTGTACCCCGGCCTTGTTGCACAACTCCACCGCCTCTTTGTATGATATCCTGGGGAAGGGGCCCTTGATCTTCTCCAGCGGGGCGGTGTCGCGCTCCAGTGTCTTCAGTTCGCTCTGGCATTCGCTCAACACCCTTTCCACCACGGCGCAGATCATTCCCTCCTGGCACTGCATGTTCTCGGCGTGCTCAAAATAGCTGGCCTCGGCGTCCATCATCCACAGTTCGGTCAGGTGCCTTCTGGTCTTGGACTTCTCGGCCCTAAAGGCCGGGGTGAAGGTGTAGACCTTGCCGAAGGCGGCGGCCGTGGCCTCGATGTACATCTGGCCGGACTGGGACAGGAAGGCCGGCTCGCCGAAGTAGTCGGTCTGGAACAAAGTGGTGGTGCCCTCGCAGGAGGTGGGGGTCAAAATGGGGGCCGGGGTGTGGATGAACCCTTCCTTATGCATGTAGGCGTGGATGGCCTGCTCGATGGTGTCGCGGACCCTTAAGGTGGCGTGCTGCTTGGACGAGCGCATCCACAGGTGGCGGTGCTCCATCAGGAAAGCCGGCCCGTGCTCCTTGGGGGTGATGGGATAGTCCTGGGTCAGCTGAACTATCTTGAGATCGGTGACCCCCAGCTCAAAACCAGAGGGCGAGCGCTTGTCCTCCTTGACCAAACCCTTGACGATGATGGAGGATTCCTGGGTGACCTTGTCGCCCAGGTCAAAGACCGGGTCGCCCACCTCGCTCTTGACCATCACCCCCTGGATCACGCCCGAGCCGTCCCGGATCTGAAGGAAGTGGATCTTGCCCGAGGAGCGCTTGTTGTACAGCCAGCCCTTGAGAGTGACCTCCTGCCCCAGGTGTTTCCCGATTTCAGAAATATAAACCCAGTCCAGTTTCATAGATCCTCCGTAAATTCACACCGCAGTCCGGCCTGGATATGGGCGGACTCAGATAATGTTTTTGTTGAAGTCTTCAAAGACTGTAGAACTGTAAATTTACCAAACTTCAAGCATATAGTCAAGAAAAAAGGCCCGCCATCGGCGGGCCTTTTTGAATGGCCATGTCTGTCGTTACTTGAGGATCACCAGTTTCTTAAATGACGCGCTTTTCCCGTCGACCTGAAGATCGGCAAAATAAACACCCTGTGGCAGGGCGGAACCAAGGTCCCAATTTAGTTTCACCGTTCCGGGATTTATTTTCCCCAAGTCTTTCTGGGCGGCCTTCTGCCCCAGCAGGTTGTAAACGATGATGCGGGTTGAGCCTGCCTTGGGTGAATAGATTGAGAACTCTGCCTTGCGGTAAAGTGGATTGGGGAAGATGTTAAGCCGGGCCGGGCCGGTGATGGCCGTTGACGGTTTTTCCGTTTCGATCCCTAAGGGGTCATCCACCCAGAAACCATTGCTGACACCGGCGATAACTTTACCGTTATAATATGAGATGAAGATGCTGTCGGAATTGCTTCCCGCGCCAACGTTGACGTTTCCGCTCCAGACCCCGGCAGTAAACGCCCCGGTGGAATCCGGGGTCAGGGTTCCGGTCTTGTCCCACAGGTCCGCTTTGCCGGTGAAACTGGCGACCGTGTCGTCGAAAAAGTCACGGGCCGAAAGACTGATGGGGAAAGGAATGTTTTTGATCTGCATCCCGATGGGATCCGCCGCAAAGTGATGCAGCCCGGAGTTGACCACATCGAACAATCCGCTGGTATCGTTGGCTGCTCCGTCGTCAATGACTATGAAATCGTTGCGCAGGGTGTCGCTGATGGTGACGCTGGCCGCGGCCAGCCCGCCGGTGAAATTGGCTATGAACGGACTGATGGTCCCGGTCTGGTCGCTGATCAGAACCGATCCGTTATAACTGGTTAAAAGGCTTCCCAGCGAATCCAGTACGCTGATCCCCAGCGGAAAGGCCACCCCCACTGTATCCGGCGTGGCGACGGGGTCGAAAGCAAACCTATGGCTGGCCTGGGCCGCCGTAGTATCGATGCTAGTCACCACGGTGAAGATATGATTGGCGTAATAGGTTTTGGCGGTCTTCGGTTTGAATTGAACGCTAAGGCTCTTTATATCCTCCCACAACCATTGGGCCTTCTGGACGGTGATGTCAAAGGATCTTGTTATCTCCGTGCCGCTCAGCCCCAAAGGAGCGGAAGCAGTGCCCTGAACCTCGTTATAGAATGGTATTAACTGAAGCTTGCCTTTGGAACCGGCCAGGTAACATTTGACGTAGATCACTACGCCCGTGATCCTCTGGTTAACGGTATCTGCCGGGTCGGCCAGCCCCACCCTGAAGTTCTTGCTGCCGTTGGCCGCGCCGATCCCGACGGTATAAAGCATGTCATCAACATAGCTGTATGGAACATCGGCCCAGGCCCCGGCTGCGGCCAGTGAATCATTGGCATTAAGCACCATCACTCCAGCCTGTGCGGTCAAAACCATCCCTATCATTAACACAAAGATACATGATGCTGTTTTTTTCACGGCATTGTCTCCTTCTTTTTAACCACCAAGAGAATCAATATACACTATTGATAATACACCCGATTTTATGCAAAATCAAGTGATAGCCGGGGGATTTATCTTGCTTTATGGATAAAATAATCTCCCCTTTATTCTATTTGACGGAGGTATTGCAGATGATGCTGTGTCAGGTTGCTCACGTTCCTGTTTCATACAGGAACCGCCCCGTCACTTCTTGTACCATGCCCCGGCACTCTATCTAAGCAACACCTGCTTAACTGTGATATTGGTGCGTTCTCCCGCCAATTTTATTACATAGATCCCCGGAGCGACTTTATTTCCCGCTTGGTCTTTACCATCCCAAAGGAAAGAGTGTTTTCCCACTGTAAGGGTCTGGTCCAGCAGGGTTCTAACTAAAGCCCCGGTTATGCTGTATACTTTGAGGGCCGTTTTTTGCTCTTGCCCGATATTGAAATCCAGGCTTATGCTCCCCCCGCGGGCAGGGTTGGGAAAACTCCTCAAAAAGCCCGGAACCTCTTCTGTTACCCCTTTCCAGTATGCCGAGACCGGACCGAAATAACTTACTGTGCCGGAGGTCGAGACCTGGGCCAGGCGGTAATAATAACTTCCCGCTTTGGGAACCTGTGCATCGCTAAAACTGTAATCGCTGGGCGCATTGGTATTGCCTCTTCCGTTGACCCGGCCAACCTCCTGATAACCCGTTTCCGGGGTTGATGACCTTTCTATTTTCCAATAAGCGCAACCGCGTTCGCACTGGGTCTGCCAGGTTACCGTCACCGCCTTTGGGCCAACCTCGGCCGTCATCCCGGTCATCTCCAACCCCAAAGGACTGGCCAGCAAAAAGGCATTGCTCTTCCCCCGGCTGGAGTGTGAGGTCTTGGTGTACTCGGCCCATAAAGTATCGTAGATTCCCGCGCCCCCGTTGATGGTTATGTTCCCGTTCCAGACCCCGGAGGTGAAACTGCCGGTGGAGTCCTGTATCAACGCTCCAGTGATTTCAACCAGGTCTGCTTTTCCGTTAAAGGTGGTCAATGTGTCGCCGTTGAAATCGCAGGCCGAGATGCTAACCGGGAATGGTGATCCGACGGTTTGGGGGGAAGCGACTGGGCTTATCCAGAAGTGATGCAGTCCGCTCACCACCGAAAATCCGTTGCTTACGGCAGAGGTGTCCCCGTCATCCACCGTAATGGAAGTAAGGGCGGTGTTTTCGCCGATCATCACCGGCAGGTTGCAGACGCCGGAAATAAACTGGGCATTTATGGGCGTGATGGTTCCGGTGAGATCGGAGATCGAGGCATTTCCGTTATAGCTTTTGGCGGTATCTCCCAGGCTGTCCCGGACTATGATCCTGACGGGAAAATAATAGCCCAAAGTCTCAGGTGAGGCTATGGTTGAAAATTCAAAACTGTAGTCGCCCAAAATGGTGCTGTCGGTATAGGTCACTACCACAAAAACATGATTGAGGTAAAAATACGATCCGGTCCTGGGGGTAACGCGGACGCTGAGGTCCTTAAGTTCCTGCCAGGTCCAGGCCCGCTGTGAGGTTATGTCATAGGATCTGAGAACTTCGGATGTGCCCAGATTGACGCCGGGGGATTCAAGACCGGCAACATTATTGAAATACGGCTGCAGACGGATCTTGGATTTGGAATAGTTGCTGTATGCCTTTGCATATATGGTAACCCCGGTTATCATGATATTGGTTGTATCAATGGACGGGTCTTCCAGCCCGACCCTTAAATACCTGCCTCCATTGGCCGTACCCAAAACCCAGGCTGACAAAGCATCATCCTGATAAGTATAGCCGGGATCGGTCCAATAACCGCCGTTGTTTTCCAGAACCTGGTTGGCATTCATCACCAATGAGAAAGACCAGGCTTGGTGGGAGATTAGCATTAAAGCGGCAATCAACGATAGTTTTATTATACAATGTTTTTTCATGTTTTTCCTCCAGCTATAATTCCTTGGTCTGAATAACTTGAAAACCATATATTATAGCGTTTTATATTCATAGTATTGCATAAACCGTGCCAACATATTATATGTTTTTAATTGTTGTCTGGCATAGCATTACAATCGTTGATGTCTGGGAAACTATTATCATATTTGATAATTTATTGCATTTTTAATGCAATAAAAAACCCCCGCCTATATATTAGACGGGGGTTCAGAGAAAAGGATTCTTAGTTGCCGTTGACCACGATGCAGGTAACGGTCCTGCCGACGCCCTTGGTGCCCTGGATCTTGGCGATGATCAGCTTGGTCAGCTCGCCCAGGTTCGGGGATTCCACATAGGCCACGATATCATGCAAACCGGTCACTACGTGAGCCTGTTTCACTCCCTTGATCTTGCGCAGAGAGCGGACCACCGCCTCGGCCTTGCCGGAATCGCAGTTGATGAATTCATAAGCAGCAAACATCAGTATTCTTGCACCTCCTTTCGGAATATAATATGAAGTTTTGTTGTCTATAAGATATCATAAATCGTCGCTTTTGTCAACCCGCTCAAACTTTCCCCCGGTCTTTAAAAAGGCAAATATGAACTTGTCCAGGTCGCCGTTCATCACCGCCTGAACGTCCCCGTCCTGCTGGCCGGTGCGGTGGTCCTTGACCATGGTGTAGGGCTGGAAGACGTAGGAGCGGATCTGGCTGCCCCAGGCGATGTCGGCCTTGCCGGCCTCCAGGTGCTGCCTTTTCTTGTCCTCCTCGGCCTTGTAGTGCTGGTAGAGCCTGGCCCTTAAGACCTTCATGGCGTTGATCCGGTTCTGGTACTGGGAGCGTTCGTTCTGGCTGCAGACCACGATCCCGGTGGGGATGTGCACCATCCGGATGGCCGTCTCCACCTTGTTGACGTTCTGGCCCCCGGCCGACCCGGCCCGGTAGACATCCACCCGCAGGTCGGACTCCGCTATGTCCACCTTGATCTCGTCGTCGATCTCGGGATAGACGAAGATGGAGGCGAAGGAGGTGTGCCGCCTCTTGTTGGCGTCAAATGGGGAGATCCTCACCAGCCGGTGCACCCCGATCTCGGCCTTGAGGTAGCCGAAGGCGTATTTCCCGGTCACCTCCAGGGTGGCGCTTTTGATCCCGGCCTCGTCCCCCGGCTGGAGATCGATCATCTTGTATGCGTAACCGTTTCGCTCCATCCACCGGGTGTACATCCGCAGCAGCATTTCGGCCCAGTCCTGGCTCTCTGTGCCGCCGGCCCCGGGATGGATGGTCATGATGGCGTCCCGGGCGTCGTCCTCGCCCCGCAGCATGTGTCGGTATTCCAGGGTCTCCACCCCAGTATCCAGGGACCTCAGGTCGTTCTCTATCTCCGTCAGCGAAGCGCTGTCACCTTCCTCTACCATTTCCAAAAGGTCGGCGGCATCGGCGCATTTTTTGTCCAGCTGCCGCCAGGCCTCCACCCAGTCCTTGCGCAGGTTGGCCTGGGCTATCACTTCCTTGGCCTTGAGGTTGTTGTTCCAAAAGCCCGGCCCGGCCATCTGTTCTTCGTATTGGGCCAGTTCTTTCTCTAATCTATCGAGGTCAAAGATACCTCCGGAGATGGGCCAGTTTCTCCCGGGCCGCCTTGCAGCCCTGCTTCAATTCGGGGATCGTCATTTTGTCTCTTGCCTTTTATATTATGATTTTGTTGTCAGTAGTATGATTTTAAACCAATCATTGTTTAAAATCAAGTTGAACTTTGGTCCAACAGATAGCGGTGGATCATATTCACTTTTTTCTTCAGACCGGACAGGCTGCCGTCATTGACGAGAATTATGTCCGCTTCCCGTTTGAGTTTTGAAACCGGAAGCTGGGATGCCATTATTCTCCGGGCCTGAGCCGGGGAAATTCCCTTGGCCGCAAGACGCTCCAGCCTGGTCTTTACCGGAGTGTCCACCACTATCAGAATATCCAGCTTCTTCTGCAGGCCCCAGGGCACGATCAGCGCGGCGTCCACTATCACCAGACCCTTGAACCCGCCATTTTTTATTTTTTCTATTTTATTTTTTATATCGGTTAGAATACAAGGATGAACGATCCTGTTCAGTTTTCTCATTTCCCTTTTGTTGCCAAAGACGACCTTGCCCAGAGCTTTCCGGTTTATCCTGCCCCCGGCCGCTATGCCAGGGCCGAAAGCCTTGATGACCTTGTCATGGCAGGGCGAGCCGGCTTTCAGCAGGCCGTGCCCGATCCGGTCGGCATCGATGACCTTTGCCCCCAAGCCGCGGAAATATCCGGCCGCCGTGCTTTTGCCCGAGCCGGCCCCGCCGGTCAGGCCGGCCAGCACGATTTTTCTTTTGATGATCATTGACATATTGATCTATTCATGTTTGGAGGAAGCGGCCTTCAATCTCTGCCATCCTGTTCCTGCTCCCTTTCCCTTTGGTCCGGCGGGTCATAATCCCGGTCGGGGTCAAGCTCCAGCCAAAAAGGCATGGAATCATCTGACTCCCTGTTCTCCATGGAATCCATTTCCTCTTCGTCTCCAATGGGGTCGTAGCCCAGAACGTTCATTGCATGATCTGCAGGAACACCGGCCGGTTTGGCGGCGCTCACCGCCTGGCTCTCGCTTTGGACCGGGTCTTTCCCGGCCGGTAAAGTATCGCTGATTTGCTGGGCCAAGCCCGTTACCGGAATAGCGGCCATCATTAACAATAGATGTATCCTGCTTAGTTTCATTGGTCATATCCTATGCTATTGTATTTTCTCTGTGTCTCAGTGCCTTTGTGGCTATTCTCCCCGATGCGATCAGTGCGCCTGGAACCAGTTCTCCCCCTCGCCCATCTCCACTACTATTGGCACCTCAAGATTCACCGCCTGCTCCATCTCCTGCTTGACCAGTTTCTTCACTTTGGCCAGCTCATCCTTCTGCACCTCGAACAGCAGTTCGTCGTGGACCTGGAGTATCATCTTGCTTCTTAACTTCTCAACTTCCAATCTTCTGGAAATATTGACCATGGCCAGCTTGATCAGATCGGCCGCCGTGCCCTGGATGGGGGTGTTGACCGCGGTCCGCTCGGAAAAGGCCCGGCGCTGGCCGTTCTCGGAGTTGATCTCCGGCAGGTAGCGCCTTCTGCCCAGCATGGTGCAGACGAAGCCGTCCTTCTTGGCCCGGGCGGTGGTCAGCGCTATCCAGGCCTGCACCTGGGGGAACTGGTTGAAGTAGTGCTCGATGAAATGCGAGGCCTCCTCCACCCCTATCCCCAGCTGCTGGGAGAGCCCGTAGGGCCCCATGCCGTAGACGATGCCGAAGTTGATGGCCTTGGCCTTGCGCCGCATATCGGGCTCTACCTGGTCGGGCTTGACCCCGAACACCGCCGAAGCGGTCTCGCTGTGGATGTCCCGGCCCGACTTGAAGGCCTGCCTTAAATGCTGGTCACCGGAAAGGTGAGCCACCAGGCGCAGTTCGACTTGCGAATAGTCCGCCGACAATAGCAGCTGGCCCTTGGGCGCGATGAAGCCCTTGCGGATCTCCCGCCCCACCCCTTCCCTCATCGGGATGTTCTGGAGATTGGGGTCCGAGGAGGAAAGCCGGCCGGTCTCGGTGAGAGCCTGGTTGAAGGTGGTGTGCAGCCTGTGACTTTTTGGATCGGCGGCCAGCGGCAGGGCGTCGCTGTAGGTGGATTTCAGCTTGTAGAGTTGGCGGTAATCCAGGATCAATTTCGGCAGGTCGTGGTGCAGGGCCAGCTTGGTCAAAACGTCCACGTCGGTGGAAAAGCCGGTCTTGGTCTTCTTGCCCTTGCCGATCTTCAGCTTCTCGAAAAGGATAGTCCCCAGCTGTTTGGGCGAGTTCAGGTTGAACTCCTCGCCGGCAATCCGGTAGATCTCCTTTTCCAGTTTGTTGACCTGGCGCTCCAGCTCCTTGGACATCTGGCTGAAGACCGGGATGTCCAGCAGGATCCCCTCGGTTTCCATCTGCGATAGGACCTTCACCAGCGGCATCTCGATCTCTTGGAACAGCTGGATCAGTTCCTTGTCCTTAAGCTCCGGCTCGAATTTTGATCTCAGCGAAGACACCGCGTCGGCCCGCCTGGCCATCAGCTCGTCGGTCAGGCCGGACTCGGCCGAAAAGTCAAGCTCGGTCTGCTTCTTGGCGGGCCCGCCCGGCTGGGCCAGGCTGATCCCCAGGTGCTCCTCGGCCAGGGCTTCCAGCGACTGGTGGTTGCGCTTGGATGGGTCCAGCAGGTACGAGGCGATCATGGTGTCGAACATCGTCCCGTTCAGTTGAATGTCCGATGCGGCCAAAGCTTTGATGGCCTTCTTCAGGTCATGTCCGGTCTTTAAGATATCAGCGTCTTCAAATGACTTCTTTAGTTTCCCGATATCCAGGCCGCCGATGATATGGGCCTGGCCCCGGCAGAACAGGCACAGTTTTGAGGGCAGGCCGTCAGCTGTCTCCAATTCCAGGCACATCTCGCCCTCGCGCTTCAGCCGCCCGGCCAGCAGTTCCAACTCGGCCTTGCCGGTGACCGCCTGGGGCGCCACTTTCTTGATCTGCCCGGAGACGAACTCGTGGTATAGGGAATTGAATTCCAGTTCCTTGAAAAGCTTGGCCAGAATTTCCTGGTCCGGCTGGTGGGTCTTAAGCGAAGACAGCGAAATGTCGGGAAGCTGATCCAGGTGCAGGGTCACCAGCTCCTTGCAGAGCCGGGCCTGGTCCTGGTGCTCTTCCAGAAGATTTTTTATCCGGGGCTTCTTGACCTGATCCAGGTTATTGTAAAGGTCGTCGAACGAGCCGAACTGGATTATCAGCTCGGTGGCGGTCTTGGGGCCGATTCCCGGCACCCCGGGCACGTTGTCGGCCGAGTCGCCCGACAGGGCGAAGATGTCCTTGATCCTGTCCGGGGTCACCCCGTATTCCTTGAGGACATCCTCCGGGCCGTAGATGGATTCGTCGCTCTTGCCCAGCCGGGGCTTGATCACTTTGATCCGCTCTGTCACCACCTGTAAAAGATCCTTGTCCCCGGTGGCGATGTAGGACATCCAGCCCTTGGCCTCGGCCTGCTTGGCCAGCCCGGCCAGCACGTCGTCGGCTTCAAAGCCGTCCTGCTGCAGCACCGCTATGTTCAGGGCCTTCAGGATCTCCTTGATCCGGGGCAGCTGGGAGCGCAGTTCCTCTGGCATGCCGGGGCGCTGGGCCTTGTACTCGGCGTACTTCTTGTCGCGGAAAGTGGGGGCCGAGGTGTCGAAGGCCACCCCGATGTAGTCAGGCTGGTGCTCCTTGATCATCCGCATCAGCATGTTGGTGAAACCGAAGGAGGCGCTGGTGTTCTCCCCCTTGGAGTTGATCAGGGGGTTGCGGATGAACCCGAAGTGGGCCCGGTAGGCCAGGGCGGTGCCGTCGACCAGGATCAGTTTAGGCATACCCCTCCCTTTTCTCCCTCCCCTAAAGCTTTAGGGGAGGGCAGGGTGGGGTCGTACCCCAAAATTGTTTCCAATACCCACTCTATCCTATTTATCACGTCTTCGTTCTTAAATCTTAACACTTTGATCCCACGTTGGTTGATTATTTGGTCTCTCAACTTATCATAATCCTTCTGTTTCTCATGTATCCCTCCGTCAATTTCAATAACCATTCTTAATTCGTTGCAATAAAAATCGGCGATAAAACCATCAATCACCTGTTGTCTTCTAAACCGTAATCCTGGGAACCTTCTTTTTCTTACCTCATTCCAAAAACATTTCTCAGCAACTGTCATATGCTGGCGCATATGTTTTGCCATTTCCCGTTTATCTCTACTGATAAATTGACCGGTAGAAACGCCTGGGGTTCGTTTATCATTATTATCCATTTTCTCAATAAGTTACTTGCCCCATACCTGAAAGGCAAGAATTAATGCATTGAGCAACCCAACAACTACAAGTAAAAAAGTCATGAGATTAAGTCGTGATGCTGTTTTACTTTGCTGTTGAGCCAATATTATTTGTAATCGGAGTTCTGCGTTTCGTCTCGCCTCTGGATCACCAAATCCACTATCATCAGCAAACATTGCAATAATACTTTGTAATTCGTTTTTCACGATAATCCTCCTGCTTCAACCATATTATTTCTTCTTCATTTCATATTTTATAGGAACTAATCCTTGAATCCTTCATCCTATGTCGGCCTCTATTGGTCATAAGGTAATATTCCCGCTTTTGCTTGATAGATGCGTGAATTGTATGATGTCAATCATACCTTTAAACCCAACCAAAATCAAGCATTTTTTAATTTCATATAGAAAATTAGAAATATTATGAAACTTTCCCGATTTTTACCTCGTAATCATACATTTTAAGGGGTTTATGTTTTTTTAACATGTCGAGATCGCCGCCAAAGTGCATCAAACAGCCGTTTCGAGACCATTGCCCCTTGACAAAAAAAAATATGTTTTTTATAATATAGGATTGTATCCCCCGGACCAGAGAAGTCAGTAATTAAAGGAGAATATAAGCCATGGAACAATTCAACAACGACGACATCAAGAAGCTCAACGAAGAGATCGAAAAGAAGAGCGTCATCGTTCAGACCATCACCGCCGAGATCTCCAAGGCCATTGTGGGCCAGAACTACCTGGTCAGCCGGATGCTGGTGGGCCTGCTGGCCAACGGCCACATCCTGATAGAGGGCGTGCCCGGCCTGGCCAAGACCTACGCGGTGCGGACGGTGGCGGCGGCCGTCAAGGCAAAATACCAGCGGATCCAGTTCACACCGGACCTGCTGCCCTCGGACATAGTGGGGACGCTGATCTACAACCAGAAGACCGGGGAATTCATCACCAGCAAGGGACCCATCTTCGCCAACTTCATTTTGGCCGACGAGATCAACCGCACGCCCCCGAAAGTGCAGAGCGCTTTGCTGGAGGCCATGCAGGAGCGCCAGGTGACCATCGGCGAGCAGACCTATAAGCTTGATGACCCCTTCCTGGTGCTGGCCACCCAAAACCCCATCGAGCAGGAGGGCACCTATCCCCTGCCCGAGGCCCAGCTGGACCGCTTTCTGCTGAAGATCAAGATCACCTACCCCAGCAAGGAGGAGGAAAAGGAGATCGTAGAGCGGATCGCCGGAGTTGGCGAGCCCAAGATCAAGGCGGTGATAGACACCTCGGACATCATCAAGGCCCGGGAGCTGTGCAAGAGCATCTACATCGACAAGAAGATCAAGGATTACATCGTGGATCTGGTGTTCGCCACCCGGGAGCCGGAGAAATACGGATTGAAGGACCTGAAAGGGCTGGTCCGCTTCGGGGCTTCGCCCCGGGCCTCCATCAACCTGACCACCGCCGCCCGGGCTTTAGCCTTTTTAAAGCGCCGCGGCTTCGTGATACCAGAGGACGTCAAGGAGCTGGCCGGGGACATCCTGAGGCACCGGATAATCCTGTCCTACGAGGCCGAGGCCGAGGAAGTGACCACCGACGATGTGATCCAGAAGATCCTGGCCGGGGTCGAGGTTCCCTGATACACTTGGTTAATGGTTATTCTTTATTCTAAAATCGTCAGTCCCGAAGGACCATGAACCCAGTAGCCAGTGTATATTGAAATAAAATATTTCGCGTTGTTTCGCGTTTTTAGCGGGGAAAGAAGTGCCTATAAGTCATGCTGACGCCTGAATTCATAAAAAAGATCCGCCAGATCGAGCTTCACACCCGGAAGATCGTCAACACCACCTTTGCCGGCGAGTACAAGTCCACCTTCAAGGGCACCGGCATGGAGTTCGTGGACGTGCGGGAATACCAGCCCGGTGACGACGTCCGGTCCATAGACTGGAAGGTCACCGCCCGGATGGGGCACCCCTATGTCAAGAAATTCGTGGAGGAGCGGGAGCTGACCGTGATCCTGTGCGTGGACGCCTCGGGCTCCGGCTACTTCGGCACCCGGGGCCGCTTCAAGGTGGAGCAGGCCGCCCAGGTGGCGGCCACCCTGGCCTTCTCGGCGGTCAAGAACAACGACAAGGTGGGCCTGCTGTTCTTCACCGACCGGGTGGAGAAGTACATCCCTCCTAAGAAGGGCCGGCTCCATGTGATGCGGCTGATCCGGGACATCCTGTATTTTAAGCCGGAGCACAAGGGCACCAGCCCTTCCTCTGCCCTGGAATTTTTGATGCACATCCTTAAGCACCGGGCCATCGTGTTCTTCATCGGCGACTTTTTGGGCCAGGGGTACCGGCCCCAGAATTTCAAGACGGCCCTGGGCATCGCCTCCCGCCGCCACGACCTGGTGGCCGTGTCCATCAGCGACCCGGCCGAGCAGAGTCTGCCCCCGGCCGGCTTGGTGGACGTCGAGGATGCTGAAAGCGGAAAGATATACACTGTCAATTTCTCCGACAAGAAAATCGCCCAGGGCTTTTACAACTATACCCAGAGCGCCCGCCAGGAAAAGGACCGGCTGTTCAAACAGCTCAGTGTGGACCAGATAGACATCTCCACTACCGAGGATTTCACCCCCAAGCTGCACAAGTTCTTCAAACAGCGAGCCAAGAGATTCCACTGAAGCAAGACACAGGTTAATCTATAAGGAATCCAGGAAAACAGGAAACACGGATTGATCAACCGGTTCCAATCCCGGTTGTCGCGTTAAAACGATCAGTGAGCATCGCAGTTGATGGCGGAAAAAGCTTGTCTGGCCTGTTTGAGGGCTTGGCCAAAGCCCAAGTTCAGACAAGCCCGCCGGCAACGAGAAGCGCAACGCCCGGAGAGTTTTAAGCGACGGGCTTTTTCTTTTGGTTATTCTCTTTTTGGCGACACAAAAAGAAAAGAACATAATGGAAATTTGCGTCCCATATAAGAAACTAAAATAATCATACCGAACATAATGACCCATCTGCTTCTGACATTGCTGCTTTTAACCCAGCTGCCCTCCGGTCCCACTCTTTCCACCAAATGCTCACCTAAAAAGCTGACGGTGGGCGATCCCTTTTACGTCGAACTGAAGCTGACCTGCTCCAACAGCACCAAGATAACCGGCCCCCTGGCCGACAGCCTGGGACCGTTCCTGATCCTGGACCAGCAGCTGAAGACCAAAAGCCGCCAGGGTTACAACGAGAACCTGTACCGCCTGAAGATGGCCGGGTTCAAGGCCGGCGAGCAGGCCCTGCCCCGGCTGTTCTTTCTGCTGTCTTCCGGGGACAGGACCGACACCCTGCGCAGCGACAGCCTGACGGTGAAGATCACCAGCGTCCTGTCCCCAAAGATGCAGGACATCAATGAACTTAAGCCCGAGGCAAAATTCCCCAACTACTGGCTGTGGCTGATCCCGGCCCTGGTCCTGGTCCTGGCCGCCTTGGTTTACTTGAGTTTGCAGTTGTACAAAAAGCTTAAGAAGATCAGGGAACTGGCCCTGGCCCCGCTGCCGCCCTGGGAGGAAGCGTTGAAGGCCTTGGACAATCTGCCCAAGGACGAATGGCTGGCCAAGGGTTTTGTCAGCAAATATTATTACGCCTTGTCCGAAATTCTCAAACGCTATATCGAAAGGCGTTTTGAGTTCAACGCGGTGGAGCAGACCACCACCGAGATCGTTTTGAATTTAAAAATATACAAAACGCCCCTGCGGCAGGAATTCTCAGACTTTTTGAACCGGGCCGACCTGGTCAAGTACGCCAAGGCCGTGCCCCCGGAACAGGAGACCGCCCAAGCCATGGAAACCGTCAGGGACCTGATCACCCGGACCATCCCCCTCCCTCCGGAACCCGCCGGGAAGGCTAAAAGCGAAAAGCCGGCAACGGAGGCCGTATAGATATGCGCTTCGCTTCACCATTATATCTGCTGCTGCTGCTACCCATCGCCCTTCTATTGTGGCTGGAGTTGAAGAAGAGGACCGGAGCGGTGATATTCTCCGACACTTCGTTCTTCGCCGGCTATAAGAAGAGATCGGACATTCTGAAATACCTGCTGCTGGCCCTGAACCTCCTGGCTTTGGTTTTCATGACCCTGGCCCTGGCCCGCCCCCAGCGGGGAAGGGTTTACGAGGAGGTGGAGGTCAAGGGCGTGGACATCATGCTTTGCCTGGATGTCTCGGAGACCATGAAATACGAGGATTTCAGCCCCAGGAACCGGCTGTACGTGGCCAAGGAACGGGCCAAGGAATTCATCGCCAAGCGGGCGGGCGACCGGATAGGACTGGTGGCCTTCGCCAACGGCTCCATGGCCCAGTGCCCGCTGACCATCAACCGCACCATCCTGGGCGGTATCATCGACCGGCTGCAGGTGGGAACCATAGACCCCACCCGCACCGCCATCGGCATGGGACTGGCCTCGGCCGTCTCCCGGCTCAAGGACTCCAAGTCAAAAGACAAGCTGATAATCCTACTGACCGACGGCCTCAACAACGCCGGGGATATCGACCCCCTGACCGCCGCCCGGCTGGCCCAGAGCTTCGGCATCAAGGTCTACTGCATCGGCATCGGGACCAACGGCCCGGTGACGATCATGGTCAACGACCCCTTCTGGGGACCGCGGCCCCAGACCGTGAACATGGAGTTCGACATGAAGCCCTTGGACGAGATCGCCAAGATAACCGGGGGACGGGCCTTCCTGGCCACCGATGACGAGGCGCTGAAGATCATCTACGACGAGATCAACAAACTGGAACCCACCACTTATAAAGTCAACCGCCATACCGTGTATTCCGAAAAAGCCTACCTCTTCCTGTTCCCGGCCCTGTTCCTGATGCTTTTGGGAATGGCCTTGGCGCTGACCGTGGCCAGGAGGCTGCCATGATCAAGTGGGCCCAACCGCAATATCTTTATCTGCTGCTGGCCCTGCCCCTGATGGTGCTGGCCCTGCTGTGGGGCCGCTGGCTTAAGTCCCGGGCCGGGCAAAAGCTGGCCGAGCGGGAGCTGCTGGCCAGGATCAGCGCCAATTACAGCGGCAGGCTGGCCTTGGCCAAGGCAACGCTGCTGCTTTTAGGCTTCTTCTTTTTGATCCTGGCCGCCGCCCGGCCCCAGTGGGGCGAGAAACTGCAGAGCTACAAGGGCCGGGGAATCGACGTGGTCATCGCCCTGGACGCCTCAAAAAGCATGCTGGCCGGGGACATCCAACCCAGCCGGTTGGAGAGGGCCAAGGTGGAAGTGTCCTCGCTTTTGGACAACCTCAGTGCCAACCAGGTAGGCATCACCGCCTTTGCCGGCGACTGCTACGTGATGTGCCCGCTGACAACGGATGTGGACGCCGCCAAGATGTTCCTGGACATCATCGAGCCCGGGAACATTCCCAAACCCGGCACCAATATCCAGCGGGCCATCGAGGTCTCCTCCACCCTGTTTGACGCCAAGGAAGGCGCCTCCAAAGCCCTGGTGCTGATCACCGACGGCGATAACCTGGAGGGAGACCCCATGCAGGCGGCCAAGCTGGCGGCCGAGCAGGGCATCCGGATCTACGCGGTGGGCGTGGGTACTTTGGAAGGCTCCACCATACCGGAGAGCGACCAGAGCGGCTACGGTGTGTCTTACAAGAAGGACCAGAAGGACCAGGTGGTGGTCTCCCGGCTGGCCGAGCGCCTGCTGCTGGTGATGGCCAAGGCCGCAGACGGACGCTATTTCCGGAGCCAGGCCCTTAACCTGGACGCCCTGCTGTTGTCATTGGACCAGCTGAAGAAGAAGGACATCGGCGGAGGAGATTTTGTGCAGTATCAGGAGCGCTACCAGTACTTTTTGCTGGCGGCCTTTATCTTCATAATGACCGGGATATTCATCAGCGACCGGCGGGGAAAATGGTTCCCGGAACTGAAGCTTTCCCGTTTCAAATTGGTGATCCTAATTTCTGCCTTTTGCCTTCTGCCTTCGACCGCGGTCCAAGCTGGTGTCGGCTCCGACATGCGCTCCGGCAACCAGGCCTACAAAAAGGGCAATTACGAGGAAGCCCTTAAAAAGTACCAGGAGGCCTTGGTTTTTGAACCGGATAATGTTAAGATACACTACAACATCGGCCGGGCGCTGTATAAACTGAGCAAATATCCCGAGGCCGTTTCCGAGTTCCAGCTGTCCCTGCTGACCAAGGACAAGAAACTGCAGGCCCGGACCCTGTACAACATTGGCAACTGCCAGTTCAAGGCGCAGAAGCTGGACGAGGCCATAGGCTCATACACCGCCGCCCTGGTGCTGGACCCCGGCGACCAGCAGGCCAAGCAGAACCTGGAATTTTGCTGGAAGAAGAAGGAGGAATCCAAAAGCGATTCCACCAAGCAGGACCAGCAACAAAAGCAACAGCAGCAAAAACAACAGAATCAACAGCAGCAACAGCAGCCCAAGCCCCAGCCCCAAAAGGGGCAGATCAACAAGGATGACGCCAACCGCATGCTTCAGGCCCTGCAGAACAAGGAAAAGGAGAACATGAAGAAGCAGAAGGAACGCCAGCCCCAGAAGGAGAACGCGGAGAAGGACTGGTGATAACATACAAGGGCGTAGGATCGAATATCTGGAAGATATACGGATATTTATTCTTTCACACTTTGATCTTCGCTTATGTTATCGAGCGTCTGTTCGCTTTGGAGCGCGGCCTTTCCATCCAGCAAATGGTCTATTTGGAGGTCATTTACCTGACCATAGTCAGCCTGCTGGAAATACCCACCGGAGCATTGGCCGACAAATGGGACCGGAAGAAGGTCATGGTACTGAGCGCTTTTTTTACTTTCTTTGAATTCTTCATACTGATCTTCGCTTATAATTTCTGGATATTTTCACTGTCAATGGTCTCGGCGGCGATAGCCGGGGCCTTAGCCAGCGGGACCCTCAATTCAATTCTGTACGATACCCTGAAGGAGCAAGGACAGGAATCCTTCTTTGAAAACAAACTGGCCCGGATCAATATTTTAGATTTCGCCGCCGCCGCTTCCGCCGCCCTGTTAGGAGGGTATATGGCCTCCAGAAAAGGCTATACCTTCAACTACTGGATGTCGGTGATAAGCGTCACGGCTTCATTTTTCTTTGCCCTCAGCCTTAAAAACCCGAAAGTAGTCACCAGTGAAGATAACGGCGAGGGTTCGTACTGGAAACATATGCAGGAGGCATTCCAGTTCCTAAGAAAATCCCATTCCTTGTTGTTTGTTATTTTTTACGGCGTCATTATCGGCTCCATAGTGAATTATTTCTGGGAGTACTACCAGGTCTACAATAAGGAAGTAGGCATACCATTGGTATATTTCGGCATCATCAGCGCCGGTTTCGGTTTTTTGTATAATGCTTCCGGCTACCTGGCCGTTAAATACAAGGATCGGATACCACTGAAAATGGTACTGTCTGCCATATTGGTCGTTTTGTCGGTATGCTTCATCGTTTCCAGCCGTATCCGCTCTCCTTGGGGTCTCGTCCCGTTCATGGCAGCCTTTTCGCTGGTCGGCGCAGCCCAGCCTTTGTCGCTGGGATATCTCCATCACCGCATAGACTCCTCTCATCGCGCCACGATCGAATCATTTCAATCTCTGGCTTTGAGGATCGGCTCCATTGTAGTGGGTCTCTTGTTCGGGTTTTTCAGCACCCGTTTCGATATCTTTGCAGGTTTCGGCTTTTTAGGGGCGGTTGCTTTAGCATATACCTTTTACTACCTTTCATTTCAAAATAAATACTTGGATACCCAGAGAAAATAACGAATATTCTATGACTACCTTTGTAAAAATATTTTCTGCCGTCCTGGTGACTTTTGCCCTCGTTACCAGTGTATGTGCCGCCGGCATCGATTTCAACGCCTCGGTGGACCAAAGCACGGTGGGCCTGGGCGAACAATTCACTTTGAACGTCACCGTCCAGGGCGAGGGCATGGCCACGGTCCCCAAGCCCCAGCTGCCGGACCTGCCCGATTTCAACCTGCTGGGCAGCTCCTCCTCCCAGTCCACCAGCATCTCGATCATCAACGGCAGCATGAAGAAGCAGGCCACCGTCAACTTCGTCTACTACCTCAGCGCCAAGAAGACCGGCCAGCTGACCATCGGCCCTTGCAAAATAAACTACGAAGGCCAGGAGTACCAAAGCCAGCCCATCAGCATCGAGGTGACCAAGACCGCCCAGGCCCAGCCCAGACAGCAGGGACAAAACTCCCAAACCTCGCAATCCAGGGTGCCTATTGACGGCAATCTCTTCCTTTCGGCCAACGCCAGCAGAAAGACGGTTTACCAGGGCGAGCAGGTCAACGTGGAGTTCTCCCTTTACAACCGTTTTCAGATAAGCGGCGTCGGAGATGTCCAGATGCCTTCATTCAGCGGTTTCTGGCCGGAGAAGATATATGACGCGGATAAGCTTAATTTCCAGCGCAAGGTGGTCGACGGCAAGCAATTTGAGGTGGCCCTGCTTAAAAAGACCGCCCTGTTCCCGGTCACATCCGGAGAGGTCGAGATAGGCCCCCTGTCCATGAACGTCGGCGTGGTGCAGGGTTCCCGTGATATATTTGACATGTTCGGCACTACCCAGGCCGTCAAGGTGGAATCCAAACCCCTGCGCTTGACGGTGCTGCCCCTGCCGGAGAGCGGCAAGCCGGCGGAATTCACCGGCGGGGTGGGCAGGTTCACCATGACCGCGGAACTGGACAGAACCTCCACCACCGACAGCGAGCCCATCAACTTGACCATCAAGGTCTCCGGCACCGGGAACATCAGGCTGATCGAAAAGCCCGTCATTCCTCCAGCCACGGGCCTTAAGATACTGGACCCCGAGATCAAGGACCAGATCCAGGCCTCGGGCGATGTCATCAAAGGCTCCAAGACCTTCCGCTACCCGGTCATCCCCCAGGCCGACGGCAAGTACGTCCTGCCGGCCATCAAGATGGCCTATTTTGATCCCGGCGACAAAAGCTACCACACCCTCCAGTCAAAGGTTTTGGAATGCACCGCCACCGGCTGCACCCCCAATGCCCCGCTGGTGGAAGCCACCGGCCTGAAGGTGCTGGGCACCGACATTAATTACATCAAGCCGGACCGAACGGAGATCAAACCTTTAAAACAGCCGCCGTGGTGGCTATTGGGATTTGGTTATCTGCTGTCGTTCGCCCTGCTGGGTCTATCGTTCCTCTATCGCGCTCACCGCAACAAATTGGACAGCGACCGGGGTTATGCCCGCAAACACAGATCAGGGGCCCTGGTCAAAAAGAGGCTGAAGGCCGCCGAAAAGCTGCTGCAGAACGATCCCCGCCAGGAATTTTACGCCGTGCTTTTCCAGGCGGTGCTGGGATATGTAGGCGACCGCTACAATTTGGACACCCACGCCCTTTCCAAGGACCAACTCAAGGCCGGGCTTCTGCAGCTGAACCTGGCGCCAGGACTGGTGGAGAAGATCATCGAGATAATCGAGCAATGCGACATCGCCCGGTTCTCGCCGGGACAGGCCGCATACAAAACGCCCCGGGAGCTGTTCGAAAGGTCCCGGGAGATACTGAGCCAACTGTAGCTCTAATGTTCAATAACAATTATCCAGATAGCACCAGAAATGTACTGATCTACCGGTGCCACCCCGTATGTCGCGTTAAATTCTATCAGTGAGCATCGCAGTTTATGGCGGAAAAAGCTTGTCTGGCCTGTTTGAGGGCTGGGCCAAAGCCCGAGTTCAGACAAGCCCGCCATCAACGAGAAGCGCAGCGCGGGCCCGCTGAAGCCTTGGCGTAAGCGTGGCCCGGATAGTATTTTGCGACGAGCTTTTTTCTTTTTGGTTCTTTTTCTTATTTGGCGGCACAAAAAAGAAAAAGAACATGATCAAATTAGATAAACATTATCCAATAACTAATGTTATGCTGACCCATCTATTACTCTATATCGCCATCGCCTTAAGCCCGGCTGAATTCTACAACCTGGGCAACAAGTGTTACAGCCAGAACGACTACGCCGGAGCCGTGGCCGCCTATCAGCAGGCCCTGCAGGCCGGGCCGGATGCCTCGGTGCTGTATAACCTGGGTAATGCCTATTTCAAGAACGGACAGGCCGGACAGGCCTTGGCCAGCTACCGCCGGGCCCAGTACTTAAGCCCCCGGGACCGGGACATCCGGGCCAACCTTGAATTCGTCCGCAGTTACCGGGCCGACAAGATACTGACAGTGCCCGACCCTTTTTCCAGGCTCCTTTACGACCTGTTCCACTTTTTTTCGGAGCGCGAAGCCGCCCTGATGGCCCTGATCTGCTTTGGGCTTGGTTCTTTGATGCTGGCCCTGTTCGTGATCTACCGTAAAAAGGCTTATGCTTACATTTCCATTTTCTGGGTTTTGGTCTTCCTCTTTTTCCTGGCTGACCTTTTAACCTGGAGGAACGAGCGGCAGCAGTTCCCGGTGGTGATCACTGCCGCCGAGGTCAGCGCCTTGAGCGGCCCCGGCCCGGAGTACAAGCAGATCATCCTGGTCCACGACGGCACCGAGGGACAGATCAAGGAGACCCGGGGCGAGTACCTGCTGATCCAGATGCCCGGGGGCATCGGGGGATGGGTCAGGAGAGATGAAGTGGAAAGAGTGTTTTAGTCCCCGAAGGGAACTCATCCCCCGTCCCCTTCTCTTTAAAAGAGAAGGGGAGTAAGGCTTGCGCTGAGCAGAGCCGAAGTGGGTTGAGTTAATAATTGACAAAAACAAAATAGCCCAGGCATTAATGCCTGGGCTATTTTTTGTCTTCCGTTTATTTCACCGCTGCCTGAGCTACCGGCTGTTTCTTCTTTCGCATCAGGAACAAGATCCCTCCGGCCACCAGCGCCAGCACGATCACCAGAGCGATGATATTATGGGCTATCATGGAGACGATGATGGTTACCAGAGACAGCACCAGGGCAATGGGAAAGGTCATCAGCCCCACCACAAAGCGGCTGGCGGTGCCCAGGAACGGCAGGACATCCAGCACGGTGTGCAGCGGACCAAGCAGCATCAGCATCCCGATCCACATCATCAAAAAGCCGATGATCCGGCCGATCCAACCGGTCATCTTGTACTCCGCCTTAAGCTGGGCTATGGCCTCGTCCCTGGTGCCGGCCATGGCCCGGTAGAACTTGGTCTCGCCCTTGATCATATACGGCTCAATGGCCCCGCCGATCAGCTTGCCGAAGACCGTCACCTTTTTGCCGGAAGCGATGGCCCCGAAGCTCAAACGGATATCGCCCACTTCCGGTTCGCTTAAGGTCCCCTTCCCCTTGAACAAATAACCTTGTGAAAGCTTGAAGCTGTCGGGCATCTCCGGCGACAGGTCGTTCTGTCCTATCTCTAATTTCGGGGCGTCCGGCAGCTGCATGTTCTGGATATCCAGCTCATAGGCCCCCAGTTTGGCCTGGCTGGCATAGAATTCCTTTTCCGCAATATCCAAGCCGGGATTGGCGTGGCCCTCGGGCTTCTTGAACTCGGCTGAGTTCTCCGGGTTGGAGGTCCATTCTTTTTCGTAGGTGTAAGTAGTGGTGGTGGTCTCGCTGCCGCCCATCTTTTTCTCGGACTTTGAACTGGAGCGCTCCCTCCAGGCGTACATCTCCACCGTCCGCTGCAGCATAATGTAGCTGCCGGGCCGCAGGAACTCCGGATCGCCCACCGAATCTGGAGTTTCCAGGGCTCCGGTGGCCGAGACCAGCTGGTCCTGGCCGTTCTGGTCCACGGACTGCGTGGACAGGGCCACCGCCTTGCCGGCGATCTTTGCATAATTGGTGCGGCCCTCGGTCTTCCACAGGACCACGAAGGAGAAGAAGAACAGCAGGATGCCTATCAGCACTCCCATGAAGGAGTTCATGATCCTTTTGCCCCACCCGGTGGTGACGGTTTCGGTGAACTGGTCCGCCATGGTCCATCCTCCTTATATCTGTTTCAGTTTATTAGGAGTATTTCTGTAAACAATTAGTTTCGTCCATTAGCCCAGCCCTTACGGACTGGGCTAATGACAGACATCATGCCATAGTAATAGAGATCAGTACTTGGCCGCCACCGGCATTCTGCGTCCTGACCCGAAGGCCTTGCTGGTCACCTTCAACCCCGGCGCGGCCTGCCGCCGCTTGTACTCGCTGTTCCTTACGGCTTTGATCACCCAGTCCACCACCGCAGGTTTGTAGCCGCGCTTGATGATCTCTTCCCGCGACCTGCCGTCTTCCAGATGATACTCAAGGATCGCATCCAGCACCGGGTAGGGCGGCAGGGTGTCCTGGTCCTTTTGATTGGGCCGCAGTTCGGCCGAGGGCGCTTTCTTGATCGTGGCCCCGGGGACCATCTCCCCCTTCCGGTTGACATATCCGGCGATCTTGTAGACCAGGGTCTTGGGAACGTCCGAGATCACCGACAGCCCGCCGCTCATGTCGCCGTACAGCGTGCAGTAGCCCACCGCCATCTCGCTCTTGTTGCCGGTGGAAAGCACGATGTGCCCGAACTTGTTGGAGAAAGCCATCAAAATATTTCCCCGGATGCGGGCCTGGATATTCTCCTCGGCCAGCCCGGATCTTGTGCCTTTGAAGGTATTTTTAAGCGAAGCCAGGTATTTTTGGTACAGTCCGGAGATGGGAATGACCTTAAAACCTATCCCCAGGTTCTCGGCCAGCTTTCTGGAATCGTCCACGCTGCCTTTGGAAGAATAGGGCGAGGGCATGGAGATTCCCGTCACGTTTTTGGGACCCAGCGCCTCGGCCGCGATTGCTGCCACCAGGGCCGAGTCAATCCCGCCGGAAAGCCCTATCACTGCCTGGTGAAAACCGGTCTTTTTAATGTAATCCCGCAGGCCCAAAACCAGGGCTTGATAAACATCAACGGCCGGGTCAGCCTTGAACCATTTTGCGGAGAGCGCAATGTCCTCTGTGTCAAATATCGTCAGTTCTTCCAGGAAGGCCTTCATCGTCAGGACCGGCTGTCCGGCTTCGTTCACTGCAAAACTGCGGCCGTCGAAGACCAACTCGTCGTTTCCGCCTATCTGGTTGACATAGATGAACGGCCTGCGGTATTTCTTGGCCAGCCTTGTAAAGAGGCCGGACCTGAGGGAAGCTTTTCCCATTTCGAACGGCGAGGCTGAAAGGTTGATGAATATTTCCGCCCCTGCCTTGGCTAACGTTTTTACTGGATCCTGATTGTACGGTCTCCCTTTTGGCCACAAGGCGGCATCGTTCCATGCATCCTCGCAGATGGATATTCCCAGTTTCCGGCCTTTGAAGTTCACCACCGAGACTTTTTCCGCCGGTTTGAAGTAACGGGTCTCATCAAAGACATCGTAGGTTGGCAGCAAAGTTTTGTGCTGGGTGAAGATGACCTTGCCACAGTGGATCAACAGTGCCGAGTTATGCAAACGCATGGAAGTTTTTTCCACGACCAATGTCGGCGCCCCAATTAGTATCCCAGTGTCGGGATATTTTCGGGACAGTTTAGTAATGTCCTTTATGGCCTGCTCAATCTTCCGCAGGAACCAGTCCTTTTCCAGCAGATCGCGGGGCGGATAGCCGGTCAGAAACAGCTCGGGAAAGACCAGCAGGTCGGGCTTTTGCCTGGCGCAGGATTTTAAAGCCGAAGCGACCTTGGCCAGATTCCCTTCTAAGTCTCCCACCACCGGGTTATATTGGCAAATGGCGATTTTCACCTATTTTAGAACCTCAGTAAATTATTGTTAGGATAAATTAAGATAACGTAAATCGGAGCTAAAGTCAAGAAAAAAAGGACGGCCAGCAATGGCCGTCCTTTGATATTTTTCCCGAATCCGTCTAATCCTGATTTTGGCTCTGATTCTTGGTCAGCAGCTGGGCCGTCTCGGCCAGTTTGATGAACTCGGCCCGGTAGCCCTCCTTGTCCTGCCCCTTGGCCCCGCGGGCCAGCGCCAAAGCCTGCCCGTACGATGCCTTGCCCTTGAACTCGGAGTCCCTGATCAGCAGGCCGAACTCGGCCACCGCCGCGGCAAATCTGAAATCTTCAGAAGCTTCCGCCATCTCGCCGTTGCGGTCCATGATCACTTTGGAGATCAGCTTGCTTTCGCTCTCGGCCGGCAGCTTGTAGCGCAGTTTCACCGTCATCATCTCGGAACTCTTGGAAGCATTGGGGGAGACCTTGGTCTCCTGGTACTTTAAGGGATCCACCCCCGGGACCTCTTCCTGTGAACCGGCCGGGATGATCTCGTACAGAGCGGTCACGGTGTGGCCGGAGCCCAGCTCGCCTGCGTCCTTCCTGTCGTTGTTGAAGTCTTCCTTGTTCAGCAGCCGGTTCTCGTAACCGATCAGCTTGTAGGCCTTCACCTTGGCCGGGTTGAATTCCACCTGGATCTTGACGTCCTTGGCGATGGTGAACAGGGTGCCTCCCATCTGGCTGACCAGCACCTTGCGGGCCTCGGTGATGTTGTCGATGTAGGCGTAGTTGCCATTGCCCTTGTCGGCCAGCTGTTCCATCCTGGAGTCCTTGAGATTTCCGGTGCCGAAGCCCAGCACCGAAAGGTAAATCCCCTCTTCCCTCTTCTGCTCGATCATCCGGATCAGTTCCGAAGTGGAGGAGACTCCCACATTGAAATCCCCGTCGGTGGCCAATATCACCCGGTTGTTGCCGTGCTTGATGAAATTCTCCCTGGCTGTCCTGTATGCCAGCTGGATCCCGGCCGCCCCGGCGGTGCAGCCCCCGGCCTCCAGTTTGTCCAGCATTTCCAGGATGGTCTTCTTGTCGCTGCCCGGAGTGGAGGGCAGGACCAGACCCTCGGCGCTGGCGTAGACCGCGATGGCCACCCTGTCCTGAGGCCGCAGCTGGTTGACCAGCAGTTTGAAGGCTGATTTCAAAAGGGGAAGTTTGTCAGGGCTTTGCATTGAGCCGGAGACGTCCAACAAAAAGACCAGATTGGCCGGGGGAAGCTTGTCCAGAGGTATTTCTTTTCCCTTCAGGCCTATCCGCACCAGGCGGTGGCCCTGGTTCCATGGGCATTCGGCCACCTCGGTATGCACCGCAAAGGGGCGGCCATCGCCGGGCTGGGCGTAGGTATAGTCGAAATAGTTGATCAGTTCTTCTATCCTGATAGCATCCTTGGGCGGCAGCTGCCCGGAGCTAATGAACCGCCGCATATTGGCATAGCTGGCCGGGTCCACGTCGATGGAGAAGGTGGAAAGCGGGTCGGCTTTGACCTGCTTAAAGGCGTTCTCTTCTATCTTGGAGTATTCCTCGGTGTTGAAGTCCTGGGGCTGTCCCCGGTAGACCATTCCGGAGCCTATTGGCATGCAGGCCGGGGCCGATTGTTCACAGCATTTTGCCGCCACATCAGGAAACAGCCGGTTCTTCTCGTCCTTGGCCGGGATCGGGGGGTTTAGTTTGAAGTCAACAGTCACTGTCGAACCGGCTTTGACCGTGATATTTTTTCTGACCTGGGCATCGTACCCGGCGGCTGAGGCTTGGATGGAATATTTTCCGGCCGGGACATTGTTTATGAGATACTTCCCCTGGTTATCGGTCAGGGCGCTGAATTGCGTGTTCAAAATATTGACCGCGGCCCCGGAAACGGCCCGGCCGGTCCTGGCGTCGGTGACCGTCCCGGCCAGGCTGCCGGTCTGCTGGGACTGGAGATAGCTGAAGCAGCTCAGGATCAAAGCCGCCGTCAGGGCTATCAGGGTAAGCTTTTTCATTTTTCCTCTCCCTTAAAGTAATTTGGTTTTTGGTTGGCTGTTTAATATACGTTGGAAGAGGTGGGATTATTCCCGGTCCGGATAAATTTATAGCCCCGGCCTTAAGGCCGGGGCTATAATAACAGATCAATTACTGTAACTTTACTACTCTTTTAACAACCCCTCTTTCTTCTTCAGCTCCCAAACCATCTTCTCCAGCAGGTCGCTGGAGAACCCTTCCTTGGCCGGCTTGGTCTTCTTGATCTCCGGCGCCAGGAACATTTTGGCCCCCTTCTTCTCGGCCGGCATGCCGGGCAGGGCCGTCCCGCCCAGCTCGGAGAGGATCTGCTTGGAGGTCATGCCGCAAACCGGCGGAATAGCCTGCTTAAAGTGCTGCAGCCGTCCCTCGGAATTGATGAAACTACCGTCCTGCTCGGCAAAGGCGCAGGCGGGGAGCACAAAGTCTGCTGTTTTTCCGGTTTCGGTCAGGAACAGGTCGGCCGCCACCAGCTTCTCCAGCTTGGAGAGAGCCTGGCCCAGCTTCTTGCCGCCGGGTAGGGAGCCTAAGGGGTCCTCGTTCCAAAGCACCGCCGCCTTGATGACGCCCTTCTCCATTTGTTTGACGATCTCGGCCGCAGGAACGGTGACGAACCGGTCCACCCCGTTCAGGTTGGCCTTGGCCCTTAAGGCTATGAAGTTCTCCGGAGTCTCATTCAACAGCAGGAAGTTGCCGATGGCCTTGGCGGTCTCGCCGTCTATCGCCTCGGCGTTGAAGGCTATCAACATATTTTTGTTCTGCGATAAGACCTGGGCCAGCTGCTCCAGCTCGGCCTTCTTCAGCCCGCTGTCTTTGAGGGCCGCCGCCCCGGTGATCTTGGCCAGGCCTTTTTTGTATTCAGTGAAACCCGCCAGGTTGGAAGAGGCTGTCAGTGCCTTCAGCGCCCCGTTCAGCGCCGAAGAGATGCCGCCCGCTTTGACCGTGAACTGCCCGGAGGCGATCTCGGCCAACGGTCCTGATTTTTCTGCCAAGATGTAGACCGGTACGCCCTTTTTGGCCGCCTGTCTTAAGATCTGCCCGAACACCGGATGCTGGCTGTAGGGGTCTGATCCCACCAGCAGTATGGCCTGGGCCTTTTCCAGGTCGGCGTAGCTCTTGCCGTTCAGTCCGCCCAGTATCTTTTCCAGTTGGTCCAGGGCCCGGCCTTCTGAATAAACCAGGCTGGAGAATTTGGTCACGCCTTTCTTGGCCGCCCATGAGCGCAGGCCCTCGGCCTCTTCCAATGAGGTCCGGCCCGAGGCCAGCACCCCCACCGCTTCCGGCCCGTGCTTCTTGACAATGGCGTCGATGTCCCCGTTAATCAGATTGAAAACCTTCTTCCATTCCACCGGGACATGGGATCTGCCCTGTTTCACCAGGGGTGCGGCCAGCCTTTCCCGGCTGTGGATCAGTTCAAAGCCGAACTTGCCCTTGAAGCAAAGCGACCCCTGGCTGGCCGGGCTTTCCTGGTTGCCGGTCAGCTTGACCGCCTGGCCGTCCTTGGAATGGATCTCGGTGCCGCAGCCCACCCCGCAGAAGGTGCAGACCGAGTTGGTCTTGGGCATCTCCCAGGGGGCCGGCTTCAGATGACGGGGACGCTCGGTCAGCGCGCCCACCGGGCAGGTCTCGATGCAGGCCCCGCAGGACACGCAGCTGGATTCGGGGAAGGGTTTTTCCAGCGACGGGGCCACGATGGTGCCGAAGCCCCGGTAGACGAAGCCCAGGGCCGAGGCCCCCACCACCTCCAGGCACATCCGGACGCAGCGGCCGCACAGGATGCACTTGCTCTGGTCCCGCACCAGGAAGGGATGGCTCTCGTCGATGGGGTGTATCTTGACCTCGCCCATGAAGCGCTTGACCGAAGCCTGGTACTGGGTGGCGTAGTCCCGCAGTTTGCATTCCACCACGTCGGCGCAGCCGCATTCCAGACAGCGCCGGGCCTCGTCCGTGGCCACGGTGGAGACGAAGCCTTTTTCCACTTCCTCAAAGTTCCGGCGCTGGGCGATGGGCAGCATCGGCATCTGGGCCTTGGCCGCCTTGGGGATGTGGGCGAAAAGCTCCTTGGGCACTTCGTTGATCTTGCCCTTGGTGATGTTGAAGTTCTTGACAGGCTTGGCCGCCTGCCCGGTTATCAGATAGGAGTGGATGGCTTCGGCCGCCCGGTGGGCCCCGCCGATGGCCTCCACCACCGTGGCGGCGCCGGTCACCAGGTCTCCGGCCGCGAACAGTCCCGGCACATTGGTGGCCCCGGTCTGCTCGTCGGTCTTGATGGTGGACCACTTGGTGGTCTCCACCCCGTGGTTCTGTCCCAGCACGGAGAGGTCCGGGGCCTGGCCGATGGCCGCGATGATGGTCTCAGCCTCCACCTTGTAATCAGAGCCGGCCTGGGGCACCGGGCGGCGACGCCCCGAGGCGTCGGGCTCGCCCAGTTCCATCTTCTGGCAGATCAACCCGCCGCCCTCTGTTTGGGTGCAGGCGATCACCCGGGTGGGCGCGGTCAGGAATCTGAACTTGACACCCTCGTGCTTGGCCTCCTCGATCTCGAAGGGGTTGGCCGGCATCTCCTTTTCCGAGCGGCGGTAGACTATGCTTACCTCCTCGGCCCCCAGCCGCAGCGAGGTCCGGGCCGCGTCGATTGCGGTGTTGCCGCCGCCGATCACCGCCACGGTCCTGCCGATCTTGATCTCCTGGCCCATGGCCAGTTTCTTAAGGAAGCCGATCCCGTCCCAGACCCCGTCCGACTGCTCGCCCTCCACCCCCATCTTGGTGGAGGCGTGGGCCCCGAAGCCCAGGAATACAGCGTCGTATGATTTTCTTAAGGAATCAATGGTGAAATCCTGGTTCAGGGTCTGCTCGCATTTTATCTCTATCCCCAGGTCGGTGATGGTCTTGATCTCCTGGTCCAAAACCTCCTTGGGCAGACGGTACTGGGGAATTCCATAGCGCAGCCAGCCGCCCGGTTTGGGCAGGGCCTCGAAGATGGTGACCTGGTGGCCTTTTTGCCTCAGGTAGTAGGCCGCGCTCAATCCGGCCGGCCCGGCCCCTACTACCGCCACTTTCTTGCCGGTCTCGGGGGCGATCTTGGGAAGATACGGCTTTCCGGAGTTGAGGTCAAAATCGGCGGCCCGGCGCTTAAGGTAGCAGATGGACACCGGCTCCTCCACCAGGTTGCGGCGGCACTCGGTCTCGCAGGGGTGGGGGCAGACCCGGCCCAAGCTGGCGGGAAGCGGCAGGGTGTCCTTGATCAGCTTGATGGCCTCGGCCTCCATCCCGTTGGCGATCAGCGCGGTGTATCCCTGGACGTCGCAGCCGGCCGGGCAGGTGGCCTGGCAGGGGGCGATGCAGTCGCCGGAGTGGTTGGAGAGCAGCAGCTCCAGGGCCAGCTGGCGGGCGGCCCGGATCTTCTGGTTGTCTATGTCCACCACCATCCCGTCGTAGACCTTGGTGGCGCAGGAGGGCACGAAGCCCCGGGCCCCTTTCACCTCCACCAGGCAGACCCAGCAGGAGCCGAACGGCTCCAGCTTCTGATCGTGGCACATGTTGGGAATGTCCAGGCCCTGCTTTTCGGCTACTTGCAGGATGGTCTGGCTGGAATCGCAGATGACTTCTTTGCCGTTGAGCTGTATCTTTATCTCGGACATCTTTATGCTTCCTTGTTATATTCTTGTGATTGAGCTATTATCCGTTTACCGGGCCTCCCTCTCCTAATGCTTTAGGAGAGGGGCAGGGGTGAGGTCAGCTGACCCTGATGGCGTCGAACTTGCACTTGGCCACGCAGCTGCCGCACTTGACGCACTTGGCCTGGTCTATGGTGTGGGGCTTCTTGACCGCGCCCGCAATACAGGATGACGGGCAGACCCGGGCGCAGGCGGTACAGCCCACGCATTTCTCGGCGATGATCTCGTAGGTCAGCAGTTCCTTGCAGCTGTGGGCCGGGCATTTTTTCTGCTTGATGTGGGCCTCGTACTCATCCCGGAAATACTTGATGGTGGTCAGCACCGGGTTGGGGGCGGTCTGCCCCAGCCCGCACAGGGAGGAGACCTTGATCTTGTCGGCCAGCTCTAAAAGAAGCTCTATGTCGCCCTCCACGCCTTTCCCCTTGGTGATCCGGTCCAGTATCTCCAGCATCCGCTTGGTGCCCACCCGGCAGAAGGTGCACTTGCCGCAGGATTCCTTCTGGGTGAAGTCCAAAAAGAACCGGGCGATGTCCACCATGCAGGTGGTGTCGTCCATCACCACCATGCCGCCCGAGCCCATGATGGCCCCGGTCTGGGTCACCGAGTCGTAGTCGATCACGGTGTCGGCCAGGGCCGCCGGGATGCAGCCGCCCGAAGGCCCGCCCATCTGCACCGCCTTGAACTGACGCCCCCCCTTGATGCCGCCGCCCACCTCGTAGATGATCTCCCGGACCGTGATGCCCATGGGGACCTCCACCAGGCCGCCCCGCACGATCTGACCGGCCAGGGCGAAAACTTTTGAGCCCTTGCTCTTCTCCGTTCCCAGGGCCGCGAAGGCCGCCCCGCCGTTCAATATGATCCAGGGCACGTTGGCGTATGTTTCCACGTTGTTGATGTTGGTGGGCTTTCCCCACAGGCCGGAGACCGCCGGGAACGGCGGCCGCAGCTTGGGCATTCCCCGCTTTCCTTCTATCGAGGCCATCAGGGCCGTCTCCTCGCCGCAGACGAAGGCCCCGGCCCCTTCCTTGATCTTCATTTCAAAATTGAATCCGGTACCCATGATGTTCTTGCCCAACAGGCCCTTCTTCTTGGCCTCGGTGATGGCCAGCTTCAGCCGCTGCACCGCCAGCGGGTATTCGGCCCGGACGTAGAGGTAACCTTCCTGGGCCCCGATGGCATAGGCCGCGATCAGCATCCCCTCCATCACGTTGTGGGGGTCGCCCTCCAGCACCGAGCGGTCCATGAAGGCCCCGGGGTCGCCCTCGTCCCCGTTGCAGATGATGTATTTCTTGTCGTTCTTGCTGTCCCGGGCGAACTGCCACTTGCGGCCTGTGGGAAAGCCGGCCCCGCCCCGGCCCCTTAAGCCCGAATCCAGCACTTCCTTGATCACCTGCTCCGGGGTCATGGTCTTGAGCGCCTTCTCCAGCGCCTGGTAACCCTGGTGATCCATGTAATCCTGGATGCTCTCGGGGTTGAACACCCCGCAGTTGCGGAGCACTATCCTCTTCTGTTTGGCGTAGAAGCTGTCGTCGGGAAGCGATTGATTGTGGGCCCGCACCAGCCAGTCCGTCACCGGCTGATGCTTTGCCAGATGCTCGTCAACAAACCGGGGCAGGCGTTCCGGCGTCATGTTGCCGTAGGTAAAAAGATTGCCGCCCTTGTCGTAGACGTCCAGCAGCACCTCGCGGTAGCACATCCCCACGCAGCCGGTCTCGGCCAGGGCCACGTTAAGCTTTCTTTTTTTGATCTCGTCCTTAAGGGCCGCCATCACCTTGTGGCCGCCAGCCGCGATCCCGCAGCTGCCCAGCCCCACCACCACCCGGTAGTCGGGGCTTTTTAAGGATCTTTTCTTGGTTTCAGCAGCAGTTCTCAAGAGGCTTTCCCTCCGTTATATATTGATTTGATTGAAGACTTCAGGTATATGTACATTACCTACCACGGAAACACGGAATCGGGAAACCACGGAATATTCCGGAACATTTTAAATATGGGGTTGCGCAAAGTTGAAATTTATAATTTTCAGTATTTCCGTGGTAAAGGAAATTCTCTTTATTCCCCTGACTTCCAGACATACTTCCCGGTCCGGTCGATGTAGCCCCAGGTGCCGCCCTCGGTGTTGCCGTAGGAGTTCATCTTTCCGCCCATGTTGACCATGGCCAGGCCGTGCTTGAAGTCCCAGGCGTAGTCGAACCGGGGCTTGATCACCGTCTGCCCGGCCTTGTTGATGTACCCCCATTTGCCGCCCTGGATGATGCCATTCTCGTTCATTCTGCCGCCCAGGTTCACCAGGGCCAGCCCTTCGGAGAAGTCCATGGCGCCGTCGAAGCGCGGGGCGATGGCCATCCGGCCGGCCCGGTTGATGTATCCCCGCTTGCCGCCGATGCGGATGCAGGCCAGGCCTTCGCAGAAACCCGAGGCCGCGGCGTACTTGGGGGTAATTATCCTCTGTCCGGCGGTGTCCACATAGCCCCAGCGGCCGTTGAGCTTGACCGCCGCCAGCCCCTGGTAAAAGTTGCCTGCATCATCGTAATGCTGGGCCACCACCACCCGGCCTAGTGAGTCTATGAACCCGAACTTGCCCTCGGTCTGGACGATGGCGAACCCGTTGACGAAACTGCGGGCCCCGTGGTAGACCGGCGGGATCACGGCCTCGCCGTTCTTATTGATGAATCCCCAGCGGTCTCCCAGCTTCACCAAAGCCCGGCCGCCGGAAAAGCTCATGGCGTCCTGGTACTGGAACGGCACGATCACTTTGCCGCTCTGGTCTATGAAACCGTACTTGTCGTTCTGCCGCACCAGGGCCAGCCCTTCGGAAAAACTGCGGGCGTCCTCGTAAACCGGCTCGATCACTGTTTTTCCGGTCTTGTCTATGAATCCCCGCTTGCCCCCGGAGATCATCCCGGTTTCGATGGTCTTGCCGCCGACGTTCACCAGGGCCAACCCTTCGGAAAAATTCTTGGCGTCGTCGTACTGCGGGGTGACGGCCATCTCGCCATCGGGGCTGAGGTATCCCCACTTGCCCCCCACCACGAACCCGTATTCGTTCTTGGTTCCGCTGATGTTGACCAGGGCCAGGCCCTCTGAAAGATCAAAGGCCCAGTCGTAATTGGGCTCAATTACAACCCGGCCTTGCTGGTCGATATATCCGAACTTGCCCTGCTGGTTGACTGGGAAAAGCGCCTTTGGGCCAGCCTGGGGCTGCGCCCACAGCAGACTGCCCATAGACAGCAGGGATAATCCTCCCCATAATGTTCTTTTCAACCCGGTCATGATTTTACTCCTTTTGGTGGAGTTTATTGACCAATGCTTACCTATCCACAGATTTCGCAGATTTTCACAGATTATTTACTTAATATTTAAGCATCATCTGCGTTAATCTGCGGATTAAATAGTCCCCGGGTAAATCAACGTTCGCTAAAAATCCTTGGCCGCCTTGCGGGCGCTGTCCGGGGTCAGCCGGCCGTAGGTCTCGCTGTCTATCATCATCACCGGGGCCAGGCTGCAGCAGCCCAGGCAGGCCACCGTCTCCAGGGTGAATTTTCCGTCCTCGGTGGTTTCGCCGTCTCCCACCTTCAGTTCGTCCTCCAAAGCCTGGCTGATCTTGACCGCCCCGCTGACATGGCAGGCGGTACCGTGGCAGACCCTCATCAAATGCTTTCCCACCGGCTTCAGCCGGAACTGGGTGTAAAAAGTGGCCACGCCGTAGACCTGGCTGGCCGGAAGATCCATGGCTTGGCTGATCTGCTCGATGGTCTGTCCCGACAGGTAACCCAGCTCGGCCTGGACCTCCTGTAATACCGTGATCAAAGCCCCCTTGTTGCCGGCGTGCCGGGCCACGGCCTTTTTCACCGCTGGGTCCGCTGCGCCCTTGACCGCCTTGGGAGCTGGCTTGGCCTTTTTCATAAGACTCCTGCTGATAGCATTACTGGATGGTTTTCCCTTGAATGCAAAATTTATTCTATCACATAAAAACAAACCTTTGCAAGACCCAAATCAACTATTTTCAGCATATTTTTCCCTGCTTGAAATTTGGCCGTAAAAGCTATTGATTTTATCCAGGCATCGGGTTATATTTGAAAGGAACTGAAATAACCCTTTTCCACTGAAACACTGAAGGGCGGAATCAAAACAACTACTGGCCTATAGTGAATAATTTTCCAGAATATTCGGCTTTCCGTGTTTCTGTGGTTGAATAATCGTTAGATCCCATACATCAACCCTCATTGCATCATTACAAAAGGGGGACAGCATGGCCGAAAACAAAAAGGCAAAAAAACTCTTCGTGCTGGACACCAACGTGATCCTGTACGACCACACCTGCATCGAGAATTTTGAGGAACACGACATCGTCATCCCCATCGTGGTGCTGGAGGAGCTGGACAAGTTCAAAAAAGGCAGCGACCTGATCAACTTCGAGGCCCGGGAGTTCATCCGCAACCTGGACAAGCTGGCCGGGGAGCATCTTCTCACCAAGGGCATCTCCCTGGGCAAGGGCCGGGGCAAGCTTCACATCCTGGTAGGCGACCCCCATTCGGAGCGGGTTTACCATTCCTTCGCCGCCGACAAGGCCGACCACCGGATCCTGGCCATGGCCGAGGAGCTGACCCGGAAGCATGCCGACCGCCAGGTGGTGATAGTGACCAAGGACATCAACTTAAGGATGAAGGCCAAGTCGCTGGGGCTGCAGGCCGACGATTACCTGACCGGCAAGATCCGGCAGATGGACCAGCTGAATGTCACCACCCGGGTGGTCGAGGACATGGACAAGGATTTCATCTCCCAGTTCTACCAGGAGCCCTACCTGGTGCCGCGGGCCGCCTTCCCCCTGAAGGAGGAGCTGCTGCCCCACCAGTATTTCGTCTTCAAGAACCACAGCTCCAGCGTGCTGGCCCATTTCAACCCGGAGAAGGACGGCCTGGAACGGCTGGTCAAGCGCCCGGCCTACGGCATCGAGCCCCGCAACGCCGAGCAGATCTTTGCCCTGGACGCCCTGCTCCGCCCCGAGATCCAGCTGGCGGCATTGACCGGCAAGGCCGGCACCGGCAAGACCCTTTTAGCCTTGGCCGCGGCTTTGGAACAGCGCCGCAATTATCACCAGATATTTTTGGCCCGGCCGGTGGTGCCCCTGGCCAACCGGGACATCGGCTTTTTGCCCGGCGACATCAAGTCCAAGATCGACCCCTACATGGAGCCGCTGTGGGACAACCTGGCCGTGATCCGGCACCGCTTTGCCCCTGAAAGCAAGGAGCACAACAAGATCAACGAGATGATCCAGAACGAGAAGTTGGTGATCTCGGCCCTGGCCTTCATCCGGGGGCGCAGTTTATCCAACATCTTCTTCATCGTGGACGAGGCCCAGAACCTGACCCCGCTGGAGGTCAAGACCATCATCACCCGGGCCGGCGAGGGAGCCAAGATCGTCTTCACCGGGGACGTTTACCAGATCGACTCCCCTTATCTGGATGCCCAGTCGAACGGCCTGAGCTACCTGGTGGACCGGATGAAGGGGCAGAGCCTGTTCGCCCATGTCAATCTGCTGAAGGGCGAGCGCAGCCCCCTGGCCGAGCTGGCCAGCAATTTGCTGTGAGTTGTCAAGTTTAAGACACAGGATATTTCGATAGAAAAGAAAAAGACTGCGGTTTTAGCCGCAGTCTTTTTCTTTATGGCTGAATATCGTCCTGCAGGTCCGAACAGCAATCTGTGAATACAAAGGCTACATCTACATTCCAGACCTACGGGTAAAGAACAATATTCAATTAATGGAAAAGTGATTTCACCCCCTGCCCCGCTCACAGCCCCCAGTCTCCTAACCGAGATTGGGGGTTTTTTGCGTTTCCGGGCCTTCCAACCACGGAGGGCCTTATTTATTAACCCCAACAAAGGAGGAATTATGTCAAAGGAACAATGGGAATTTATCCAGGCATGCCAGAGAGCGCAGGACGAGGCTTTTGGCATTGGAGACTTTGCGCTGGCCGTCAGTTGGTCAGAACACATCCTGGAAGCACTGAGGTAACCAAACATTAACTTTATTTGGAGGAAACCATGTCTACCAAGCTACAGATCAACCAGTGGCCGGACAGTCAGACTTGCATTGGGTGTAAGTTTGCGGTGTTCATTAATGCCGGGTACAACGTGTCGGCCTATGGATGTCCCAAGGAGCTCAAGGCTAAGGACAAGTGCAAGGGCCGTAAAGAGGCTACCCCGAAACAATGGATGGAAAAGTTCTAAGCCTGTCAAATAGGCAGGTCGTAACATAACACAAAGGAGAAAGCCATGATTAGTAGAACCAAGGCCTTTAAACCTGATGTTGCCGCCATTGTAACCGATCAGATCCTGGAAGCGATGGAAAAGGGCGTCATACCCTGGCAAAAGCCCTGGAAGACCCACTTACCGATGAATATGGTGTCCAGGAGGCGGTATCACGGGATTAATTTGCTGATCCTGTCCTTGTCAGAGTATTCATCACCATTCTATTTGACTTTTAATCAGGTGACGGAATTGGGCGGGACGGTCAAGCCGGGGTCTAAGGCCATGAGGATCGTATATTGGAGGCTGTTGGAACACATTAATGCTCAGTCCGGGGAAATTACCGAAGTTCCGATGATGAGGTACTACTGTGTATTCAACCAGGAGCAGACTTTGGGGATAGCGGCAGACGAGATCCCGCAGATAGGGTCAGAGATCAACCCAATAGAAGCTTGCGAAGAGGTTTTTAACAGCATGCCCAATAAGCCGGGGTTGATAGGGTCCAGGGAAGCGTATTACGACCGGAACGAGGATCTGATAGGAATGCCAGCCAGGGAGTGGTTTGATAGCCCGGAGGAATACTATTCTACCCTTTGGCACGAGGCGATCCATTCCACCGGCCACCAGAAAAGGCTTAACCGGGATAACAGCTACGACAAGGCCAAGTTCAGGGAGGCTTACAGCAACGAAGAACTGATCGCGGAGCTGGGATCGTCATTTCTGTGTGCTTATGCCGGGATATCGCCTTTGACCATTCAGAATCAGGCCGGGTACATTGACTATTGGTGCAAACGGCTTAAGGGAGACCGGAGGCTGATCATCTTTGCGGCATCGGCGGCACAGAAGGCGGCCAACTACATCATGAACGAACCTGGGGAAATTAACTATAACGCCTGTACATGGATGGGCGACTACTACAACATTTAAAAGGAGGAATCATGAATACTGCAACCATCACGCACAAGAGGGAGCGTAAAAAGTACACCGAAAGGCTGGAAGTCAGGGCTGCATGTCCGCTTTGTGGTCATACGGCGATTATTGTCTTTAGCGGAGGAGAACAGGAGGTTTACTGTCCGGATAAGTTCTGCCCCAACTGCAAAGACCGCCATGAAGAATAACAACCGCACAATTTGAGCCGCTTGGAATTAACCAGGCGGTTTTTTTGTGCCTAAAAAGGAGGAGAGTATGAAACGATATCCGACCTACCCCTTGGAGCTTTTAAAGGTATCAGAGGCCATTACCCAGTGCCAGATATGCCGGCCGCAGGCAGTCTATGAATACATGAAGGAAGAATCTATGGCCGACCGGGAGATCTTCTGGGTATTGCATCTTAATACCAAGAACCGGATAGTCAAGAAGGAGATGACAGCCATGGGAGCGGTGGACAGTTGCCGGGTGGTTCCTGCCTTGGCTTTGAGGGGAATTGTGGCAAGCGGAGCACCAAGCATGATGACAGTTCACAACCACCCCAGCGGAGATCCCACCCCGTCAACAGAGGACCGGCAGCTTTGGGGAACTTTGAGAGACGTTTGTAAGATGTTGGGCATCCGGGTCCTGGATAATATGATTATAGGGGCCAATGGGTATTATTCCGAGGAAGAGAATAAGTAGGCTTTGAATTGGGACGGGGTGTAGGTAAAAGCTTGCCAGGGTTCGGGGGTAAATTCATACAATAATAATGTAATGAATACGGCTAACAGAGCAATGGTGTAGGGGGACTGGACCAGGCACGTTTTATCCAATTAATTACTAAGGGCACGGATTAGGGGTTTAAAGTGCAACTTTGATTGTTATACTCAGGTTTGTATGAGATAATATGCAAATCATGGGTGGTCTTTATAATTGACCCTTCCCGATTAATATCAGACTTGAAAATGTCTTCATTATCGCATACAATATGTTTACGGCATTAACTATATACACCTAATGAAAGGGCTTTACATTGAAATGGATTACTCGTGCTCATGTCCACGTTGACCGTGTGGCCTGCCCCTGGTTGATTAAGCGATTCGTCGATGCTGATGCGGAGTTCGTCTTTGTCGCCAAGGATCTGGTTGACGCTGAAGCCAAACGGTTGAATGCGATTCCGTTTGATGCACCAGGTGTCGAATTGGGCCACCAGGACGGCCATTGCAGTTTCGTGTCCATCGTCAAGAAGTACAACCTGAAGGACCCGGCATTATTGAAGCTGGCTGATGTGGTCAACGCCGCCGACACCGGTACGATGGACAAGAACCCGTTCGCCACCGGCCTGGAAGCCATCGCCGTTGGCTATTCACTGCTCTATTCGGATGACCACCAGAACATCGAACACCAGTTCCGCGTGTATGATGCTCTTTACAATTATTTCAGGATGCAGGGATCGAAATGACTGACCAAAGGGGAAATATCTGGTATTCCAGGATCGTCGAGTTCCTTGGTTTAAAACGCTCGATGGTAGCCCTGATGTCCATGGTGATCCTGGTCGGTCTGGGCGAGAAGATGGCCGAGCGGTTCCTGCCGATCTACCTGCTGGCATTGGGCGGCGGGTTCCTGTCGGTGGGCTTCCTTAATGGAATGGACAACCTGCTATCGGCGCTGTATTCTTTCCCTGGCGGGTATCTGTCGGACAGACTGGGGCACAAGAAAGCCCTGCTGGTGTTCAACCTGATTGCGCTGTTTGGCTACGCTATAGTCATTCTTTTCCCGTATTGGCCAGCGGTTTTCGTCGGGGCTGTGTTCTTCCTGTCGTGGACCGCCATTTCATTACCGGCGATCATGGGCCTGGTCTCCAAGGTACTGCCGCAGAACAAACGCACCATGGGCGTGTCCATGCATTCACTGGTACGGAGGATACCGATGGCCGTAGGTCCCTTGATCGGGGGCCTGTTGATCGGCATCTATGGGGACAAAACTGGCGTGCGGTTGGCGTTCGTGGCGGCATTCGTCCTGGGCCTGGTGTCGCTGTTGATCCAGCAGGTAATGATAGAGGATGATAAACCCACCCAGGTCATAGCTGAGAAAAACCCGCTGAAGCTTTGGCGGTTCATGGGTGCGGATCTCAAACGGTTGCTGGTTTCGGACATCCTGATCCGTTACGCCGAGCAGATACCCTACGCCTTTGTGGTGGTGTGGTGCCTTAAGAATAATAGTATTTCCGCGTTCCAGTTCGGCATCCTGACCGCTATCGAAATGGCCGTCGCCATGCTGGTCTACATCCCGGTGGCGTATCTGGCGGACAAGTCCACCAAGAAGCCGTTCGTGGTGATCACGTTCTTCAATTTCACCGTATTTCCGCTGTTCCTGCTGTTCTCCCACTCTTTCCCGATGATGGTGCTGGCCTTCGTCATCCGGGGCTTGAAGGAGTTCGGGGAACCTACCCGGAAAGCTATGATCATGGACTTGGCCCCGGAGGACAAGAAGGCCGGGATGTTCGGGTTGTATTACCTGGTGCGCGATGTGATCGTATCGCTGGCTGCCTTCGGCGGAGCGTTCCTGTGGCAAGTGTCCCCGGCCGCCAATCTGCTGACAGCGACCGGTTTCGGCATACTTGGAACGTTGTACTTTTGGGTGTTCGGACGTGATCTGAAAAGTGTTTAAATGCAATTAGAGTAATATGGACAGCAAATATTCATTCGTTCAAGCATTGCTGGCGGCGACCCTGTTCGGCCTTAGTGCGCCCCTGGCGAAGTTGTTATTGGGCGAGATCGAGCCTGTAATGCTGGCGGCATTGCTTTATTTGGGGTGTGGCTTTGGGCTTTTGACTTTGAAACTGGTTTCACGATTGGCAGGTTCCCGGTTAACGGTAGAGGCCCTTCCGTCACAAAATGATTTTGGATGGCTGGCGGGCGCAACCCTGGTCGGAGGTGTGGCCGCTCCTATAGTGATGATGCTCAGCCTGAAACAGACTACGGCCGCCACTGCTTCCTTGCTGTTGAATTTTGAGAGTATAGCCACCGTATTGATAGCAGTGTTGTTGTTCAAGGAGGCCGTTGGCAGGAGGATCTGGATAGCAGTGGCATTTGTCGCTCTGGCAGGGATGGTTTTGTCAATCGAACCGGGCAGTAAGTGGATCGTTTCGGCAGGGTCACTGGGTGTATTGATGGCTTGTGTCTTGTGGGGCCTGGACAATAATTTCACACAGCGTATATCGGCGAAAGATCCGTTGGTAATAGCCATGGTCAAGGGAATAGTGGCCGGATGTGCATCACTCTTTATTTCGTGGCTATCGGGCGGACATTTACCGGGGTTATTGCCTATCCTTGGCGCGTTGGGGCTGGGATTTGTGAGTTATGGATTAAGCATCTATATGTTTATCTTATCCTTGCGTGGGTTGGGGACCGCCAGGACCGGAGCTCTGTTTGGTATCGCTCCGTTTTTAGGTGTCGTCGGGTCGATTATTCTATTTGGCTTGACGTTGACTTGGCAGTTTCTGGCGGCGTTGCCATTAATGATCTTTGGCGCATATTTGTTGTTGACGGAACAGCACCGGCATTATCATACACATGAAAAATGCGAGCATACCCACGCCCATAAACACGATGAGCATCATCAGCATGATCATACCGGGATGCTTTTGGCAGGGGTCACGCATTCGCATATGCACAAACACTCCACCCAGCCACACGAACATGACCATACACCGGATATACATCATCGCCATAGCCACGATAGCCACGGATAAGGTATCCCCAGCCCTGCCGTCTGCCTCTGCCCTAAATAATGATGGCTACAGCATCCGGGCCAGACCTTCCCCTGCCGAGCCTTCCCATCTCTGGACTCTCCCATCCTGGCAACCCCATCCAAATTCTGTATCCCAAAGAGGGAAGGCTGCTCTGGCGCAATTTAAACTGAGCGCCTAAGGGGAAGGGTTCTGCCGAGACCGACCCGTCTTGTCCCTTTCAGGGGCTGCACTTCGTGCTACGGGCTGTGGTCTATCTGATCGACCGTTGTTTAACCAGCAACGGTCTTTTGTATTTGCCGGCAAATATATCAAGATATATGTGGTGGAAGGGCGTGGGGTATTATTTCGCTTGCATTTTATTGGTCTTAGATGTATGCTTATTATGATAATTATTATTTTACTATGACGGAGGGTATCCACATGCTGAAGAGATATTATGTCGTATTAGTTATCACGTTGATCATCATTTCCGGCTGTAGCAAAAAGAATCCGGTTGAGTCTTCTACTAACATAACCGTGAAAGTGGTGACAGATGGCGGAATACCTGTAGCCGGGGCCTGGATTGAAGGCGGCATAGATTGGGATGCTTACTCTGTATCCACCGACAATTATGGTCAGGCCATTCTGCCTGGGTCGGCTCTGGGTAACACGGCGGGTATCTATTGTACTAATTATTTTCCCAAATCTATCGATAAGATAGATACGGTGCAATATTATTTACAGCCCACCAGTCAAAATCTTTTGGAACTGGGGCCGGTGCTTGGTTCGCCGGTAAAATTCGGGGCAGGTCAGCTGGCTACAATAGATTATTGGGGCTGGTACCGGGTATATTCCCATAATACCCAATCGGCCAGTCTAATTTATTCCCAGCAATTACAGGATTCGTCGCTATGCATTAAACATATTAAGCTTTCCAACGATACGATGTGGTTCTCAACCCATGACCGGGGTATCTATGCCTATTCAGTGGCGACGATGGCTTCACCCCAGCTTCTCTTCCATTTGGACATCCCCGGACATAGAAATGTATTCGCCATCAAGGATTCTATTCTGGCCATCGGTTCACCCTGGGACCCTGACAGCATTTGTTTTATAGTATGGCATGGCGACGGGACCTGGCACAAGATAGGCGGGGTACAAAAGTATCTTGTTAATGAGATGGCTTTCGTCGGCAGCAATCTGGCGGTGCTGGGGTACCAAGGTCTTCCGGATATCATTGACGCCAGCAATCCCGCTGATCCATATCTGGGTTATCATGGCTTGGTGCCGAATTGGGAGCCAGGCTTCATCTATGGTCAATATGCCGTGTTGATTGAGTCTTTTATTAACTTTGTAAATTTTACAACCCAATTCCAAGTAATAGACGCGAGCAACGCTACCAGTCCAATAGTGGTCGGAACATTTCCATCCGATGGTTACCCGTTGGGCGCGGTCTCGTCACAATACGGTTATGGCTGGATGGGAAGCCATACTTACTGTGTCCTATCCGGTAGCATTTTGTCAGGCTACAGCGCTGTGGCAACGATGGCTGAGCCAGGGAATTACCCTGCCAATACATCTGTCGGCGGCAGTCATCCTTATTATATCTTTGGCAATAAACTATGGATGATGAATGCAAAAAAGAAATAGGCGAAACCCGGTCTATAATCCTTGTTCCGAATTGATAAACTATATTTTTTCTACCCCCCCAGTGCCCATGTATATAGTATAGGTATATTCCCCGATGGTGTGGAATGATTTTATTTGATATTTAAGAATGCAATATAATTAATACACAAAAGGAATCGTTATGAAAAACCAAAAAGGTTTCTCGTTACTGGAATTCCTGGCAGCAATGGTCATTGTTTTTGCGCTGGCGACCATTGGATATTCACAGTATGTAACCTCCGCTGAAAATGCCAAGCAAGCGGCAATAATTGCCAATATGTACAGCATACAACTTAGCGCCGAAGATTTTTCCACTCAAGCAGATGGTGTTTATGCGGGGGGCATAAATACTGAGGTTGCCCAAGTATGTCCTGCCAATCCCACCAACCATAACGTAATGGCTGGTGCCACCAAGCAACCATTCCCATCTGAAGCGCTTATATCAGTAGATTTTGTCAATCCGGTTGACTCGACGCACGATGCAATAAGAAACGGCCTCGCAAGAAAACCGTTCGGGTGTGTCTATTACTTAGGTTTGGATGCTGCCGGTAACCCCGCAGGAGAAGGGAATTATGCTGTTGGTTATAAAATAACGGCTATGGGACCATACCGTCCGCTTACAATTATTTGTTCAAGCGGAGGAAAGGGGGCCAGTCATGAGAAGAAATAGCGCCGTATTCATTTTTCTGACACTAGCTGTTTCCATGGCCTGCGCCGACATCCGGGTTAATGATGATACTAGCAAAAACTGGCAGGGCTGGGCGGCCATAGTCTCCGGTGTGCAGGGAACGGCTTTGATGTGGCAGGAGGATATAGAGGATAGTTCTTTTTTGTATCTGCAATGTTTGGATACCGCCGGTGTCCCGATAGGCAGCAATTTAAAACTGGATTCCAAAAACTACCGGCTGCTTCCTGCAATCTGTAAAGTTGCGAATTCGGGATACGCCGCAGTCTGGATGGAAATAGGCGATTCTTCCAACGGCTGGGATGTATATGGCCAATTATTTAATGTTAACGGGGATTCCATCGCTCCGGCCTTTAAAGTCAATGACAACAGCCTGGCTGAAAGGTATTGCCCGGATATTGCCTCCGACAGTCAGGGTAATTTTACCGTTGTTTGGATGGATTCCCGCGGTGGGTGGAAGATATATGGACAACAATATTCTGCTGTTGGAGGCCCAGTTGGGGGCAATATAGTATTGGGTGATTCGGCAGGTTGTGACCCTAAAGTATGCATGAAGCCAGACGGCAGCTTTGCGATAACCTGGCAGACAGAAACGAACAATATTTTATGGCGTAGGTTTGATCCCACTGGCAATCCCTTAGCCAATTCTTTGCGGATAAACATGCGCGATGTCAACCTGGATTATGCACAACCCTGTATTGCTGTTAATGATTCAGGCAACTATTGCCTGTCTTGGAACAGGATGATTGGTGCGGGTATGGCCATTATGTCCCAGTTCTGCGATTCATCCGGCTCACCGGTCGACAATAATATAGTAGTAAACGAAGACACGCTGATCTGGGGCGGGCATGCTTCAGCTATTTCGGTGGACAATAACCGCTTTATAATTGGGTGGACTGATGAAAGAAATTGGGTGGACAATTATTGCCAGCGCTTCTACAATGGCAGTACCATAGAAGGCAATAATGTAAAAATAAGCAGTTCAGCTACATCTGGCGAAAGATACCGGCAAAACCTGGTACTGGCAGCAAATGAAAATGCATTATACGGTGCTTGGATGGATTTGCGCGATACTTCAGCCGGTTGGGACATATATGCCCGAAAAACCAGTTATCAGGAATTGGGTGTTGAAGGATACCCCGATTATTTTATCAAACCCGGCAAACCTGTATTAAATGCCAATGTATATCCTAACCCATCACGGGCACAAATTACTTTACGCTATAGTATGCAAGGGATTGTTGGCCAGGTGCCGGTTAGTGTAAAAATATACAATATCTGCGGGCAAAATATTGACGATACATATATGGGCTTGAAGACTTCAGGAACGTATGACTTAAAATTATATGGCAATAATCGTAACTTAAGGTCAATTTCGGCGGGGATATATTTTTACCGGGTAACAGCAGGTAAACTGGTGACCAGAGGTAAGTTCGTAGTTTTAAAATAACGGAATAATTATACAACTGGCCAATAATAATTATTAAGCCGAGCATCACTGCCCGGCTTTTTTCTTGCTTTTAACTATGCTGTTGGTGTATCATTTATACTATGAGCAATGCACCTAAAGAAATCATCATCTATACAGACGGCGGGGCGGAGCCTAATCCTGGCCCTGGTGGTTATGGCGTTGTTATTATTGACGAAATAGGCACCCGTGAGCTTTCGGGTGGGTATAACTTAACAACGAATAACCGCATGGAACTGATGGCTGCAATTGCCGCCTTGGAGTCTATTAAAACTCCCGGCAAAATCAAGTTGTACAGTGATTCCAAATACCTGGTGGATGCGATGATTCAAGGCTGGGCTAAGAGATGGCAGAAAGCAGGCTGGGTCCGTAATGTAAAGGACAGCGTATCCAATGTTGATTTATGGGAAAGATTGCTGGCCTTGTGCGCCAAACATCAGGTGGAGTTTAACTGGGTCAAAGGGCATGCCGGGGATACTAATAATGAGAGGTGTGACCAATTATCCATGCAATTCCGAGAAAATCCAAGCCTGCCGAAGGATGAAGGATACAATCCGAAGCCGATTGTTAAGACCCCAGGGCAAACCAAGATCACCAGGGAGGGCCAACCCTGCCGTAAATGTTCTACGCCGGTTGTTAGGAAAGTGCCGATCAGAAAACTAAGGAGTGATCAGCCGTACTATTTCGAATACTACTTTTACTGTCCTGGGTGCCATGCTCAATATATGGTTGAGGCTGCAAAAAGGCACCAGAGAGAAACATAAAGCCGAGCATTTCTGCCCGGCTTTTTTGCTTGCATTTGGATGGCTGAATGGTGTAATCTTATATAGTAAACGACGGAGATGAGGTAAATGCCACTTAGCTGGAACGAAATCAAACATAACGCTATCAGTTTTTCCCACGAATGGGAAACCGCCTCCCGCGAGAATGCCGAGGCTAAAACTTTTTGGGACGAGTTCTTTGGCGTGTTCGGCGTCAAACGCAGGGTGGTGGCCAGTTTTGAGGAGCCGATCAAAAAACTCAACGGGCAGTACGGCTATATTGACCTGTTCTGGAGCGGGATGCTTTTGGTGGAGCATAAGAGCCGGGGCAAGGATCTAAGCAAGGCTGGGTCCCAGGCTTTTCAATACATTCAGGATTTGGTGAGCCAGGGCCGCCAAAGCGAGGTTCCCCGCTATGTAATAGTCTCGGATTTTGCCAAAATCGCATTGCACGACCTGGAGCCGGTGGGCCAGCGCGATCTGCCCTTGTTTGACCAGTGGCGGGTGGAAACGGTGGAGTTCCCCTTAACCGAACTGCACAGATACATCCACGCCTTTGCCTTCATACCCGGCTATAAACAGCACACTTACGAAAACCAGGACCCGATAAACCTGGAAGCCGTGGGCATATTGGGCAACCTTCACGACACTTTGGAGTCGGGCGGCTATCAGGGCCACGAACTGGAACGTTTTTTAGTGCGCATCCTTTTCTGCATGTTTGCCGAAGACACCGGGATATTTGAGCGCGAAACTTTCAAACTGTACATCGAAAACCACACCAAGGAGGACGGCTCCGATCTGGGCCTGCATCTGGCACGGCTGTTTGAGGTCTTGAACACTCCGCCGGAAAACCGCCAGAAGAACCTTGACGAAGACCTTACGTTATTCCGCTATGTCAACGGCGCGCTGTTTGCCGAAAAACTGCACTTTGCAGATTTCAACCGGGACATGCGCAATGCCCTTTTAGCCTGCACCCGGTTTGACTGGTCACAGATCTCCCCGGCCATTTTCGGATCGCTTTTTCAGGCGGTGATGGAACCCAAGGAGCGGCGGCAGTCCGGCGGGCATTACACCAGCGAGCGCGATATCCTTAAAGTTGTGCGGTCTTTGTTTTTGGACGACCTGCGGGCCGAATTCGAGAAAATTAAGAAGAACAAGCCGGAACTGGAGCGGTTCCACAAAAAACTGGCCAGTTTGAAGTTTTTGGACCCGGCCTGCGGCTGCGGCAACTTTTTGGTGATCACCTACCGCGAATTGCGCCAGTTGGAAAATGAATTGCTTAAAGAACTAACCGGCCAGCAGGTGCATGATATTGAGCATCTGTCAAAAATAGATGTTGATGCGTTCTACGGGATAGAGATCAAGGAATGGCCGGCCCGGATAGCGGAAGTGGCCATGTGGCTGATGGACCACCAGATGAATTTGAAACTGGCTGAAATGTTCGGCCAATACTATGCCCGTTTGCCCTTGCGCAAAAGCCCGACCATATTATGCGGCAATGCACTGAGGGAGGATTGGAAGAAATTATTGCCGCCGGAGAAATGCAGTTTTGTTTTGGGCAATCCCCCGTTTGTGGGGGCTAAATTCCAAACTGAGGAACAACGGGCCGACATATGCAGTGTTATGGTTGGAGTTGAAAGTAGCGGACTGTTGGACTATGTGACGGGGTGGTATTTCAAAGCGGCACAATATATCCAAGGCACAAAAGTAACGGTTGGTTTTGTTTCCACAAATTCCATCAGCCAAGGAGAACAGGCTGGAGCATTGTGGCTGCCGTTGTTTCAGATATTTGGGCTGAAAATTCATTTTGCACACCGGACTTTTTCCTGGGCTAGCGATGCCCGGGGTAAGGCACATGTTCATGTCGTGATAATAGGTTTCGGAGCTTTCAATAAAAGCCCAAAACAAATCTATGATTATCCACAAGAGGGGCAATCAATCGTTCAAACGGCAAAGAATATCAGTCCGTACCTGGTGGAGGGCTCCGATCAGGCGATTTTGAACAGGATGAAGCCATTGTGCAATGTGCCAGAGATGGGAATTGGCAATAAACCCATAGATGATGGGAATTATCTTTTTACGCCCGCAGAGAAGAAAGAATTCCTCCGCGCCGAGCCGGAAGCAAAGGAATATTTCAAGATATGGATTGGCGCAGATGAATTCATCAACGGCATCGAGCGGTGGTGTCTGTGGCTGGGTGAATGCCCACCAGACAAACTGAGGGAAATGTCCCATGCAAAAGCGAGGGTTGAGGCCGTAAAGAAATTTCGTTTGGCAAGCAAAAGCGCCCCGACCAGAAAAATAGCTGAAATGCCAACGAGGTTCCATGTTGAGAATATGCCAAAACGATCATATTTATTGATACCAAGAGTGTCTTCCGAACGCAGAAAATATATACCGATTGGTTTTATCTCGCCGACCATTTTGTCAAGTGATGCCACCTTGATAATCCCTAATGCAACCCCATTCCATTTTGGGATTCTATCGTCCGCAATGCACATGGCTTGGGTGCGGCAAGTATGTGGCCGTTTAAAATCTGATTATCGTTATTCCAACAAACTAGTTTACAACAATTACCCTTGGCCGGAAAATCCCAGCCTTACACAGCGCCAAGCCGTAGAAGAAGCCGCCCAGGCCGTGATAGATGTGCGCAAGGAATTCAAGGATTCCACTTTGGCCGATCTTTACGATCCTCTTTCCATGCCGCCAAAGTTGGTCAAAGCCCATGCCCAGTTGGACAAGGCGGTTGATAAGTGCTACCGTTCAAACCCTTTTGACAGTGAGCGCCAGCGGATAGAATATTTATTTGGGCTTTACGAAAAACTGACTGCGCCGTTGGTGACGGGCTTGAGTAAAAAGAAACCCCGCCGGAAGAAATAGCAAACAGCCCCACTCCCTCACTCACAGGCCGGTTCATTAAAACTTACTTGCAGATGGTATTGTTACGATTTCCTATTAGGAAAAACCAAAAAATCTGGATTTTTACATAGAGCCCATAGGTATTGTTATATATTATACGCAATAAAGATCCGAGCCCCCCGGTCATTTCTGTATTGCAGAATTTGTGAAATACTAAAAATAGACGCATTTCACCTGGTATTTTACTGCCCAACTGCCGGAGTAGCACTTTTCAATAAAACTGCGGTACAATTGCTCCTTTAAGCTAAGTATAACAATTACTTACAGTACATTGGCAACAACAATTCGGTTCGTGAATCTCCAGAATAAATACGCATTAAGGCCCATTTGTTCAAAATTAGACGGAACTTTTCATACGTCCGAAGCAGTGAATAAATCTTTACGGTAAAATTCCCGAAATTTGACTTTTCCCTATTTATTATGATATAATGATAATAATTGAAGAAGTTTAAACGTCGATGACGTCCGTTAACAATAAATCCGCCTGAAGCGGATAAAACCTACCGGAGTTAAAGTATACCAGTAATGAAAATTGCTGGTTCCTTAGCTCCGGTTTTTTAATGCCTTTTTCAAATGACAACTAATACTAACGATATCACGATAATAAAATCACCATACCTCCGATTATTTAGGTTTTAACTGCCAACCAGATAATCTACTGACACGTTCAGCGCTTTCGCTAATTTTGCCAACGTGTTTGGCCGGATATATTGGCTTTTACCGGCTTCGATCCGGGACAACGCCGCTTGGGACATTTCCACTGTTTTTGCTAATTGTCCTTGCCGCATCTTCAAGCCCCGTCTTGCCTGGTGGATTTTTTCACTCAGTTCCATTGTAAATACTCCATAATCGTTTATTAAATTATACCATAAACTATTTACAAATCCAAAATACTTAAACTCTGTAGATAAATATTTGCTTGGGAGTGGTTTTGTAAAATGTGAGTATTTTGGTTATTTTTCGATATCATGATAAAATTAATATAGCGTGAAATTATTTATGGAGGTGTAATATGGCAAGAAAGAAATCACAAAATTAATACCCGGGAATTAGCCAACAATCCACAGTAACACAACTTATTCACAGGGGGTCTTATGACCAATGGACTATATTCAGATTTCTGATTATCTAAACCAGAAGGGGATCTCTTACAAGATGGCGAATGGGGAGCTAGTCACTGATTGTATTTTTAATGACTGTGACCGAGATAGCCGTGATAGTGAAAAACATTTGTACATCAATCCCGACACCAGTGCCTGTTATTGCCATAAATGTGGCACCAAAGGCAATATCGTTACCATCGCAAACCAGCTTGGCGATAAGGCAGCTGATATCGCGGCCAAGCCGAAATCCAAACAACCAGTAAAATTCGGCCCGGAGCTTGTAGAATACTGCCATGCCAACCTGCCCGCCAGAATCCGCAAATACCTTAATGACAGGGGCATCCCGGACAGCCTGATAGATCAGTATAAATTGGGCTTCGGCTGGTTCAAAGGTAAGGGCTGGGTTACAATCCCGGTTTTTGGGTCCGATGGCAGACCATTGTACTTCAAATTACGGCAAGACCCGGATGCCGGTTCGGAAAAAATAACCTGGCCCAGCGGGGCTATGCATTTGTTCAATTCAGCGTCCATAAAAGAAGAAACCGAAAAGCTGCTGATATGCGAGGGCGAACTGGACTGCCTGGCCGCTACCGCCAATGGAATAACCACCGTCACCTCCACCCACGGAGCCATGAATTTCAAGATGGAATGGCTGGAAGGTGTCCGAAAGGATCAGCCAATTTACCTCTGTTTTGATAATGACCCCACCGGGCACAAGGCGGCAGTCAAACACGCTCAGGCGCTGTTTAAAGCCGGGTTCTCCGCGGTTCATATAATCACGCTGCCAGACGAGGTCGGCGACAAGGGTGATTTGACAGACTATTTTACAAAATTGCAGGGCAAGCCGGAAGACCTGTTCACCACCTATGCGGCCCCCTACCCAACCCGCATCGACACCAGCAAGTTCCAGGAGATGGGCTTTGAGGATATTGCCAAGGTGCTGGATTTGACCATCGTGGAAGAAAATGTCAACAAGGTAATAGCGTTTCTGGCCATGCTTTCGGCATATAGTCCGGACAGCCAGCTGAATGTTTCCTTCAATGCCCCGTCCTCCTACGGAAAAACCTATATTATCCAAGAGGTGGCCAAATTATACCCAAAGGAGAACGTGACCAAACTTTCCAAGTGTACAGCCGCGGCCTTCTATCATGATGTGGGCGAATACGATGAGGAAGAAAATATGCATGTCATCAATTTTAAAAACACCGTGATCATATTTCTGGACCAGCCCAACCAGGACCTGATGTCGAGGTTGAGGACGCTTTTATCGCACGACGATAAAGAGCTACTGTCTAAGATAACCGATAAGTCAGAGCGATATGGTCTGAGAGCTAAAAACGTCAAATTTGTCGGCTGGCCGGTGGTGGTCTACTGCACTGCCGGGCAACTGATGGACGAACAGGAAGCCACCAGGTTCATTATATTGAGCCCGGATACCAACGAAGAGCGGTTAAAAGAATCGGTGAAGATGACCATGGCCCGGCAAAGCAACCCGGCCAAATTTACAGCCTCCCTGGAAAACCAGCCAAGCCGTATTTTGATAAGGAATCGGATTCTGGGGATCCAACAAGCCGAGATAGAGGAGATCAAAATCCCAGAGTCCCTGTTGCCCGGTATCTATGAACGTTTTACCACAGACCGCAAATTAAAACCCAGGGATCAGCGGGACATTGCCCGGCTATTGAATATTGCCAAGATTTTTGCCCTTTTAAACCACTGGTTCCGGGAGAAACAGGGCAAAACGTTGGTCGTGGCTGAAAAGGATATTGCCGAAGCCTTCAAAATCTGGGAACAAATAGCAGAATCACAGGATTTGAGCGTGGCCCCGTATATCCTTAGCGTTTTTACCGAGGTCATATTGCCGTTATTCAAAAAGCAAAATACAAATAACAGCGGCACAAACCCCAAAGGCATTACCCGGCAGGAAATAGTAGTGGCGTATGCCCAAGTTTTCGGGCATACCATGAGTGAAACCAAGCTTCGACAGGATATATTGCCCCCGTTGGAGGAGGCGGGCTTAATCTACCAAGAAGCTGACGAAAACAACCGCCGCAAAATGCTGGTTTTTGTGCCTGAAGGACTGACCAGTGAGCCGCAGGGTGGGGTAAAATAGTTATATTCAAAATATTAGGAGTATTTATGGCGATGTTGAATGATGAACAGATCAGGAAATTCCAGGAACTGCACCGTAACCGTTTTGGGAGTGAAATATCACGGGAAGATGCCATTGACCAGGGAGGTAAGCTGATCAACCTTATGAGTCTGATAATGCAGGCAATGGCTGCCCGGCAGGACCAAGAGATGGCGGCCAAGGGGAACCCGGAAACCAAAGACCAATAACCCTAAAAACAGTGTCCGGGTGCTATCGGGTGACGGCATCCGGACACAAACCAAAACAAGGAGAAACACCATGGAAACACAAACCAATCCCAGGAAGCTTAGGTATGTCCTCTATGCCAGGAAAAGCTCTGAGGCCGAGGACAGACAGGTCCAATCCATCCCTGATCAGATTGACCGGCTGGAACGTCTGGCCAGGGAAAAGGGCCTTCAGATCACGGCGCGCCTGGAAGAGCAGAAATCAGCCAAAAATCCCGATGAGCGGCCGGAATTCAAGAAACTGGTGGGCTTGGTCAAGGCTGGCAAGATTGACGGGATCCTTTGCTGGCAGATTAACCGGCTCAGCAGAAATCCGGTAGACAGCGGGGAAATCAGCTGGTTATTACAACAGGGCAAACTCAAATCCATCCAGACCTACGAACGGGAATATTTGCCCGAAGACAACGTACTTTTATTCAGCGTGGAAAGCGGCATGGCCAATCAGTACATCATCGAGCTTAGGAAGAATGTCAAACGTGGAACCGACAGCAAGCTGGCCAAGGGCTGGGCACCAAACCGACCACCGCTGGGATATCTGAATGACAAGAGCGAAAAGACCATCGTCAGGGATCCGGAACGCTTTGTTATAATCCGGAAGATGTGGGATCTGATGTTGACCGGAACCTACACCGTGCCCAAAGTGCTGGATAAGGCCACCAAGGAATGGGGATTGAGGACACGAAAGTCAAAGAAGCTGGGCGGCAGGATACTTTCGGTATCAGGGGCGTACAAGATTTTTGGTTCGGTCTTCTACACCGGCCTGATCCCCTACATGGGAAAACTTTACGAAGGCAAGCATGAGCCGATGGTCACGATGGCGGAGTTTGAACGGGTCCAGGCCATGCTCCACAAGCCCGAGAAGCAAAACGAGGAAGTATATGAATTCCCATATACCGGTATGGTCCGGTGCGGGGAGTGCGGGTGCATGGTAACGGCCGAGGTCCAGGTCAAGCGGAGCAAAACTAAGCCTGGCCAGTTCAAGAACCATGTCTACTACCACTGTACGCTGCGCAATAAGTATCAAAAGTGCGGACAAAGAAAATATGTCCGAGGCGCCGACTTGGATACTCAGATATCGGATCTGCTGTCAAAGGTTACCATACTGCCGGAGTTTAGAGATTGGGCGCTGGAATCCTTGAGTAAGGCCAATGGCAGGGAGATTGAAGAACGAACGGCTATCTTTGAATCCCAGCATAGAGCACTGGCCCAAGCCCAACGGAGCCTTGACAACCTTACCCAGATGCGCTACAAGGATATGATTGGCGATGAGGAATTTTTAGTGGAGAAGAACAAGTTACAGGAACAAATCACTATACTGAAAACCAAAATGAAAGAAACGGATAGTCGCACAACGGACTGGCTGGAGTTGACGGAAAAGGCCTTCCATTTCGCCAGCAATGCCAGGTTAGCCTTCCTCCAGGGCGATGTCCAGACCAAGCGGGAGATATTGACTGCGTTAGGTTCGAACCTGATTTTAAAGAACCAAAAGCTAAGTCTGACAACGAGTTGCTGGTTGGCGCCTATCGAGGTTCACTACCCTCCCCTTGAGGAAGCATATCGTGCGTTCGAACCGTCGCAAGTCATTGGAAAATCAAAAAGGACTGATGCAAAAGCGTCAGTCCTTCCTGAATGGCTGGCTGAAGTGGACGACATTTGCAACTGGTTAATGTCTGTAGAATGCAGCATTTACTACCATTCTCTGCAATCCATCGACGATATGATTAAGCAATCCGAAGAACTGACTCGGACGGGCTAAACAAGGCCCTGAATGCCCCAGTGAGGGGTCTGGGATGCTCCAGGGTGGCCTATCACCAGAATATCGACCACAACCCCGGTTAAAGGAACTCGCCTGGATTAAGCGATTCCAGGGACGTTATCCGGTTGTAAGCAATAGCCAAAAGATTGCGATAGAACCTCGACTGGGTTATGGAACACCAGCTTTTGAAAGTGGGCAATGTAATGCCAATTGGAGTTGCATCACTGGGAACAGATAGCCCCCGTAAAGCATAAACGTTAATAGCCGCAGTCAACTGCGGCTATTGTTTTTTATGTTGCAATGGTAAGTTATATTTTACTATTTACTCAAGTCCAAACTGAGCCTTGCTCATGAGTTTATTATTTTGGAACATGGCGTTCATGTTTGAACCGTCCGTGTTCTGCCACATATACATCTTTGTCGTTATGCTCGCCATTACTCCAGGAATGCCTTCCACCTTGCTACTCGACATCACCTCGCCTTCAGCACCGATGATTTTTACCACTTGGGCATAGGACATGCCTTCCTGGATTTTGGTGAACTTTGCCTTGGTGACTTTTTGAGCAGGGGGTATATCTTCCTGGATTGCAGCGGCCTTTGTCTTGGAGACCTTTTGAGCAGGGGGTATATCTTCCTGGGTTGTGGCATCCTTTGTCTTTGCGACTCGAAAACCCACGTTTTCTAACTTATCAAAGGTGCAGCCGAGATAGCGGGTGTAGATTCTAATTTCGACCTGAGCGTCTGAAAAAGAACCACCTCGCAACACTGGAAATTCGCCAGTAGACGGGCCGGTAGGATTGTTTGAAGGCGAACTGCTGTAGTATTTTTCGTCATACCAGTCATTGCACCATTCCCACACATTTCCGGCCATGTCATAAGCTCCGTAGGGCGAAACGCCGGTGGGAAGACTTCCGACAGGCGAAGTGTTATTTTCGTTATCGCCCTTTTCTCCGCTGTAACACTTGGAACTATTCCATTCATTCCCCCAAGGATATTTTCTGCCATCTGTCCCTCTGGCCGCCTTCTCCCATTCGGCCTCAGTAGGCAGGCGCAAGCCCGCCCATGCGCAATAGGCCTTTGCGTCGTCCCAACTCACTAACACCACCGGGTAATTGTCCCCGGTATTCCAATTGGGTTGTTCTGGCATGGTTGTGCCGGTGGCATTGCAGAACTTTTTAAACTGCCCCACCGTGACTTCGTATTTGCCTATGTAGTATTTATCTAAATAAACTGTGTGAACGGGCTTTTCGTCATCGTTTTCGTTGCTGCCCATGCTAAAAGACCCGGCAGGGATTTCTATGAGAACAGAGCCATCCTTTAGGTTAGTTGTCTCTTTATTGTTTTTACTACAACCCATAAAAGCAATAACTGTTATTGCCAAGATTGAGAATATTATCTTTTTCATGGTCAGACTCCTTTGTAATTATTTTATACCCCTGGTTATTTAATATTAGCTGTGACCTACTCCCATCATTGCATCATTTAATAATGAAATATCCAGATATGCGTGGATTTCTCTAATAGTAAATGCAGGTTACAGCTGTCAATGCGGAATACAGATTTTATCTAAGGCTTTTCTAAACTCATGTCCAAATACTCTTTCAATGCCGTATGTAAATGTATTGCATTCATCACGTCTCCGCTCAGAAGAATAATAACCAGGTTCTACGCTTACTCTTTGTCTCATTACTAATTCAATTGATTCCTCAAGTGTGGGAGCTAAAATCACGTTATATGCACTACGGGTGTTGTCCCCAAAAGCACGAATTAATGCAATTGCAGCATCATCATGATAATCACAAAAATCATTGATACCCATGCTTCTATAATATTCTAAACGACTGCTGGAAAGAGCAAGAACCACAATACTTATATCAACATGACTCCGCAACTTCGTTTTAAGCTTAATAAATCTTTTGTCGTCACCCAAAACATCAGATAATTTTTCAAGTCTCATTAAATATGATATTGCGCCAGTTAGCCGGGCTCCTTTTCTTTTTACAATATTATCAATATTTGCAAGCTCTGTCTTAGCCTCTTTTATTCTGCTCTCGTTTGCTAATCGCCTTTGTTCCTCCTCGGCCTTCTTTCTTGCGAGCTCTTCTTCTTTAGATTTTGAAAGCTGAACCATAAAACTTGCGGGAATGGTTAATGAATCCCGAAATGATGAATAGTCGGCTAACTGAAAGCTAAATAACAAATCACTGTTGGTTTGATAATCTTCTAAATTTATATGTATTTTCCCAGTAGAATCGGTCAATTGCTTTTTTATTTCACCGTTTGGAAGTTTGATTGTTATAGCTACTTGGGAAAGCCAGTTACTTGATTCTACAACGTTGCTGTCTACTTTTGTTTTAGTATGTGTTGGCTCAATTAAGGCCAATAAATAAGTAACGCCTAATGCTGGGAGGATAGCTGTTATAATACTGCCTCCCAGTCCACCGCTGACATTGGCGGTAGAATCACGTTGTGCATTTATTATAAGACCACCACCAACAGAAAGACCTACCCATAAAAATCCAGCCCCGTGGGTGGTTAGCGAACTTTTGCTTTTGCTGATTGATTTATTTATTACAAGGTTTGACTTACTACGCTTTAATTGTAATGTTACATGTGGATTTTGCACAGTGTATGAACTCTTTAAAAGGGAAATGTTATCTTCAAGAAGAACTGATTTAATAAGGTTTGAATTACTGCTTATATTTCGAGTTGCGCAACCCGTAAATAGGAGTAATGCCAATAATAGAGTTGTGATGTAGTTCATTACTACCTCTCCTTTTTAACATTGCAGGTTCATTTAACAATATAATAGTAATTGAAACACAACCCAAAGTCAAGAATATAATACACATTAGGTATATAATAAAATCTCCCGCCAAGTGCTATCATACAGAAACACTACGGCGGGAGATTTTGATGGATATTCGTAAAGACCTCGGCAAGAGAATACTGGCCCTCCGGAACAAGAAGGGCCTGACCCAGGAGGAGCTGGCTGAGAGGACAGGCTTGAGCAATACCTACATTGCCATGCTGGAGACCGGCAAGAGAACTCCGTCCCTGGAGGCCCTATATAAGCTGGCTGATGCCCTGAACGTCAGGATTGTTGATATTCTTTCATTTGAGCGGCCCGCTGTTAAAGGGACTAAGGCCGGGTTCGTTGGCATAGAGCTGACCGAGCAAGAAGCAAGGATTGTCCGGGAGGCCGCCTTGATTCTCGGGAAAAGAACCAACATAAAGAAGTGACTGACAGAGATTATGGGGTAGATAAAGGGGGGGGGCGCACGTAAATACGCCCCCCCCCCCTTTTTATTAATAATTAATTCCTATATTTGCATCAGAGTCCTCTCAATGCTATTTATTGTTTTTATCCGAAAGGTGTTTCCTGAGAAGTAAATCTGTTTCCAATACTTTGAAGGTCATTGAATTTGCTGTTTTATCTGGATTTTTCATAAACTCTTCTTCAATTTTATCCTGCTGCTTTTGTGAATATTGAATTTTTGAGGAGATATCATTCGGCCTGTCGACAAATATAAAAGAAGTCACATCTTTATTGTATAAATTTTGAGCTGTTGATATATTGCCTTTCATATGAATTTTTGAATTAGGTAACAATTTAAGTTTGTTTGGAATTAACGATGTAAAAAATACAATCGGCCCAATTTTAGTATATATACCTAATTTCTTTTTGCTTGTTACTATTGTTGCATCAACAGCTCGTATCAAATAGGAATTAATCCGCTCGTTAATGTTTGGGGGCAGATATCCTTTTCCTGCTATCAAATTTTGTAAGAATATTATATGGGTTTCGCAATCTCCCGTGTCAAATCGATTGCCTATTAAAAAATCACGCCAAATGTCAATATACTCCTCAATTGTTTTATAAAACTCAACATTGTCATAATCCTCTTTTCTCAACTTACTCGTAACTAAATGACGCCATTGAAGGGAGATGGCAAAATAGAGAAGCCAGTTATCATATTTAAATGAAACCGGCTTGCCGACACCGATACCCTCTGGTGATAAAGCATTATTTACATAAGGATAAAATATGTTACTGGCAAATGGAGTTTCATATTTGTTAAATATGCTTTCACACTGTTGGCAAAGCAGGTAGTCTTTTAGACCATCTTGCCTACGTATATTAGGGTTTTCCAGTAATCTTAAATACCCTGTTGCAGATGTATCTTTAATCCAACGAAATACAAAGGAGGGAATAAGATGACTATTTGACAATAATGCTGGATTTAAACACAATGCGCATGTGTTCATAAAACACCAAAAAGCAATATTTGTTTTTTAGGTAAACTATGTTCACTATTATTATCTGCATATATTGTCAATATCATAGTTCTTGCCTTCCAGAATATTAGTTTTTATGGTTGTCCTTCTCTTATAAAGAACTTTAGACAAATCATATTTCCCCTGGCAATGGTAATTATCCTCCAGTTCCCCCAAGGACACCATCACGTCCGGATGCTCCGGCGCAAGAGCCTTTTCCCGGATGGCCAGGGCTCTCCTATACAGCGGCTCAGCCAGGTCGTATCGGCCCTGGATACGGTAAAGCTCGCCCAGGTTGTTCAAGGTGACTGCCACGTCCAGGTGTTCCGGGTCTAAAGCCTTTTCCTGTATTGCCAGAGCCCGCTGGTAATGAGATTCGGCCTCAGCCCTTCTCCCCTCGGGGAGGTAGAGCTCCCCCAGCATATTAAGCGCTGTGGCCACATTGGGGTGCCCTGGAGAAAAAGCCTTTTCCACCGCCTTCAAAGCTTCTTCAGCGACCCCGGCAGCTTCTGTAAACTGGCCCTGGTAATAAAGTTTATCGGCCTTATTCTGTAGTTTTTTCCATTTCATAAGACACCCTTGATTTATCTGAATATTTGGCATTACCAAGAGCAAGGCCTGATGTGTATTTAATTATAAGCTTTGACTTGGTAGCCAAAATATCGTAATCCGCAATTTGAGTTCTTGTTTATTAGCGGATACTTATCAGGATTTGTGAACCCAAGTATTTCGTTCATAGAAGATGACCCAAGATTCTTTATATTATTGCAATAATCCATCCTTGCAGCCAGCTGTCCATCCCCATTTACAAGTTCATTTAAAGCGGTTCTAATGTCAGCAACTTTGTTATTGTTTAGGATTTTAGTTCGGTTTATAGGATATGAATTTAAACTATTAAGGCAATGGAATATCTGGTCTAATTCATCTTTAGTTAGTTTTAAGACTTTAGTAGGAACAAGCATCCTTTTAAGTATTTTGGAGTTGTTCAATCGCCATTTAATATCTTCCTCTCCCTGTTCTCCTCGCCTTACTTTTGCGTTCCATTCCTTATAGTTGATTGCCCACTTTTCTATCTCCTGCATCTGTTGGGTTTGCGATAACATTCTCGGACTTTTCTTTGCATAACTGAATGAAGGCGTTTGTGGGGCCTCATGATACAGGTAATTAAACAATCCATCTATTTCAAAATATAAAGGCTCTTTTCTCCAGATGCGCTGAACCATAGAATATTTATTTGCAAAATCTTCATAATCGGCCACAAGGCGGTCGTAATTTAGAAATCGTTTTGCAAGATTCTTGACAAATGAGCCGGGGTCATTTGGTAATTTAAATAATGTTGGCAATGGTGTGCCGGTCTCTTCCTTTGACTGGGTTTTAGATTTAAATATCTTATGAAGTTGGTCTGGCTTTACATTCTCTGCCAGTTGCCACCAACTGTTATAAAGTGCGATTATCTGTTTTGTCTCTTCCGAGTCGCAACCGAAACCTATTTCATGTCGTTTTGAAAATGCTGTGCTTGTGAGATTTGCAGAAGTCACTATACAGATATCATCGACTATATATATTTTGGCATGAAGCCCAAGAAGTGTTTTTACTTGTCCTCTGTCATGAAACAATTGTAACGTTTCTGTGTTAATGCAGGAAAGGTCAGAGGTATCTGTTAACAACTTTACGTTTACAGATGGGTTGTCAAACCACTGTTTGCCCAATATTTTTCTTATCGAAATTGGGCTTCCAATATAAGGGACAGCTACCCATAGACGATATGAAACATTGTCAGCGAACGTTCTTAATTCTCTTACTAATTGTGGCCCAAATAACAGTTTCATTTTTCTACTCGCTAATCTTTTATAAAATGCATGTGTTCAACTTCTGCAAACCCATTGATTTGTAATATGTGCTTTATGGTTTCTCTGTTTGGATTATAATCTTTAATAATCCCTCGCCATTTTCGTTCGGGATAATTTTTTAGCAATAGCATAATTGCGTGTTTGGCAAAACCTTTTTTCCTAAAATTCCGGTTAATTATGATATCAATTTCCCAATGTTTATCATCAATATCATAAATCAATATTATTCTGCCAACTATAGTGCCATTGCTTACTATTTCATGGTTTTCTCGAATACCCGTAAGGGAGGTAGGAATAACAGGAACTTTATCGCCTTTTAATAGCGCCTTTTCCAATTCTCTATACTCCTTGGTCGACAAGCCCATTGTTTGTGGGCAATCCTTTACTTCTGACAACTGTTCAAGAGTAAGCAACGCATCATTATTTATTCTGATTAGCAGACTCATTATCTCCCCTTTGTTTTACAGTTAAAATCTCTTGCTAAATCCTGCTTATGCCTATCGGCTCAATAAAAGTATTGTTGTTGTCTGGGTCTAATAAAATATTCGCACGTAAAATCATGCCCATTTTAAAATAGTCCATTTCCCAAATATCAAACAATAAGCTATACGGCACGACTAAGTTCATGCCTACGCCTTTAATTGCCGTGTTTTGGCTAAAAAATAAAGTAAATTCAGAGTCACTAATTGTTTTTAGGGTAACCTCTGCATTTTTAATTAATGCTCGGTTACCTTTAGATATCAAGTAAATTGGCGAATGCAAATCAACACCTCGATGACATATAGTCTGGAGGCGCTTCATTCTCAACAGAAGAGAGCGTGAATTATTCATAATCCTTTCTTCCACTTGGTAAGGTTTCATGTATTTTTTATTATAATCTGTTCTGTATGGAAATTTTATTGCGTTTGCTTCGCTTTTATGGTGCACAGCAGCAATCCCTTGTTCTAACGGGAATATATTAATTGCTAAAAGAGTAACACTATCCTTTATTTTTATAGACTTACATTCATATTTTATATTTGACGGATAAATATATTCTAACACGCTGTCACTAATAAACTGTTCTACGTTATCACCATTATTAATGCCAACAAACGATTGAGCGAAGTTCATATTGTCAATAGAATCTTTACCTTCTTCAATCCCAACAACAATAGACCCACCGAATGAGTTTGCAAACGAACAAATATCAAGTGCAAGCTCCTGTGCTATTTTATGTTTATCGGTGTCTATTACTATTTCCTTTTTAAAGTCAAGATATAATGACTCTTTTGTTTGGCCTAAAATAACGTATCTTTCAACATCAGAAGAAGTGCTAATATAGACGGGGGAGTTCATGGGTAATCTCCTTTATAAAATGTATACTTTCAAAAGCCATTTCGCACGTAACTATTTATAAGTTATATTCTCTCTTAATACTACCATAAAATATATGATATTGCGATATTAAATTTAAATTTGTGATTTCCGCAGTCAACTGCGGAAATCAACTTTAAGCTCATTTCTGCGATGCACCATTTTGGTGCGGCCCTATCAGGTCGACTTTTTCAGAAAATCTTTGATAGAACCCGTCCATGCCTCGTCAGTCTGCTGGGTTACAATTCTCAGGTGGTATCCTTGGGCATCAAGCTGGTCTATCTGGCCATCGGTCACCTTCTGAGCCCAGGCCCGCAGATGCAGCAGCCTGGGCCTTGCCATTGTCCTGGCCTGCACCGTGAAATACTGACCCCTGGGAACGTATCTAAGGCGTATCCAGCCCTTCCTTAGAAGACCGGCCATAATCTCCTGTCGGGCCTTTCCCTCGAGCCCCAGGGGCTCCCTGTGCCGTTTATAAGCCTCCAGGATGGCCTCACGGCTCAGCCCGAACCGGGCGGGGTTCTTTATGACGGCCCGGATATGGGTTACGACCTGGCCGGTGACGGGGATAATCCTGCCCCTGGGGGAAATCCAGTATGCCTCGTATTTCATGGCCGCTACCTGGCCAGTCTGGTGGTGCCCGGCTGAGCCGAGCCCAGCTTGAAGTAGACCAGCCTGTTTTTATATTCTATTGCTGGCCAGTTGTAGTGACGGCAGGAGGAACCATCGGGGTCTATCCAGGTCACCCGCAGGCCTGAATAATTTATCAGACACTGTCGGTTTCTCAGCCGGGCGAAGTCCTTCACGTAGCTTACAGCCTGGGCCTCGTTCAGGTTCTCCGGCAGGGGAACGGACTGCCAGACGGCGGGCATATACCGGGCCGAGAAACTAAGGGGCGCCCCGACCGATTTGACGGCTTCCTCCCAGGAGTCGAAGTCCAGCACCTGAACTTTCATAAGCATCTCCGGCTCAACCCCGATGGCCCCCAAGAACTTTCCCGGAACCGGCCTGGTGGCCTTCAGCCAGGCCTCCATGTGCCGCTTAAATTTTTCCAGCTTGCGGTAGCCACAGGCCTGGGCCAGCTCTGGGACGGTCTTCCCGGACTGCCGGTATTTCTGGCGCAGGTAGCCCCTGATGTGGAAATAGGGCTGATAGTCTTGGGACGGTTCCGGCTGTTGCCCGGCAAGGAAGACCGAGCTGAAAAACTGCTGGGAGTTTTGTTCCACGGATGTTCCCTCCAAATCCAATAGTTTGGAGAGGGGACGAAAGAGCTTCCTAAAAGGAAAAACCCTTTCCCGAAGTATGCCTTCAGAAAAGGGTTTTAAATCTTTTCTCATTTTCAGCGGTTAGGCACCACTTCAGGATTTAGCACCGTTGCGGCATCTCTGTCGCTGGTTGCTGAGGTTTCGCAGGGCCTGCCCCTCCACCTCTCTTCATGAGATAACTTGATGTATTATACCACCAAATATCTGATTTGTCAATTTGTAAAATATTTTTACAAGTTCTTTTCATTTTCCCTTGATTTTATCAGCCGTTTAAGAGTATGCTTATAGAATCTTTGACTATATTTTACATATAGGCAATGGTCTACCGTTTTAATATTTTAAGGACACGACACCAACAATGGCAATCAAAAAATCAGAACTCTACTCCTCTCTTTGGGCGAGCTGCGATGAATTGCGGGGCGGCATGGACGCCAGCCAATACAAGGACTATGTATTGGTTATTTTATTCGTTAAATACATCAGCGACCGCTACTCTGGACAACAATACTCGCCTATAAAAGTCCCCAGGGGCGCAAGCTTCCAGGACATGGTGGCCCTGAAGGGCAATCCCAACATCGGGGACTTAATCAACAAAAAAATCATCGGCCCAATTGCCGAAGCTAACAAGCTCTCGGAGATGCCCGACTTTGCCAACCCGGACAAGCTGGGAAGCGGGGCCGATATGGTAAAGAAGCTTACCAATCTGATTGCCATTTTCGAGAACCCGGCCCTGGACTTCAAGACCAACCGTGCCCAGGGCGATGATATCCTTGGCGATGCCTACGAATACCTGATGCGCCATTTTGCCACCGAAAGCGGCAAGAGCAAAGGGCAGTTTTATACCCCAGCCGAAGTAAGCCGGGTGATGGCTAAAATCATTGGCATCTCTCCCAAGAATTCGACTGCCCAGACTACTGTCTATGACCCCACCTGCGGCTCGGGTTCACTGCTGTTAAAAGTGGCTGATGAATCCGAAAAAAAGATATCAATATTCGGCCAGGAAAACGAGACCGCCACGGCGGGGCTGGCCCGGATGAACATGATACTGCACGACAATCCGACAGGAGATATCCGGCAGGGGAACACACTTTCGAGCCCTCTTTTTAAAGATGACAATTCCCGGCTTAAAACCTTTGACTACGTGGTGGCCAATCCCCCCTTCAGTTTCAAGAGCTGGAGCAACGGGGTAAACCTGGCCGAAGAACAAAGCGAGGGCGGAAGGTTTTATGGCTTTGGTCAGCCTCCGGCCAAGAATGGCGATTACGCCTTTTTGCTGCACATCGTCAAGTCCCTTAAGAGCCGGGGCAAGGGAACGGTCATTCTACCGCATGGCGTGCTGTTCCGGGGCAATGCCGAGGCCGAAATCAGAAAGAACCTGATACGCCGGGGCCTAATTAAGGGCATTATCGGGCTGCCAGCCAACCTGTTTTACGGCACCGGCATTCCGGCCTGCCTGATTGTCCTGGACAAGGAAGGCGCAGACCACCGCAAGGGCATCTTCATGATTGATGCCAGCAAGGGGTTTGAAAAGGACGGCAACAAGAACCGGCTGCGAGAGCAGGATATTCACAAAATTGTGGACGTGTTCAACCGGCAGCTGGAGATACCCAAGTATTCCCAGATGGTGTCCGTGGCCGAGATTGAGGAAAAAGAATTCAACCTGAACATCCCCCGTTACATTGACAGCACCGAGCCGGAGGACATCCAGGATATTGACGCTCATTTACGGGGCGGGATTCCCAAGAGCGACATCGAGGCTTTAAAGGATTACTGGGCTGTGTGCCCCACTCTTAGACGTCGCTTGTTTGCCCCGGATAAACGGGCTGGTTATGTCAGGCTTAAAATAGAGCCGGATAAGATAAAGCAGGTTATATATTCGCATCCGGAGTTTGAAAAATACTCCGCCAAGGTGAACAGGGTATTTGCCAAGTGGAAAGAAAGCAATATCCCGCTATGTAAGCGCATTGGTGATAAAACCAGACCCAAGCAGTTCATTCATGCCCTAAGCGAGGATTTACTGGAAGCCTTTTCCAACCTGCAATTGATAGACAAATACGATGTTTACCAGCACCTGATGACCTACTGGATGGAGACCATGCAGGATGATTGCTATTTGATTGTGGCCGAGGGCTGGGCAGCGGGCAACGAGGTTGAATGGACAAGAAGAGATTTTGAGGGCAGGCTTATACCCAAGCAGCTGATGATTGCCCGCTATTTTGCCGTTGAACAAAAGGCCATTGAAAAGCTGGAAGCCGAGTATGAGGGTCTTCGTGCTCAAATAGAAGAAATGGAAGAGGAGAACAGTGGCGATGATGGCTGTTTTTTTGAGTGGGACAAGGTAAACAAGGCCTCAGTTCAGAAGCGGCTTAAGGATATTGAAGACGACAAGGACGCCACAGATGAAAAGAAGGTTCTCCTGGCTTATTTAAAGTTGGCAGAGCAGCAGGCTGAGATAGGTAGAAATATACGTGAGGCTATGGCTGATTTAGAGAAAAAGCTCTTGAAAAAATATAAAGCTCTTAGCGAAGCCGAAATGAAGGTCTTGGTGGTAGAAGATAAATGGATGGCAAGCATAGGGCATACGGTAGAAACTGAAATGCAGCGAATAAGCCAGAGGCTTACGCAGCGTATTAATGAACTGATAGAAAGATACTCTGCCCCTCTACCTGAGCTTACGGCAGAAACTCAGCATTTTGACAAAAAAGTCTGCGCCCATCTTTCTAAAATGGGATTCTCATGCCGAAAGTAGCTAAGAAATATAAACAGACCGACATTGGTTTAATCCCCTGTGATTGGGAGGTTAAGCGATTAGCGGATATCGGAACATTTAAAAAGGGTAAAGGCATTAGAAAAGATGAAGTATTGCCTGGCGGAATACCTTGTATCCGTTACGGAGAATTATACACCCATCACAATGAATATGTTAAAACAATAAATTCATATATTAATAATGATACCGCCCAAAATAGTCAAGCAATTGCGAAGGGGGATATTCTCTTTGCTGGTTCCGGAGAAACAAAAGAAGAAATTGGCAAGTGTGCTGCTTTTCTCAGTGAAGAAATAACTTATGCCGGTGGAGATGTTGTAATCTTATCCCCGAAAGAGTGCGACTCCCTCTATTTAGGGTTTCTATTAAACCACCCAATGATAGCGAAACAAAAAGCACAAATGGGCCAAGGTGATGCAGTTGTGCATATATATCCAAATGGACTTTCTAAAATATTAATCCCCGTCCCTACCAAAGCCGAACAAACCGCAATAGCCACCGCCCTGAGCGATGCCGATGCGCTTATTACCTCGCTGGAAAAGCTTATTGCTAAAAAGCGACTCATAAAACAAGGGGCTATGCAAAAGCTCCTGACACCGAAAAATGGTTGGAAGGCTAAGAAGTTTAAAGATATATTTATCAAACATCCATCAAAATTATACCAATTAAACTCAACTGAATATAACGTCACGGGGAAATATCCAATCATAGACCAAGGTAAAAATGATTTGGTCGGTTATTCAGACAATGCAGATAAGGTTTTCAAATGTCCTACACAGGGAGTAATAATATTCGGTGACCATACAAGAATAATTAAATATGTAAATGTGAATTTTATTGTTGGTGCAGACGGAACCCAATTGCTATCAACCATTGGTGACAACAACACCCGCTTCTTTTATTATTTGCTTTTGACAAAAGAAATCCCCAATACAGGTTACAATAGGCATTTTAAATACATACGAGATATGGATTTCATTATACCAATACTAAAAGAGCAAACTTACATCGCCAACATTCTCGGTGACATGGACACAGAGATTGCCATCTTGGAAACGAAATACAAAAAAAGCAAAATGTTTAAACAAGGCATGATGCAGCAATTATTAACCGGCAAAATAAGGTTAGTATGAAAAGATATTTCAGGATAATGCTGGGGGCCAAAAGCATCCACTTTGATGAATGCTTTAAAGGCAATTTTATCGGCGCAGATTATGACATTGCCATGAACCTTACCGGCCAATTGCCCGACAACTGGCGGGAGTTCAATAAGAAATTTATCCCGCTATGGCTGGAAAAGCACCCCGGCAAAAGCAAAGTAGCGGCGGGCCTTTCCTGCGGGTTCTTGTGGACTATCGCCAAGGGAATCAATAACGGAGATTTGGTTCTTTGTCCCAACGGCCAGGGCAGCTATTACGTGGGCGAAGTTCTGGACAGCTATGACTACCATCCCGGAGGCACGTTGCCCCACCGGAGGACGGTAAAATGGTTTCCTAAGGCCATCGAACGGTCGACCATGAGCGAAGCCTTAAGAAATTCAACCGGCTCCATTGGCGCAGTGAGCGAGGTTACAAAATATGCCGAGGAAATAGAACTCCTAATTGGCGGAAATAGACCGCCCGTTATTACATCCACGGACGAGACAGTAGAAGACCCGGCGGAATTTGTAATGGAAAAACACCTGGAGGATTTCCTGGTGCAGAACTGGAAGCAAACCGAGTTAGGCAAAGAGTATGATATTTACGAGGAAGAAGGCGAACTGGTGGGCCAGCAATATCCCAGCGATACCGGCCCCATTGACATCCTGGCCATCAGCAAGGACAAGAGAAAACTACTGGTGGTTGAACTTAAGAAAGGCCGGGCCAGCGATAGCGTGGTAGGCCAAATCCAGCGCTACATGGGCTATGTCCTGGAGGAGCTGGCCGAAGATAACCAGACCGTCCGGGGCGTTATCATTGCCCTGGAGGAAGATTTGAGGATTAAGAGGGCCTTGTCGGTGACCAACAATATTGACTTTTACCGATACCAGGTAAGCTTTAAACTATTTAAGAGCTAATATGAGCCAGATAGGTCAGCCCGAACGAATTACCCAGAATCGTATTGTGCAGTTGTTCCGGGAACAATTGAACTACGACTATTTGGGCAATTGGGAAGACAGGCCCAACAACAGCAATATCGAAGAAGACCTGTTGCGCAAGTTTCTTACGGGCAGAGGGACTAATAAGACGCTCATCAACCGGGCCGTTACCAAACTGCTGGCTACCGCCAACAATTACCACGAGAGCCTTTATACCAACAACAAGAACACCTATAGCTTCCTGCGGTATGGCGTGGACGTAAAAGCCAGGGCCAGCGACAAATACGAGCCGGTTCAACTGATTGACTGGAAGAACCCGGAGGCCAACCATTTTGCCATAGCCGAAGAAGTGACCGTCTTTGGCAATCATGAGAAACGCCCGGACATCGTCATCTACGTGAACGGAATTGCCGTTGGGGTTTTGGAGCTCAAACGCAGCACGGTGAATATCGGGGAAGGCATACGCCAGAATATTGGGAACCAACAAAAAGAATTCATCCAGCCGTTCTTCAGCACCGTCCAGTTTGTATTTGCCGGAAACGACAGCGAAGGGTTGCGCTATGGCACCATCGGCACCAGGGAGAAGTATTTCCTGCGCTGGAAAGAAGGCGAGACAGACGAGGGCCTCTACCAGCTGGATAAATACCTCCTCAAGATGTGCAGCAAGCAGAGGCTGCTGGAGCTGATTTACGATTTCGTGCTGTTCGAGGGCGGGACTAAAAAATTGCCCCGTGTCCACCAGTATTTCGCAATCAAGGCCGCTCAATCCAGCCTGCGCAAAAAGGAAGGCGGAATCATCTGGCATACCCAGGGGAGCGGAAAAAGCATCGTGATGGTGCTTCTGGCCAAATGGATATTGGAGAACAACCACAAAGCCAGGGTAGCCATCATCACCGACCGGGAGGAGCTGGACGAGCAGATTGAGCGGGTCTTTAAGGAGAGTGGCGAAGGGATATACCGCACCAAAAGCGGAAAAGATTTGATGGCCCAGTTGGGCAGGGCCAAGCCCAGGCTGCTCTGTTCCCTGGTGCATAAGTTCGGCAAACGTAACGTGGACAACTTCGATGCCTTTATTGAAGAGCTCCAAAGCGCACCCTCGAAAACGGTCGGCGAGCTGGTGGTTTTTGTGGACGAGTGCCACCGCAGCCAAGGCGGTAAACTGCACCAGGTGATGAAGGCCCTGCTGCCCAGCGCCATATTCATAGGTTTTACCGGCACCCCGCTCTTAAAGAAAGACAAACAGACCAGCCTGGAGGTATTCGGCAAATACATCCATACCTACAAGTTCAACGAGGCTGTGGAAGACGAGGTTATCCTGGACTTGATGTATGAGGCCCGTGACATCGAACAGCGAATCTCATCCCAGGAACGTATCGACACCTGGTTTGCGGCCAAAACATCCGGGTTGAACGACTTCCAGAAGTCGGAGCTCAAGAAGAAATGGGGCACCATGCAGCGGGTGCTCAGCTCCAAAAACCGGATGCAGCAGATAGTGAACGACATCGTGGTCGACTTTAACACCAAAACCCGTATCAGCTCGGACTCCGGGAACGCCCTGTTGGTGGCGGGCAGCATTTACGAGGCTGCCAAATACTACGAATTGTTCCAGCACTCCGAGCTGAGGGGCAAATGCGCACTCATTACCTCCTACAATCCCTCCTACCGGGACATCGTCACCGAAGATACCGGAGAGAATACCGATACCGAAAAGGAATACATCTACAATACATACATGTCTTTGCTTGCCGGTCAGGACTGCGACAAATATGAGAAAGCGGCCAAATCCAAGTTCCTGTCGGAACCGGCCAACATGAAATTGCTGATTGTGGTGGATAAGCTTTTAACCGGGTTTGACGCCCCTCCCTGCACCTATCTCTACATCGACAAGGCCATGCAAGACCACGGCCTGTTCCAGGCTATCTGCCGGGTTAACCGTTTGGACACTGACGACAAGGAATTCGGCTATATCGTTGACTATAAGGAATTGTTCACCAAGGTTGAGGACGCTGTTTCGGTTTATACCTCCGAGCTGGATTACGATAATTTCAACAAAGAAGATTGCGACATCATCCTAAAAGACCGCCTAACCAAGGGCCGGGAACGGCTGGATGAGGCCCTGGAGAGCATTGCTCTGGTCTGCAATGACGTGTCCTCCCCCAAGACCGATTTGAATTATATCCGCTATTTTTGTGGCAACCCCGAAAACCCTGAAGATTTAAAGGCCACTGAGAACCGGCGCACCGCCTTATACAAGCACACTGTGTCTTTAATCCGGGCTTATGCCAACATAGCCGACGAGATGCCGCAGGCCGGGTATACCGCCAAACAAACGAACGATATCAAGAAGTCTCTGGATAATTACCTAAGGCTACGGGAAATCATCCGCAAGGCCAGCGGCGAGACCCTGGACTTGAAGACCTTCGAAGCGGATATGCGCTACCTGATAGACAACTTCATCCAGGCCAGTGAAAGCAAAAGAATAGACCCCTTTGAGGGTCAATCTCTGCTGGATTTGATAGTCAACACCGGCATAGCGGAAGCCATTAAAAAGCTGCCGGAAGGCATCAGAAGCAGCAAGGAAGCCGTGGCTGAGACCATCGAGAACAATATCCGGCAGAAAATAGTCAAGGAACATCTGATAGACCCCGCCTATTTCGACGAGATGAGCAAATTGCTGAACACCATCATTGCCGAGCTAAAACAGAAGAAAATCAGCTACGAACAATATCTTAAAAAGATGGCTGACCTGGCCAAGCGAGTCTGTAACCTGGTCAGGGATGATTTGCCCAAGACTCTTCAGACCAACGAGCAAAGAGCGCTATACCACAACCTTGGCAATGATGAGAAGCTCGCCCTTCGAGTCGACGAGGTAGTCAAAAGAGTAAAACAGGCCGACTGGAAGGGTGACGAAAGAAAAGAGAACCTCATCAAGAGCGAACTGCTAAATATACTTCACGACGTTAAAGAGGTGGAAAGAATATTCCCCATCATCAAACAGCAGCGGGAATATTAGATGGAACACATTGTATTGGGTGATATCAGCATTGACGTAGTTCAGAAGCACATCAAGAACGTCCACTTAAGTGTCTACCCTCCTGCTGGACGGGTCAGGATATCGGCCCCGTTACGGATGGACTTGGAGACCATCAAGATGTTCGCCATCTCCAAAATGGGCTGGATTAAGAAAAAGCAGTTAAAGATACGCAGCCAGCAGCGGGAGACCCCCAGGGAATACCTAAGCCGGGAGAGCCATTTCTTTTTAGGCAAGCGGTATCTGTTAAAGGTTGTGGAGGCTGACGCCAAACCAGCCGTGACCATCCAACACGAGACCCTTCTACTCCAGGTAAGAAAAGGAACATCCCTCGAACAAAAACATATCATTTTACAGGACTGGCAGCGCCAGCAGTTAAGAGATATTATCCCAACGTTTATTTCTATCTGGGAAGAGAAGCTGAACGTGACCGTGGCGGAATTCGGAATCAAGAAGATGAGAACCCGGTGGGGCACCTGCAACCGCAAGGTTGGGAGGATATGGATTAACTTAGAGCTGGCCAGGAAGCCCCTGGAATGCCTGGAATATATCATTGTGCATGAAATGGTTCACCTGCTGGAGCGTAACCACAATGAGGTGTTTGTAGCTCTCATGGACAAGCACCTGCCATCCTGGAGACAGAGCAAGGAGAAGTTGAATCGAATGCCTATTAGCCATACAGAGTGGAATTACTAACCATGAAGTATAATACTGATTATTTGAGATATTGGGTTCTCTCCCAAATTAACAATGAAAAGGCATTGAGCAAGACCAAGTCACCATTCATTTCCATTACCTTTAAACGAGGCCCAACCGTTCAGTATTCAAAAGATAAACAAATGAAGGTTCTTGCTACTTTTGCAGACGAAGGATTTTGTGAAATAACACCACCGGGAAGTGTGGCTTTGCTGAGGGGTGGTTTCCCTAAAAAGAACAATACAAAAAATTATTGGATAAAGGTAGACATATCTTCAATTACTAAAGAAATTAAAAAAATAAAAAAGAAATATAGGAATATTGACAAAAAACTAAATGTAATAATAGAAAAGTCAAAGGCCAAAGCACATGTTTACAGTGATGAAATTTATCCAATAGTTATTAATGAGAAATTTGAAATATTTTATCGAAATAAAATAGTTAAATTAAAGAAACGACATGGGAAATTGCTAATAATATTTATGGAGCATCCAGGTAAATATTACAGCAAGCAAGCACTAATAGAAATAATGTGGGCCGGGCGAAAAAAGCCTGGAGACATGGAAACAATACCCAAGTATATTTCAGACATACGAAATTGTTTTAAGAAAAAAGTGAAATATAACATACTCCCGCATAATAATCTCGGCTATAAAATAGACCTAACTAAGTGCTGATTAATGGCTTAAAAAACGGGTGCCCGTAAGGGGCACCCGTTTTTTATTGTCTGTCAAGGCAGGAAATTCATTTTCCTGTCTTTTTTTGTCGGTCTATCTCGCAAAAACGCAATGTGTTAGAAAAGTGTTGAAAAAATGAATGTGGAAATGAATCTCACGCAGAATTTAAATGAAGGGGCAAAGTTATAATTGTGCTGCCGCCTCAAAAGCGGACTGTATCTCTGTTTCAGGACTTAGGGCTGAGAGACTACATGGAGCAGAAGCTCAACGGCAATCCGAGGGCAACCAGAATCCGGAAGATGTTCGAACAGCAGCAACCGGACACCAAGGAGAAGGTGGATGACCTCATCGAATCCCAGAAGACCCCTTCGGAGGAGTTCAAGAGAATCGGCGACGGCCTGAAGCGGGGACTAAGGCCGGAGAGCGATAACAACGCCTTGGACGAATCCGGAAAAGATAATACCCAGGAATCCGGGCAAGCGGAAGCACTCAACGAGGAACTCAAAACCATAGGCGTGGACGTGAACGAAGTGTTAGCTCTTTCGGGCGGCAAAAAGTAAGCGTTCATACCTATTAAACCCAAACAACAATAACAAGGAATCACAATCATGGAACAAAGAAAACTGAATCCATTTGTGAATCCCCTGACTGACGAGGGCTATGTCGGCTATTGTCAGAAGAAATGGACTCCCCTAATGGAGAGTTCATGGTCACCGTCCAAACAGCGGACGATGGCTCTTCTGTTCGAGAACCAGGCACGGTCATCGGAAGGCCAGCTGAAGAAGCTGCAAGAGGATTCCACGACCACCGGGGATTTGGCGACCTACGTCAAATACCTGTTCCCGACCGTTCGCAGGGTGTGGCCCACTCTGATAGCGAACGACATTGTCTCCGTGCAGCCTGGGCTCTCATGGGCTGCTAAGAGGGTAACCTCTTTACTAATAAACTTTGTGAATTGCTGGAACCCCGAATACGCAATAGCGTAGGGGAATCAGCAGCCAAGCCAGGCAGTAATGTCTGGAAGGTTCAACGACTAAGGAAAGTAGACCAAAGACCCAGTGGTCGAAATCCACACGAGCGCAAAGCTCCTGCAAAATAGCAGGATGATGATATAGTCTGAACTTACGGGATGACCGTAAGATGCCTGGGATAAAGAGCCTGGATGATAACAAAGAGTAAGTGTGAGTAAATGCAGCGCAAATACCGACCTGACCATGATGTCCTCACTAACCTTAACAAAGGAGTTTAAAATGACAGAAAGAGTTCTTGGGTCAACAATACAATGTGCCGGGTGTGGCAGGACATTTGGCACCATCCAGCAATCACACATAGCCTTATGTCCGGGGTTGCATAATATGGGCATTAGAAAACGTAAAGAATATGCTGCTCGTTTTGGTTCAACCATGTCCAGTGAGCATAAGAAAGCCATAAAAAAGACAATCGTTACTGTAAACAATTCCAGAACGAAAGAGGAGAGAACAGAATGTGCTAAGGTGGGGCATCAGAAAGCAATCGAAAAATATCCGAATCTTTCTTCTATGGGCGGCATTAGAGGAGCCCCGGCTTTATGGGCGAGACCAGGACAAAAGGAAAGGCACAAAATAAGGATACAGAAGATACGCCTTCAAGGGAAACTTTTTAAAGAACCAAATTCTTTTGAGAGAGAATTCCAGAATTTTCTTGGGCATCAGGTCATTGAATTCACAAGTAACAAAAAGAATAGAAGCTATATATTACCTTCTGGTAAAAGCATAACTCCAGATTTTACGGTCATTGGTAATAATAAATTGGTCATAGAAGTTATGACACATAGCAGGCCGAACTATGAGGCTGAAAGAATAGCCGACTGTGATATTGTAGGGAAAAAATGCTTCGTGGTTTGGCGCAAAGAATATCTGGCAAATCCCAGACAGCTCCTTCTAAAAGTATTGCTTTTCATAAAGCAGAACAGCACTGGAATACAATGGCGCAGGATTTTGTGCACATTAAAGGATGATACTAAATCAGTTTTGATGAACCACGAGTGTCTCACTATTGCTGGAAAGCCAGCGCTGACAAACAGTAAATATACAATTACTTCGTTAAAGAATCGCTCGAGTGACCGACAGAATAACACAAATAGACGACCAAACAACGACAATGTTAATCTCGGCCTAACACCATAATTCAATAGCAATGCCGAACCACCGTAAGAATCTTTGTTGAAGCACTATTATAAATATCAATTACCAATGGTATTGTCAGCAATAACTTATAACATTCGGGTGCCCGCAATTGACTGCGCTTCAAAAAGGAGAATTTATGAAAGGCGACCATCAAGTAATGCAACGAGGCTATATCGTTCTTGTTGAAGCCAGGCGACCCAGCGGGGAAATGTTGCGTGAGTATCTGCGGATGGGCAGAGACTGGTTATTGGGCCGGGGTGGTAATCCAACTGTGTTTTTAAGCCAACGGCGGGCTCGGGAAATCGTAGACAGAACAATTGAGGCCGATAATAATGACCCCCGGCGATGGTCAAAGATGGAAAACAGGAAATATACAATTGTCACTAACCTGGTAATTAAATGATATCGAGGTAAAACCTAAGTCCAACGTTATGTCCGAAAGCCATTCACCACATAAATATTCTATAGAGTTGTTAGACCAAACTATTTTGGTCTTGCAACCCTATTCGGATGTGAAGTTAACCCACGCTGATGCCGAGGAGTGCATTGACAACATGGTTAATCTCCACGAGTATTGCTTTTACCTGGCCCGGAAATACAACAATCCGGACAGTGCCACAAATTAGCTGTTAATACCTCTTGTGTTAAACGATATAATATGATATAATGTGATATATGGATAAATTAATTGAAGAACTCAATATTTTCAGGCTGGAAAACAGAATAACGCAGCAACAGCTGGCCCAGCTCCTGGAAGTCTCATTTCCAACCATCAACAGATGGTTCAATGGTAAAGCTATGCCCAGACCAATCCAACGCTACCATATTGAGAAATTCCTGGCCCAGAAAGGCAAGAAGGTGAAAGCATGAACAAGGCGCTCCTATATGTCAGGGTTTCCACCAAAGAGCAAGAAATGGAAGGTTTCTCTTTGGACGCCCAGGAGAAGCTGGGGCTTGAATATGCCAAACGGAAGGGCTTGGAAATCGTCAAAAGATGGAAGGTGTCCGAGTCCGCCTGGAGCGTCTCTCGGACTTCGTTCAACCTGATGATTGACTATGCCAAAAAACACCCGGAGATTGAGCATATCATATTTGACATTGCCGACAGGATGACCAGGAACGATTTAGATAAAATGAAAGTAAACGACCTGATTAAATTCTATGGCAAGACAATCCATTTCTCCCGGTCTAATAAATTAATAAACAAAGATTCTGGCTCTGATGACATCTTTATGCTGGACATTGAAGTTGCCGTGGCCAAAAAGTCATCCCTTGACACTTCTAAAAGAGCCAGCATTGGTCAGACAGAAAAAGCCGAGCAGGGTCTTTATCCATCCTATGCTCCTATAGGTTATGTCAACAACCTTAAACTTAAAACGATTGAAATCGACCATGACCTCGCTCCCTATGTAAGGCGGGCATTTGAAATGGTAGCGTCGGGGTCAAACTCTATAAAAATGGTTTCCCAGACACTCTATAAGGAAGGATTCCGAAGCCGGGGCAAGCAAATGGCTGACAAGAGTTCAATTCACAGGATGCTGCATAACACAGTTTACTATGGAGTATTTACTTGGGGCGGGAAAAAATATATGGGGAGCCATGTGCCACTTATCAGCAAGGAACTATTTGACAAAGCACAGGAAGTGTTACAGGGTAAAAATCATTATTCGATTCAAAGAAAAAATTTTGCCTTTACTAACCTGATGACTTGCGGGGTCTGTGGGAGCAAGGTGATTGCAGAGATAAAGAAAAATAAACATATCTATTATCACTGCACTTTCTCCAAGGGAAGGCATAAGGGGCAGCACTACCTGACAGAAGATTACGTGGCTAAGCAGTTGTTTGAGTCCATAAGCAAAATTCAGATACCGGAGGATATCCAGTCTTTGCTGTCAAAAGCCCTGGGCGAAAGTCTCAATAAAAAAGAAAAATTTATTGAGACCAAAAAAGAAGCCAATAAGAGGGAATTTGAACGGATGCAGCGGCGGCTGGATAAACTTATTGATGCTAAGTTCGACAAAGAAATCGAAGAGGAAGATTTTAGACGCAAAGAAAAAGAATATAAAAACCAGATTGTCGAGCTTAAGCAGCAATTGGACGCTACTTCAGAGGTTAATAAAAACGGCCAGGAAATACTCAGCAAAACCTTCGAACTCGCTAAAGTGTTGCCAAAATTATACTTGAAAGGGAACCCCTCAGAACAGGCTAAGCTGGCTGGCTTGGTAGCTTCGAACTACACTCTACTTAACGCAACCCTTTGTCCCACATACAAAAAGCCCTTTAGCTTTTTCGCTAAAGGGCCTACCCGTTCTAAGTGGCTGGGGGACAGGGATTCGAACCCCGATACCATGGTCCAGAGCCATGTGTCCTGCCGTTGGACGATCCCCCAGTGAATATTTTTTTAAGTCTTAAAAACAGCATCAGGGACATCAAGCCTTTTAGTCCCTGATATCTTTTAATTATAACCTAAAAAAACCACTTTTGTCAACCGCTTTAAAGCGAACCTAAAAAAGATTTCATAATTTAAAATATCAAACCATTCCCGTTGCCAGCGAACATTTCGGTCGGCTATTAAAACAAGACAAGTTCTGGGAATGTTTAAACCGTTAGATACCGTTCTCCTTCTTCCGCTTGATCCGCAGTTAAGAAAACATGTGCAGGGCCGGGACGAAGAACAGGGTCAGCAAGGTAGACAGCCTGGTCATCAGGATCAGCTTCAAATACTTAAAAATAGGCCCCAAATGAAATATTAACACTTTTAGAATAACCACCAAACTCAGAACGGGGTATCACCGCCATCGCTGGCATCAAAATAATTGGGATTTTCCCAAAACCCCAGTACCCCCCCAGCGATAAGTAGGTATCTTGAGTGGTGTTATACTCAAATTGTTGGGAAAGAAGAAACGATCCGTCGTTGATATTGATCAGCGGATTCGTGATGGAAGTAATCAGCGGAGTGATCTGGTACGAAACTGCCGGGATCGCATAATGCCTGCCCATCAGATAAACCGGGCCGTTGCGATAACCTGGTTTCGAGACGGAAGGTCCGTAATTTGCGACATAGGATTCACCATCACCATTGTAATGGTATTCGATGAAGGCGTAGAGTTTTTCATTAATTCTATAGTCAAGACCGCAGGATAAGCGAAACGATTCAAGGCCGCATACGTAATCATGATCGATGTCATAGCGAGTATAAGCCGTTTCCAGCCAGGTTCCGGCCCCGGCAATGGCCCGGGCCAGATCCAATCCCGCCACCAGATTCCGCTTGTACTTTGTAACGCTAACAGTCACGTCGGTTCTGGCTAAACCTATCTTCCCTCTTAGAAAGACAGCACTTTTGGCTATATCCGCATTTCTGCCTGCTATGTAACCAGCATTAAGTTCGCCCTGTTCATCCACGGGCACTACCACCCGCACCGCATCCACCCCGATTCTCTCCTCGGTGTCGAGTTCCCCGAATGGATAGGGTGCAATCACGTCAGTGGGGTTTACGATCCTGGCGCTGCCCCAAGCTATGGCCTGGCGGCCGACGAACAGGTCGGCGCGGTCGAAGCTAAGCCGGACATATGCACGGTCAAGGTTATGCCTGACGGTAACATGACCGCCAGCGATCGTTTTCCATGGATACAATCTGGGGCGGGTGTCATTGACCCGGTACTGCCGGGGATCGGCCAGAGTGCTCCCTGCATTCACACTAAAGGGATTTGAGAGCTTGGGCGCCATCCCATAGGCGGTATTGAAAGAGAAAGATTCGCGCGGTTTCCAGGCAATCTTCAGCCGCAGGGCGTCGAATACCGTCCACGATCCAGACTGACGCGGCAGACCGGCAATCAGGGCTGGCTGCTCAACCAGTGCAAAGGTCTTGTTGTAGCCGTTAAGCGTGATCGTCGATGCCTGGGCGTATTGGGACATCGGGAACAAGGCCAGCAGGCCGATGAACCCAACCAACCCGGCTGGGCGCAGAAACTTCATTATCCGGGACATTGGAAACGTCATTTTTCAATATCCGAAGCAATCCGTCCGTCTTTGATGGTTATTATCCTTTCGGCCTTGTCCATCACCAGCTTGTCGTGGGTGGAGAACAGAAAGGTCATCTTGGTCCGGTGGTTCAGTTCGTGCATCATCTCCATCAGGGCCTCGGCCGTCCTGGAGTCCAGGTTGGCGGTCGGTTCGTCAGCCAGGATGATGGCCGGATTGGCGGCCATGGCCCGGGCCACCGCCACCCTCTGCTGCTGGCCCCCGGACAGTTTGGGGGGCAGGCGGTCCCCGTAGCCCTCCAGCCCCACATCATGGAGGATCTCGGTCACCCTGGCACGGCGCTTATCCTTGGGCATTCCCTGTAGCAGAATCACGTACTCCACGTTCTCCTCCACGGTCAGTACCGGGATAAGGTTGTAGGCTTGGAAGATGAAACCGATGTTATCGCGCCTGAAATCGGACAGTTCGGCACCGCTCATTTTGGAGATGTCCCGGCCGCCCAGGGAAACGGAACCGCTGGAGGGTTTGTCAAGCCCGGAGATCAGGTTCAAGAATGTGGTCTTGCCGGAACCGGAGGGACCGACCAGGGCGGCGAACTCTCCCCGGTGAATGGTCAGGTCGATGCCCCGTACCGCCTCCACCGGGATGCCGCCGTCATCGTAGGTCTTCACCAATCCCCGGGCCAGCATCACATGCTCGTTGTGGTCGAAGTGTTTCATGATACTCGATATCCTTTCGGGGTCAAATTGATTTCAAGTTAAAAACTCTTCCTCATGGCTTGGGCCGGCGGTATCCGGGCCGCATGGATGGCGGGATAGATGCCGATCATGACCGTGAAAAGCAGGATATACAAGGGGAACAGGAGGTACTGCCTTGGGGTAATCACCGGGTAGATTAGTTCCCGGAGGGCCATACCGTAGAACTCGGTGCCGCTGTAGTTGATCCCGGTCACCGAGAAGACCGCTGTCAGGGCCAGGGCCAGGGCGCAGCCGATGATGATGCTGATGGCGGCCAGCGCCCCGGCTTCGAACAGTATCAGCTGGGCGATGCCGCTGGGTCTGGTGCCCAGGGCCCGCAGCACTCCGAACTCGAACATCCGCTCGAAGATGGACATGAACAGGGTGTTGAGGATCACGAAGGCCACCACCCCGACCAGCACCACGCCGATGAACATGGTGGCATAGCCGGACATCCCGATCATGGACTGCAGCTCCGGCATCAACCGGCCCCAGGACAGGGCCAGGTTGCCGTCCCTGGAATACTCCCCCCAGAAGGGCAGGGAGGTGTCGGAAGCCGACTGCGGATCCCGGAACTTGACGGCCACCTGATGGATCCCCTGGCCGATGCCCAGCATCCTTTGGGCGGTGCCCAGACGGACGAAGGCCAGCCCGCCGTTCAAGGTCCGGTCCCTGATGTCGAAGATCCCGGAGATCCTAAACAGCTCCTGGGAAAGGTCGCCGCTGTTGGCCTGGGCAACGGTCAGGACCACCCGGTCGCCCAGCCCGGCTTCCAGGACCTCGGCCAGCTTGACGCCGATGACGATGTCGCGCTCGTCCCCGCCGGAGAAGAACGCCCCCTGGGCCACCGCATCGTCGATCTTGGAAAGGTGTTTCTCCTGCTCCGGCGAAACCCCCACCAGCTGGACGGAGCTGACATTGGCCGGCGAGGTTATCATGGCCAGAGACAGGACCCGGGGGGCATAATTCTCCACCAACCGTTCGTTCTTAAGGCCGCTCAGAACGGCCGGAGCATCGGCGATCACCGCTTCCACCGCCTGGGAGGCGCGGAACTCCCGGTTCATTATCTGGGCCTCGCCCATGAAGGACGAGGTGGCCAGGCGGACCATGTTGTCCACGGTGCCGATCACCAGGGCGTCGACGAAGATCATGGCCGCCAGGCCCAGCCCCAGGGCCAGGCCGGCGATCAGCGTCCGGCGTTTGTTGCGGAACAAGTTCCGCCAGGCAAGTTTCATAAAAGAGAGCATGTCAGTGTATCCTCATGGCCTTGGCCGGCTCTATCCGGGCCGCCCGCCGGGCGGGGAAGATGCTGACCAGGAACGAAGCCAGCAGCACCAGCAGGGCCGGGTAGTAGACGCTTTTGGCGGTGACCTCGCCCTTCATGGTGTCGAAGGTTATCCCCCCGATGTCGGTGGGGGGGAACTTTATCCCCCGGAGCGACATGACCCAGTTGCCGGCCAGTCCCAGCAGGGTGCCGAGGACGATGCTGATCAGCGCCAGCACCATCACCTCGGCCACCACCAGCCTGAATATCTGTCCTGGCCGGGTGCCGACCGCGCGCAGCACGCCGTACTCTCGGGTCCGCTCCAGCACCGACATCAGCACGGTATTGAGCACTCCCACCGCCACGATCAGCATGATCACCAGCAGCATGATGTTGTGCCCCCGCTTGTCTGCCTCCATGCTCTGGTAGAAGGCCCTGGCCACCACCTGCCAGGGCTGGATATCAAGGCCCCTGCCGTTCAACCCCCGGCGCAGGTCATTGACCAGCCGCTCCGTCTGTTCCAGTTTTTTTGCCACCACCACCAGCTGGTGGGTTTTGCCCTCCAGGGCCAGCAGGCGCTGAGCATCGCCGATATTCAGGTACAGGGCCATCCTGTCCGCCTGTTCATCCCCGGTCTCGATGATGCCGCATATTCGGAACCGGTCGTTGGCTATCGATCCGTCCGCCGCCTGCGATACGATCACGATCGTGCTGTCCAGTCCGGCTTTTAGTATCACCGACAGGCCCTTGCCTATTACCGCTTCACCGTCCGGCTCATCTGTCAGCGCCTGTCCCTGTTTGACCCGGGCTGAGAAGCCCAAGGTCGCCTGCTCCCGGGTGGGTTGAATGCCGATGATCTCCACCGCAGTGCTTTTTTCACCCACCGATGCCAGGCCCGCCGCATACAAGCGCGGCGCCCATGAATGGGCGTATTTATCCTGTTCGATGATCCGGCCGACCGATTCGTAATCATCGATGGTCTTGTAAAGGGAAGGCCGGTCGAGATAGCCGTAAGCGTGCACCTGCAGGTGGCCAGTTATGTTACGGGTAAAGATATTTATCAAGTAATTGTAGCTGCCGTCCACCCAGCCGACGGTGACGGCCGCCAATGCCAGACCGCCCACCATGGTCAGGATGGTCAGCAGGCTCCGCCTTTTTTGGCGGAACACGTTTCGGATCGCGAGGTTTAGTATCATGCCTTGTTCAGTTCCCTTTTTTCAGGTTCCGCTGGGTGAAGATATCATCCCTAAGAGGCAGGTCAAATTCGATCCGTTTATAGGTTATGACGGTGCGGTTGCCCGGTTTGTTCCTGGGTACAAGCTCCATCACGGTGGGTATTGTTTTTCCGCCCATTGTTTTGATCGCAGAGAAGGTCATCTCTCTCATTAAAGCTCCATTATCGACGTAGTATTCCTGGCGCAAGGGAAGATAATCATTGTCACGCACCACCAGTATTACCATGCCCCATACAATCACGGCATCCTTCTTCGGAATCATTTCCACATAAACCTCCCCGGCTACGGGCATTTCAGGCACAATGATTCGATAAGTATAGTCCTCCAGCATCGATGATTCTTTGACCAGATCATCATTGTTGAAGTCCGACCCCATCCAGGAGCCCATCATCATCGAGGGGGGGATCTTGATCACCTTGTCGGTGGCCGGCAGATAGTTCCACATCTCATTTCCGATGCGCAGGGTGGCCGTCCCCCTCTCCTTTTTGGGTTCGTTGATGATGATGAAGGTGCGATCAGTACCCTTGGACCAGGCGGTGATGCCCAGGGTGCGTTGCCAGTTGGGGGTGGTGATCTCCATCTCCACCACTGCCCGGCTGGAGCGGCTGCGGTAAAGTTGGTCAACCTTTTCCACTATCGCCCGGGCTTGGTCCTGGGCCGCCAGCGGTGCAACCAACGTCGTTAGTACAGTGAGCATCGGCAATAATCGCCTCATGGTTTTTCTCCTTTCGGTCCAAAACTTCGTTTGTGACTGTGGTGCACGTGGATGTCCATGAACATGTCAATGAACCGCTGTTTGAGATCGCTCTCGCGTATTTTGAAGTGTTTTTTCCACTGGTCATGGTAAACAACAAACGCAGCCAGCGGCAGGGTCCCGGTGAAGAACTCCTCGAGCAGGGTCTGCTGGTAATCGTGGTCAAGTATGATACCCCGGGAAGCCAGCTTTTTCACCATGTCGGACATCAACCGTTCAATAAGGCGGAACAACATCGGATCCTCATCGTCCGTCTTCAGCGATTCCATCATCAGGATCCGGACCACGCTTTTCTTGGTGTCGAGATATTCTATTATTTGCGTCACCATCGGACGCATAATATGCGAATTTGCGTGGGGAGGGGCTTCCCCAATTAGATCAAGGACAGCATCAAGCGACCCGCCGATATCGGCGATCAGAGATTCGAACATGGCCGCCAGCAAGGCCTGCTTGTTTTTATAGTAGTAATAGATCAGGGCCTTGTTAACCCGGGCCAGGGCGGCTATCTGATCGACGCTGGTGCCGTCGTACCCATGCTGAGCAAACAACCGTTCCGCTGCTCGCAGGATCTTCTTCTTTGCGCCGGAATTTTCGGTCGAAATCATTATGTCTCCATTTAACTAACCGGTTAGTTATATTATAATGTAAAAATGTCAATTTGTCAAGCATAGCCTCAGATTATTTTCTTAAGGCTTATAAACCGTCCGATAACCAAAAATAATATTATACACCTTTCTGCCAAAAGATTTAGCTTACGCCTTCTGTTAATCAAAAGCTCCCCATGCCAGCAAACATAAAGTGGCACTGGCTTTCGCCGCGGCCGCTTTATTGATCTTTGCCATATTGTACGTATGCTCAATTATTGGCAAGAACCGCCGGCAGGTCCGAGGTGCAATTCGGACATTTGACGGCCTTGAGACTGATGACGGACACACAGAACGGACATTCTCTGGTGGTGGGTACGGCTGGCGGTGCTTCCTTTTTGCGCTGCAGCCGGTTGACCAGCTTGATCACCAGGAAGATGACGAAGGCCACTATCAGAAAATCGATCACGTTGTTGAGGAACATCCCTACCCTGATCACCGGCAGGCCCAGGTCGGTGGCCGCCTTCAGGGTCAGCTTGGTCAGATCCACTCCCTCTGGCTTGGCCAGCGGGATCACGATGCTGCTGAAGTCCAGCTTGCCGGCCAGCCGGCCGATGGGCGGCATCAGCACGTCGGCCACCAGCGAGGAGACGATCTTTCCGAAGGCCGCGCCGATGATCACCGCCACGGCCAGGTCCAGCACGTTGCCCCGCAGGATGAACTCCTTGAATTCTTTCAACATGATATGTTCTCCACAAAGTTAAAGTTATATGATAACAGTTCCATACAAGTTAAAGCGACAAGCAAAAAGCGACCGTAGCATTCGCCGCGGCCGCTTTTCCCAGGAATCAATTATTCCTCGTCTTCCTCGATCTCCTCTATCTCCCCGTCCTCCAGGGCCTTCAGGATCAGATCCAGCTTGGCGTTTATCTGGGCCAATTCCTTCTTGAACATTTCCGGACTGGCTCCGGCGGCCGCTTCGGGCCGGCGGAAACTGTCGGGACGGGAGGCAGGTGAGAACCTGCCCGGGCGGAACTGGCCGGGGCGGCTGGGGGCGCGTTCTTCCTGGCCTTCCATCTTTCGGAAACAGTCGCGGCAGTAGATCGGCTTTCCCCCGGTGGGCTTAAAGGGCACTTCGCAGTTGGTGCCGCATTCGTCACAGACCGCCGGATGCATCTGCTTGTCAAAGGCGGGGCGTCCGCCGGAAGGACGGCCGAATCCGCCGCCGCCGGGCCTGTCCGGGCGGCCGAAGGGCTTCTTGCCGAATTTGCTGTCTTTCTTAAAACTTTTCATCATCTCTTGGGTATTCCCTAATTTGTGGATTATGGACATTCGCGGCTTTTTCTTGGTTGAATGGCCGCCGTCTTAATGTAAGTATACACCCAAACGGCCTTAAATACAAGGACAAAAGAGTGGCTTGACTTTTGGGGCGTAATGTTATAAAATATAGGTCTTCGTGGCGCTATCGTCTAGTGGCCTAGGACGGATGGTTCTCAGCCATCAAACCGGGGTTCGATTCCCCGTAGCGCTACCATGTTTGTTAAGAGAACCCCGGCTAACTTTGCCGGGGCTTTTTCGTTCCAGGCAAAGTTGGGGTTATTCGCCTAAGCCATTATAAAAGGCATGATATGCGGCGGACACCGCCGGCCATAGCTTTGTGAGGCGGATAGGTCGGGACGATCCGCCATCATGTTCGCCGAAGACTCTATGGAGAGATGTAGGAGGAAGACGGAGTAGCGATGCCAGTAAAACTAAAAAGCCCATAGGCACGATGCCCATGGGCTTTTTAGTTGGGACTATTAAATTTATTTCTTTGGTGGTTTACGGGCGAACACCTGAACGCTGACCACGGAAGCCAGCACTTGCCGGACTTCATCCTTCGTAAGTTTATATTTTTTGTCCGCTTCCGGACCGATAACCGAGACGTCCTCTGGTGCAAAATGCCTTTCGCCGGTTACCTTAACCTCGCTGAAGCCGGCCTCCCGGGCGGCCCTAAGGTAATGGTCCTTCAGAACGGCCCCGGCCACACAGCCAACGTAACTTTCCACCGACTCCCGTACTTTCTCCGGCAATTCCCGGGTAAGCACAATATCCGATACCATCAACCGTCCGCCGTGTTTCAGCGCCCGATAGGCTTCAGCGAAGGTCTGATGCTTGTCCGGAGAGAGATTGATGACGCAATTGGAAATGATCACGTCGACGGACTGATCGGCAACCGGCAAATGCTCTATCTCGCCCAGCCGGAATTCAACATTTGTGGCATTTACTTTCCCGGCATTCTCCCGTGCTAAATCGATCATCTCCGGCGTCATGTCAACGCCTATAACCTTCCCATTTTCCCCGACCTGCTTGGCCGCCAAAAAGCAGTCTATGCCTCCGCCGCTGCCCAGGTCCAAAACCGTCTCGCCGGGATGCAGGGATTCTATGGCCAGGGGGTTGCCGCAACCCAGGCCCATGTCGGAGCCCTTCGGAATGTTGGACAGCTGATCTGCGCTATACCCGATTCCGGCACTTGCGGTCGTGCAGCCTAAATCGCCGCAACGGCAGCCGCAACCGGTCCGTTTTCCCGAAGCGATTTTAGCATACTGCCGCCTCACTTCTTGCTTAATTTGGCCAGTTTCCATGGTTTTAGCCCTTTCTTTTGGGTTTTTCTTTTACAGGCTCGCTGGCCACGATCGGTCCAACGATATTTTTGACCTGTCCGGCCAACTTATGTGCTTTGATCAGCAAAAAACAGCACATCTCATCGCCCTTGTCTAGGGTAATAAGCCCAAGCTTATCGCCCGTCTTGATCCCCGCCCGCTGCCTGACCTCCTTGGGCAGCACCATCTGCCCGCGGCTGTCGACGGTGAGCATGGACTCGATCTGACAGTTGTTGAGGACAATCATCTTGGTCTCCGGCCCGCAACAACCGGTTTTATTTTGTTTGGTCATAAGCGCTCCTTTATATGTATTCTGATTTTTCTTACTATTCTGATTATACACATTTATCCGTATTTTGTCAAGAGACAATGTATATATATTTTTTGTGCCTTTGGATGCCGTAGCTTGTAAAAGAAAAAACCCGGCGTTAAGCCGGGCTTTTATGTTTACTAGAATCATTTGCTGCGTTTGCGTTACCCGGATATTCCCCCTTACCGTGGAGGATTTTCATGGCACACAAGCTGAAATTTCAATCTGTGATAATCTGCGAAATCTGCAGATAAGCAATATCCTACTTCCACTTGAACAGCTTCTTGGCCTCTTCCGCCGCCTTCTTCTTCAACTCCTCCGCCTGTTTCTGGGCCGCTTCTGCCGCCTGCTGTTTGGCTTTGTCCATCTCTTCCTGGGCCTTTCCCTTCAATCGCGCCTGGGCCATCTGGGTGTCCACCCCTATCCCCGGCTTGGGCGACTGTCCTTTGATCAGCAGGTCCAGCACCACCCGGCCCTCCTTGTTGGTGAACAGCCCGGCCACGTTGCCGCCCTTGGCCTTGACCTTGTCCGATTCCTCCTTGGTCAGCGTTATGGACACCCGGTAATCCAGGAAACCCAGGAAGGTGGAACTGCCGGAGACGCTGACATCCCCGAATCTGCTGGCCATCTGCAGGTCGTCCAGGTATATCTTCTCGTCCGCGATACGGAAACCCATGGATAGCGAGCGGAAGCCGACCTCCCTGGTCTCGCTCAGCTTGCAGTAGCTGAGGATGTCGCCCAGCATCGGCCAGTTGGTGATCTTGCCCTCGCCTGTTACGGCCCGGCCCTGTCCCTTCAAACTCTTCATGATCAGGGCGCTATCCGGTGCCAGCCCGGCAAAGTCGCCCTTGATGTCCATCTTGGCGTACATCCGGTTGTCCAGCGGGGTCAGGGCCGTCAAAAAGTCGTTGGCCTCCAGCTTTTCGGCGTTGGCCCCCAGCCGGTATTCAATTTTGGTGAGATCATTGAGGTCGGCCCAGACCGTGCCCAGCACCCTGCCGGAATAAACGTTGACCTGTCCGTCCAGGTTAAGCTTGCGGTTGGCCATGGTCAGTGTGCCGGTCAGGTTGTCGAAGTCCATCTTCAGGAATTTTATCTTGGCGATCCGCACCTTGCCGTCCATCAGCATGTCGGGCAGGGGCAGCATCACAGGGACCGGCTTGACTTCAGCTTTCTGTCCTGCGGCCTGTCCGGGTTTTGGCATCGGGGGCAGTATCTCGTCCAGGTCTAAGAGCGGGGAATTGAGGGCGAAGGTGATCACCGCCTTACCCTGCTTGGGCAATACCATCGCCGGGGCCTGGCCCTTTTTGGGGGCCGGCTGTTCCGGCACCAGGCTCAGGAAGTTCTTGACTTGGCCAGTGAAGGACATTGAGGACTTCCCGATCTTGCAGGAGATGTCCGGAATGTTGATCAGGTTCTTGGTCAGCTGCACCGTGCCGTTCATGTCGCTGACCGGCTTCAGCAGGGCCGCGGTGGCGAAGTTTAGTTTTATGAGATCGATCCGTCCGTCCATCTTAAAGCTGTTGACGTCCCTGACCTTTCCCTCGGCCTTGAAGTCGGCGTCGATCTTTCCGGACATGCTCATCCCGGCCTCCAGCGGCACGTAGTCCTTGACCTCGCCCAGGTCAAAATTGCCCTTGAAGGCGGCCTTGACATAGGGGTTCTCAAAATCCTGCACCAGGCAGGACAGGGCAAGTCCGGCCGTGCCCAGCTTGGCCGAGATGTTTTTGATGTTCAGGTCCTTCTCGCTGAAGGCGATCTGGCCATTGACGTCGGAGACCGACTTGGGCAGCATGGCGTACTTGATGCCGATGTTCTTTAAGACAATAGAGCCGTCCACCTTGGGCAGGGATTTTGGGTCCTTGGGGTCTATCTGCCCGGTGATCTTCAATCCCAGCTCAATCTGGCCGGTGGCGGTGACGTCCTTTGCCTGGGCCTTGATCTCCGGCGGCAGGGCGTTGATGATCTGCTTGATCTCGATGGCCGTGGTCTTAAGCGCCAGGTCCAGCACCGGCAGGCTGTCGAAGTCGGCCACGGTGCCGCCCAGCGAAAGCTCGATACCCTGCGGGGCTACGGTGATGTCGTTGATGGTGATGAGCTTTTTCGGCAGGTTGATCGAGATGTCGTGGCTGACGTTGACATAGATCTTGCTGACCTTGAGCCCCGGCACCTCGGCCGTGATGTCGGTAACTTTGATGGTCCCCTTGGTCCGGATGTTCTCCAGCTTCAGGTCGGCCGACAGGCTCAGCTCCTCGTTGATGCCGGAGGCCACGGCTTTGACCTTGCCCTGTTTGTCCTCGAACTCGAACCGGCCGTCCTTGATGCGGAAGGACTGCATGGCCAGGGAGACCGGAGAGGACGAGGGCGGCGGGGCGGTCTTCTGTCCGGCAGGCACCGGCTTGATCAGGTCGTCGAAGTTGAAGACGCCCTTGATGTCCTTCTCTATCAGGATCTCCGGCTTGTCCACCACCAGGCTGGAGATCACCAGCTGGCGCTTCAGCAGGCCCAGCAGGTTGACCTTGAGCACAATGGATTCCACCTTCACCATCGGTTTTTCGGCAAAGCCCTTGGCGTTGGCCAGTTCAATGCCCTCCAGCTCCACCCCCAGCCCGGTCCAGACTTTAAGCGAGAAGTCCTTGACCGTGACCTTGCGGCCCACCGCCTGCTCGATTTTGGGCATGATCAGGGCCCGCAGTTTTTCCGGGGTGAAGATCATCTTCAGGGTTATCCCGGCGGCCACGAAGACCACCGCCAGCACGGCCGTGATGATAAGAATGACTTTCAGGAACTTCGGCATTTTACGACCTCCGTATTATAATATAACTATTATTTAACTAGGTTCTTTAAATCCATTTTAGGATCAGCTTTCTTATTACTAGATCCTTTCCTTATCCATATATTATTTGATTTATCTGCATAAGGTGTATTAAGCCCTTTATGTATAAATAAATGAATTAACCATATGCCCTTGTAATTTATTTTGTCAGACTCTATCTGTATAGAGTCATTTATATTGTCAGAAATATATTTTTTAAGAAGTATTATGTATTTATCGCATTTAGCCTCAATACCAGGATCAGTTATATCTGGATCGCTTGTAATGCCTTTGTCAATCCCTACTGGATCAACATAATCATTGATACCTATCAATATGTTACCACCAGAACTGTTGGCAAAAGCTATTGTTGTTTTATAAATATCCTGCAGTTTATCTGTTTCCTTTATCCTGATGTACATTTTATACTCTACTGTTTCTCCTTCACCTACGGCAAGCAGCTCCTCAATAGATGAATATTGCTTAGTTATAAGTAAATCAGCATAAATATGGTCAATGATATTATCGTTAATATCTAACATAAATACTTCAAAATCTCTAATATTTTCCAACCTATCTTCACCAAATTCAATGTCAATATTATTATCTTTTGTAGCCTCTTCTATTTCACGATAATCTCCATTTACTTCATACACGCCACGAATAAAAAAAGCTTCCTCCGTTCTTCTTTTAATTGTTAATAGAAGTTTATTGTTTTCTTCCTCGTATGCTTCAATAAATATTTCAGCCTTATCTTCTGGTATAAAAATATGTGTTGTAAACAATCTGGCATCGCTGTTATTTAACTTTATGCCAATTTTATTCTCTATAGCATGGTATATGTTTTTATAATATGGTTTATTATGCGCTATTAAAACATCATATGGTATGCTTACCTGGTTCCTATTTGAGGCACTAATAAAATTGCCTTGATGTTTCGAATATTCATTCTCTTTTTGAATAAATACTCTATTATAAAATTCATTTGCACTACCAAGAAGAATACGTTGTCCATTAAGTTCGATAGAGCCTTGCCTCATTTGTTCAATGAATGCAAATATATGTTTTGGAGTCGTATAAAACTCATGAAATCGTATATCATCATAAAAGACTTCTCTTTCTTCAATTTGTCTATCACCTTCCAGTAAAAACCTGAATAATAGCAAAGCATTTCTCCAATTTTCACCATCCCTTATCGCAACACAACTAACTCTCAGTTTATGGATAGCAGAATTGCCATCATTTAACTTTTCTTCCAGAAACTTAATGGTTTTATCGTTATTGAATTGATGATCACGCAATTTGTTGATATGCATATCTATATCCTTTCAGTATTCAGGTAATTCCCCGTTCAAACAATTACTCCCCCGCCCAGCACCAATTCCCCTTTGTAGAACACCACCGACTGCCCCGGCGTCACCGCCCTCTGCGGGTTTTTGAACACCACTTCCGCCCGCTGGCCGTCAAGAGCTTTGATCTCTGCATCTGCTCCCGCGTGCTGGTGCCTGATCTTGACCAGCGCCGTGACCGCCTTCTTGGGTCTTTCAACGATCCAGTTTACATCAGAAGCCAAAAGCCTGCCGGTCATCAGTTCTTTGTCATCACCTACTGTGATCTTGTTCAAAGCTGCGTCTATTGAAACGACATACTGGGGCTTTCCCAAAGCTATGCCCAGCCCGCCCCGCTGGCCGATGGTGTAATTGGCTATGCCCTGGTGCTGGCCCAGCACCAGGCCCAGCTGGTTGACTATCGGACCCGGCTTCGAGCCGATCGCCTTTTTCATGAATTCGGAGTATTTCCCCTCGGGAATGAAGCAGATCTCCTGGCTCTCAGGCCGCTTGGCCGATTCCAGGCCGTAGCCCTCGGCCAGCTCCCGGACATTCTGCTTGTCCAGCCCGCCCAGGGGAAAGATGACCGAACCTAATTGCTTTCTACTGAGTGTCCATAGGAAATATGACTGGTCCTTTTTGGCGTCCTTTCCCCGGGCCAGCACCGGTTGTCCCTTGATGGTCTTGATCCTGGCGTAATGCCCGGTGGCCATCAGATCGCAGCCCAGACCTTTGGCCTTGTTCAGCAGCAGACCGAATTTGATATTCTGGTTGCAGGCCACGCAGGGGTTGGGGGTCCGGCCCTGCCGGTATTGTTCAATGAAATAGTCGATGACCGAAGACTTGAATTCCTGTTCGCAGTCCACCACGTAATGGTGGAAGCCGAAACGCTGGGCAGCCTGCCTGGCGGCCTCGATCGACTTCAGTGAACAGCAGTTCTTTTCATTGTCTATTCCCTCATAGCAGAACAGGCGCATGGTCAGGCCTATCACCCGGTACCCCTTCTTTGCCAGCAGGGCCGCGGCCAGGCTGCTGTCCACCCCGCCGGACATGGCCACCGCCACCGTCTTTTTCTTTGACGTCCTCATTCCAAAGGTACTTCGTAGACGAATATTTTTGACAGGTCGCGGTTCTGGTCGAAGACCAGGAGGACCTTCACCCCTGCCATGATCTGGGGGCTTTCATACCGGCCGAAATATGTTATGGCCAGGTTTCCCTGGCCGTCGGCCAGCACTGCTCCCGTCTCCGGATCGTCTATGATCTCCCTCTCCCGGCGTTTAAGCCCGGAAGCGATCTCGGCCAGCATTCCTGGATGTCCGGCAAAATGTTTTTGTGCCTGTTCGATCAGCCGGGATTGCTCTTTGTCCGGTTTGACCGGTGAAAACTGAGCGGCAGGCTGATGGTAGGATACCATTGATCTGTCCCCGGTTTGAAGGGCCTTCATCCACCGGGGCTGCTCCCGGCACCCGGCCAAGAGGAACGGCAATAGCAATAAGAGATACTTCAGTTCTTTCATTTCACCTTCTTTATAGCATCGGCCAGCTTGGCATAGGTCTCCTCCAGCCCCTCGGAGATGATCTTGGTTCCCGAGATCACCGGCATAAAATTGGTGTCCCCGTTCCAGCGCGGCACTAAGTGCAGGTGGACATGGTCTGCGATTCCGGCCCCGGCCGTCCTCCCCAGGTTAAAGCCCAGGTTAAAGCCTTCCGGCCGCATGGTCTTTATCATGATCTTCTGGCAGAGCTGTGACAGTTTCATCATCTCCAGCAGTTCGGCCTCGCTTAGTTTGGTGAAGTCGCCGGCATGCCGGTAGGGCGCGATCATCAGGTGCCCATTGGTATAGGGATAAAGGTTCATCATCACAAAGGCCTTTTTGCCCCGGTGCAGGATGAAATTTGCCTGATCCTTCTTCTGTTTGGGCTTCAGGCAGAAGATGCAGCCCGGCTCATCCTTTTGGCTTTGGCCGCTGATGTACTTCATCCTCCAGGGAGCCCAGATCCTTTTCATGTCTTCGTCTCCGCAAATGAATTAATGGACTAACATGCATTACCGGGGCAGAAAGGAGCGCCTCCGCTGAAGCTTGCGCCACCGCTGTAGCTAGTGCCTCCGCTAAAGCTATGGCACTCGAGGGTGCTAATATTAAAAGCGAAAGCGGAAGGCGCACGAGGCAGTAAAAATAATAGCCTAAGCGGTTGGCGCTTGAAGAAGTCCGGCATTGAATCGTAAGCGGATTAACATGATTTAACAGGATTAACGCTTACCTTAACAAAAAAAGAATCCTGTAAATCCTGTCAAAAGAATATTCATCATTAATAGTCGACTCTATTTCTCTGAAACGGTTAAGCTGTCATTTGCCTTTATCCCTGCGCCGATCCGGCTCAAGGCCGCCGGCAATTGGTCTATGGTCTGGATGATCTCATCCGGACGGTCCTGCGGGCCTTTGATACCCTGATCTATCCCGGTGATCTTGAGGTAACTCTGGATGTACCGCCTCTCGTAATCGTCTTTGGGTTCATAGGACATGGTCCTGAAATCCTGGTCCAGCCAGACCGTCTTCATCCCCAGCGTTTTGGCCGGACGGATGTCGTTGTCGATCCGGTCGCCCACCATGATTGATGTTTTTGGCTCGGCCCCGGTCTGCCTCAGCGCCTCCTGGAATATCCTGACATCAGGCTTGTGGTAACCCACCAGGTCGCTGATGATGATATGGTCGAACAGGTGCCTGATATCGTGCTTCTCCAGCTCGTCCAGGGCCAGGCCCGGCTGGTTGGCGATGATGCCCAGCCGGTAGGAACCGCGCAACTGTTCTATGACCTTGGCGATGCCGGGAAGCGGGTGGTTGGCTCCGGGATACAGGTGGTGCCAGTCGTCCACTGCTTTACGTTGAACCTCTTCCGGTATGTGGGCGGCCTGCTGCCGGGCGATAAGCCTGCGGGGGTTGTCCTCTGGGGGGTGCGAAAGCAGTATCTGCTCCCGGAATTCCATCACCTGTTCAAAAGACGGCTTCCATCCGGCCTCTTTCAGGGTCAGGTAGAAGTGGCGCCAAATGCCGGCCAACAGCGGTAGGTCGTAAAAGATGACGTTGCCTATGTCGAAAAAAACCCAGTTACTATCGGTTTTTTTTATTTTTGATATTTGCATTCTTGCCCTTAGCGTTGTCGAAGGGTTGTTTTCAGAACATCTCCATCTGTTTCTTTGTCTTCCCCCTGGCAGGTTTCTCTTCCTCTTTCTTTTCGGTTTTGCCCTCATCAAAACTTATCGTCCCGTACTCCCCGTCGTATCCTGGCAGGATGTGAACCTTCCCCGCCCGCATTTTCAAGATCGATTCGGCCACCGAAAGAGATGTTACCCTGGTCAGCTCCCCGGTCGGGGCGTCCAAAAGAACGTTGAACTCGCTGCCGAAATGCGAGATCAGCTTGTGGTATTCCTGGTTCACCCGCTGGGTGCCGGTGCCGACCTTGAGGGCCAGGCTCAGGATCTCCTCCAGCGGAACCAGCGCTTTGAAGGGAATGGAATTCTCCGGCACGTAGTCCCGGGGCCGGTCGGACAGGTCCTCCACCCGGTGCAGCACGCCGATGGTGATCTTCTTGCCGCAGACCGGGCAAAGCCCCTTGTGTTTTTTGGCCTCGGCTGGTGAAAGCCTTAAATTGCAGGCCCGGTGGCCGTCGTAATGGTACTTGCCCTCCTGGGGGAAATATTCCAAAGTCTGCAAAAAGCGGGTTTTATCCTTGTCCTTCAAGACCCGGCGGATGGCGGCGTAGTCCATCTGGCAGTCGAAGACGCAGGCCTCGCGGCCCAAGCGGGACGGACTGTGGGCGTCGGAGCAGGAGATCAGGGAATACTTGTCCAGGGCGGACAGCCTCCAGTTCATGGCCGGGTCCGAGGACAGCCCGGTCTCCATCGCAAAGATGTTGGGGGTCTGCTCCTCAAAACAATCCTCGACCGAATCGAAGCCGGAGTTGGCCCCGAACAGCGAGAAATGGGGAGTCCAGATATGGGCCGGGATGACCATGGCCTCCGGGGAGGCTTCCAAGACCATCTCGGCCAGGCGCGAGGCATAGACCGGAACTATGGGCCGGCCGTCGCCGGCCAGGTCGGCGTGGACCTTAAGCCGGGCGTTGATCTCCTCTGCCGCCTCCAGCGACGGGGCGTAGAGAAGGGTGTGGACCTTGCGCACCCTGTCGTCCTTGGTGAAGATACTGCAGACCTCGGCCGAGAAGACGAAATTGACCCCCCGGTAATGGTAGATCCCGCCGCCCTTGGGTTCAAGCTTAAAGCGCAGTTCCTTCAGCCAGCCGGGATGGGTGAAATCCCCGGTGCCCAGCAGCTCGATGCCCTTGAATCTGGCCCACTCGCAGATATGCTCCAGGTCCATGTCCCGGCTGGTGGCCCGGCTGAATTTGGAGTGGATGTGGAGGTCGGCTATGAATTTCATATGTGCCTTTTTGGAAGTGAATGCAGTCCTGAACGCAGATATACGCTGATTGATATCGATTCGCGCTGATATTTATAATAATGATCTGCGTTTATCCGCGTCCCATTACGGTTCCCCATCCCTTCCCTGGCGTTGATTATCTTGCTTTGACGGCCAGGAACGTGACCCTGGTGGTGTTTTCGACCGGAGGCTCAAAGCTGTTCTGCTTGAAATGCTCTATGGACTGGAATCCCGAGTCCTTCAGGGCCCGGACCAGATCCTCCAGCGGATAAGCCCGCTCGGTGTGCTGTTCGGCCAGCTTTTCGTAAAGCTCGCCCCTGGGAACGAAGGCGGTCAGGGTCAGTTCCGAGGAATTGGAGGCCGGCAGGTACCGGTTGTTCCAGACCGAGATCACCCCTTTGTCGTCCCGCATCTCGGTGTTGTTTCCCCAGAACTGGGAGAGAGCGTGGATGGTATTTACGTCAAAGACGAAGGCTCCGCCCGGCTCCAGCGCCCGGTGGACCGAGGAAAAGCAGGCGGCCACGTCCTCCGGGGTTAAAAGATAATTGACGCTGTCAAAAAAACAGGTAATTACATTGTAATTACTTTCGGTTTTGAAATTCCTTAGGTCGCCCTGAAAGAATTCCATTTCCTGTTTCTGCTCAGCCGCCTTTTGCCTTGCAAGTTTAAGCATCTCCGGGGATAGGTCCATTCCCGAGGTTCGATACCCGGCCTGGGCCAAAAGCAAGGTCATGGCCCCGGTGCCGCAGGCCAGGTCCAAAAGGCTCTGTCCGGGCTTGGCCCCGGCCCGTTCCAACAGTTCCAGGATGTATTGCGCCCATGACTTGTAGTCCACGTCCGACATCAGGATGTCGTAGATGGGAGCTATCTGCCCGTAGGGCGTGAGGCTAGTATTTTCAGTCACGTTTTATCTTATCTTTCAAGAAGCCATAGAAGACCTTTAGGCGCTAATATGCACTGACCTAACCCCCGCCCCTTCCCCGCAGGGGAAGGGGTGTTTGCCTCCCCCTCCTTGTGGGAGGGGGATCGAGGGGGCGGTCAGCCCTTCTGCCCCAGCTCAAAGGCCTTCTTGTTCATCTCCACCGTCTTGGGCGGCACCCGGCCCATTATGGTCTCGATCCACTTTTCGGCCGGCAGGCCCAGGTGCTTGGACAGCGCGCCCAGCAACACGATGTTGATGGTCTTGGGGCTTCCGGCCTGCTCGGCCAGCTTCACCCCGGGGCAGGCCACCACCTTCACCCCCTGCTTCTTGATCTGCTCCACGATGTCCATCGGATACTCGGCGGCCCCGGTGGCCACCGTCATGGGCATCACCTGCTGCTGGTTGATGACGGCTATCCCCCCGGGTTTGAGGAAATCCAGGTAACGGGCGGTCTCCATCTCCTCGAACGACAGGATGACGTCGGCCCGGCCCTGCTGGATCAGGGGGGAGTTCACCTTATCCCCGTACCTGACGTGGCTGACCACGCTTCCGCCCCGCTGGGCCATCCCGTGAACCTCGCTCTTCTTGGCGTCGAAGCCGGCGGCGATGGCCGCCTCGGCTATGATGTCCCCGGCCAAAAGCACGCCCTGGCCGCCCACTCCGCAGATAAGTATATTTACTGTGTCCATTGTTCTCCTTGGTAAGTATTAGTGTAATATAGTTGTAATATAGTAGTAATGTAGTAAAGACGATTACAGCCTTTTCTTTAGACTTTGCTGCAATCCCTTCAACATCACGCTTATTTCTGTTAGTTCCTGTTGGCAAGCATCGTAGTCGCTGGATGTTACATACCCGATCTCCTTGGCAATATCCATTCCGGCCATCATTTCAAAGGTTGATCTTTGGCTGTGCTCCAGATATCTGGCGAACTCCCGGTTGGAATCGCTTCCTGCCCCCTCGGCGATATTCAACACGATGGAGTATGATGCCCTTCGTAACTGGGAGGTTAAGCCAAATATCTCGCTCTTGGGAAAACAAGCGGTAAGGTCATACACATGATGCGAAAACCTTATTCCTTTTTGATACACTTTAAGATCGCGAAACTTATTCATCTCAACGGTCCTCTCATCCCTGCTTGTCTACTGGTCTACTCTACTACTGGCCTACTTTACTGCTTCGCCACGGCCCATGGCCCCTTTGGGACAAAGCTGCGCGCAGACCTGGCAGCCGATGCAGTACAGCGGATCTATCCGGGATTTCTTCTTTTGCTTGTCGAACGAGATGGCCGGGCATCCCAGCTTCAGGCAGAGCTTGCATCCCACGCATTTTGTCTCATCGACCCTCAATGCCGGCTGGAATTTCTTCTCGATCAGGATACAGGGCGACTTGGCGATGATCACCGAGACCCCGGGGTTATTGATGGCCTCCTTGACGGCTGCCTCGGTCTGCTTCAGGTTCAGGGGATCTATCATTTGGACATGCTTAACGCCGCATGATCTGACCAGCGGCTCCAAGTCCACTATCGGGGCCTCGCCTCCCTGCAGGGTCTTGCCGGTGCCGGGGTTCTCCTGGTGCCCGGTCATGGCCGTGATCCGGTTGTCCAGGATGATCAGCGTCCCTTGGGAATTGTTATAGGCCATGTCTATCAGCCCGGTGATCCCGGAATGGAAGAAGGTGGAATCGCCGATCACCGCCACGGTCCTTTGGGCCATCTCAACGCCCAGCGCCTTCTCCAGGCCCATGGCCGCGGTGACGCTGCCGCCCATGCAGATCACGGTGTCCATGGCGTTCAGCGGTTCCATCATCCCCAAAGTGTAGCAGCCGATGTCTCCGGTGACGGTGAGCTTGAGCTTGTTGAGGGCGAAGAACACCCCGCGGTGCGGGCATCCCGGGCAGAGCACCGGCGGCCGTCCGGGGACTTGAATGTTCTGATAGGCCGGATCTTTTTGCAGGCCAAAACTTCTGGCCACCGCGGTGGGGTCCAGCTCGCCCAGTATCGGCACCTTGGATTTCCCGGTGATCTCCTTCTCAAAGGCGCTTTGGCCTTTGACCTGGTACCCCATGACCTTTATCTGTTCTTCCAAAAAGGTGTCGTTCTCCTCGATCACGTAGACCTCGTCCACCGAGTTGATGAAACCGGCGATCAGCTTCTGCGGCAGGGGAAAGGTCAGCGAGAGCTTCAGGTAAGAAGCTCCGGGAAAAATATCCTTGGCATACTGGTATGAGATGCCGCTGGTGATGATACCCAGCTTGCTGTCACCCTTATCCACCCGGTTGAAGGGGAAGCTTTCGCCGTATTCGGCCAGCTTCTTCAGCCGCTCCTCCACCATGGCGTGCATCTTGCGGGCGTGGGCCGGGATGGTGATGTTCTTGGCGATATTCTTGACGTAGCCGGTGGGCTTGTGTTCCTTCCTTTCGCCCAGCTCCACCACGCCCTTGGAGTGGGAGATCCTGGTGGTCAGCCGCAAAAGGACCGGGGTATCGAACTTCTCCGAAAGCTCGAAGGCCAGCCTGGTCATCTCCAGGCACTCCTGGGAATCGGAGGGCTCCAGGCAGGGGATCTTGGCCATCTTGGCGTAGTAGCGGTTGTCCTGCTCGTTCTGGGAGGAATGCATACCGGGATCGTCGGCCGAGACCACCACGAACCCCCCGCTGGCCCCGATGTAGGCCATGGAGAACAGGGGGTCGGCTGCCACGTTAAGACCCACGTGCTTCATGCAGGTCAAAGCCCGGGCCCCGGCAAACGAGGCTCCGGCCGCCACCTCCAGCCCCACCTTTTCGTTGGTGGCCAGCTCGGCGTAGATCTCCTTGTACTTGGCCAGATTCTCCAGGATCTCGGTGGAGGGCGTGCCGGGATAGGCCGAAACCACGTTGACCCCGGCCTCCCAGGCCCCCCGGGCCACGGCTTCGTTGCCGGATAAGAGTTTTTTCATCAAATGGACTCCAGTTGCTTTATGATAGTTGCTATGTTGTTCAATCTCGGTTCCCCGTTATTCGTTTTTGTTTTTCGCATTCTGTTTTGGGGTTCAGTCCACCAGCATTTCCTTGATCACGGCCTTTACTTTTTTTACCACCGTCTCGTCCGCGGCCCCCAGCCGTTTGACCAGGCGGACCTTGTCCACCGTCCGCAGCTGGTCCAGCACCACCCATCCCTGCTTGCCGGCGAACTGGAGCGGCACCCGGCTGGGATAGGGATGTGAGGCTGTGGTCATAGGCGCTATGATGACCGTGGAGATGTTCCCATTCATCTCGTCCGGCGAGATCACCAGGCAGGGCCGGGATTTTTTTATTTCGTGCCCCCGGGCCGGGTCCAGCGAGATCAGAAAGATGTCGTACTGGCGCACTACCATTTCCAGTGCTCCATTTCCAGGCCGATCTGGTCGTCTATCAGCAGGGAGTCATCGCCGTTCTGTCCCATCAGCCCGAAAGCCTGGTCCCAGCCGGCCCGGGGTTTTCTTTTGGCCGGTGTGATCACTATCCTGTCATCCTCTATTTCCAGGGATATCTCTTTCTTGATCCCGCATTGTTCCAGCACCAGCTTGGGTATGCGGATCCCCCTGGAGTTCCCTATGGTTATTATCTCGGCTTTCATTTGTTCTCCTTGTAATGTAATTACAATGTAATTATAATGTAATTACAATTATTTGTCAAGGTTAGACCGCCCCCTTTTTTCTGCCCGGGAGTAACGGGGATTAGGTTACTGCATTGATGTACTTTTTATACATTTTCCGGCCTCACGCAACACGCAAAAACCCCGGCCTTTCCTGTTCCGGGGCCATATATTGATGGAGGCTTCAGATAATCCCTATGTGAATTATGTGCCCCTTCGACACAGCTCAGGGCAGGCTTTCTGTGGCAGATAGGTACTATCCCCCGGCCACCTTCAGGATCTCCAGCATCTTCCTCAGCGATTCGGCCTCCGGCATCATCATGAAGAACCCGCTGAAGCCGTGCTCCTTCTCCCCGAAACTGAACTTGTTCTGGACGTAGGCCACCAGGCCGGCCTCGGTCCGCTCGGCCAGTATCTTTCCCAGGATGTTCTTCATCACCCCGGAAAGCATCAGCGGGGTGGAGGGCACCGTCATCAGGTTCAGCATGTCCTCCAGGGCGTTAAGGTAGGCGCTGTTCATGATCTCCGAGATCTCCCGATGGATCTGGCCGAAGTTGAACTCCTCCGACTTCCGGGCCTGCGGCATGTGCTGCCAGCAAAGCTCGGCGAAACCCTTGGCCTTGTCGCCCGGCATCAGCCAGACCGTGGCCCCGGAGACATCGCCGGCAAAGATGTTGACCAGGCTCAACACCGGGATGCCCGGCTTGGCCAGGGCCTCCAGCACTTCGTCCACCGGCTTGATGCCGATCATGGGCACCGAGACCATCACCTTAACGCCCAATACCTCGGCCAGGGTGGTGGCCGCCTGGCCCGACCCGATGTTGAACACCTCTTTTAAGGCGTCCTGCTGGACCGGGGAGAGTTGTTGGAGAGTGGACATCAGCCGCGATATGAAGTTATTGGTAAGGTGGTGTTATAATTAGGAAACCATGAAGCCGTGAAATATGAATGAGGTAATTTTCATTTAATTCCTGTTTCCCTGGATTCCTTATAAAAATCGTTCCTAGACCTTAAGTATACTGATATTTTTGACTAAGTCAACCAATAAATCAAATTATTTTAGTCAACAAGAAGCCCGGCCTTTTTTTAGGTCCGGGCTTCTTGAGATATTCGGTGTTTTGTTTAGTGTCCGGCGTTCTTGGTGACCGGCACATCCAGCTCCAGCGCCTTGGCTATCAGCTTGACTGCCCAGTCCACTTCCTTCTTGGTGATCACCAGCGGCGGGGCAAAGCGGATGGTCTGGGAGTGGGTGTCCTTGGCCAGCATCCCCAGCTTCATCATCCGTTCGCAGTATGGGCGGGCCTTGCCGGCCTCCACCTTCAGCTCCACCCCGGTCAGCAGGCCCAGACCGCGGACCTCTTTGATCTTGGTGGTCTTGATGGCTTTGATCTGCTTGCGGAAATAGTCGCCCATCTCCCGGGCCTTCTTGTCCAGGGCCTGTTTTTTAAGGACGTCCAGGGCTGCGTTGCCGATGGCGCAGGCCAGCGGGTTGCCGCCGAAAGTGCTGCCGTGCTGGCCGGGCTTGATCACGTCGATCACGTTCCAGCGGGTCAGCACTGCCGAGACCGGGTAGATGCCTCCGCCCAGGGCCTTGCCCACTATCATCACGTCCGGCTTGGCGTTCTCGTGCTGCCAGCAGAAGGGTTTGCCGGTGCGGCAGAACCCGGTCTGGACCTCGTCCAGGATGAAGAGGATGTTGTGGCGGCGGCAGATCTCCTTGCACTTGGTCAGATAGCCCTTATCGGGAACGATGACGCCGGCCTCGCCCTGGATCGGCTCCACCATGAAGGCCACGGTGTTGAGGGTGATGGCCTTCTCCACTTCCTCGGGGTTGTTATAGGGAACTATCTTGAAGCCGGGGGTGGCCGGCCCAAAGCCCTCGTAGGCGTCGGGGTCGGTGGAGAAACCCACGATGGTGGTGGTCCGGCCGTGGAAGTTCTCGGCGCAGACTATGATCTCGGCCTGGTTCCGGGTGATCTTCTTTTTTTCGTAGCCCCATTTGCGGGCCAGCTTGATGGCGGTCTCCACCGCTTCGGCCCCGGTGTTCATGGGCAGGGCTGCTTCCATCTGGGAAAACTGGCAGAGCTTTCTCAGGAACGGCCCCAGCTGGTCGTTGTGAAAGGCCCGGCTGGTAAGGGTCAGACGGCCGGCCTGCCTGGTCATGGCCTTGATGATGGCCGGGTGCCGGTGCCCCTGGTTCACCGCCGAATAGGCGGAAAGCATGTCTAAGTATTTCTTTCCTTCCACGTCCCAGACCCAGATCCCCTGGGCCTTGCTGATCACCACCGGCAGCGGATGGTAATTGTGGGCTCCGTATTTCTCGGTCATCCGGATCATATCCTTGCTTTTGGACATATCGCCGCTCCTATATTTATATGGTTTTTATGACTCTGTAGTTTTTATCAATATCCTGGATGCACTGATTATCGTTCAAGCAGACGGGCCGATGCCAGCACCGCTGCCAGCTTTAACAGATCGCCCACGATGAAGGGCAGGATGCCCAGTTGAATGGTCTTGACCTGTCCCAATCCCAGCCATAATCCCAGTTGGATCGATCCCAGGAGATAGATCACGGCCAACCCAATCATAAGGGCCAAAGCAGTTTTAAAAGCGCCTGCTCCTTTGGTGGCGATCCGGGATACTGCCCAGGACGCTGCTATAAACCCGAGGAGGTATCCTCCTGTAGGTCCAAACAGGTGGGAAAATCCGGCCGAGGCCCCAGTGAATACCGGCAGTCCGGTCAATCCCATGATAACGTACAAAACCTGGCTGAATACCGCCTTCGGTCCCAGCACCATGGCCGACAGCAAAACAAAGAAGACCTGCAGGGTCAAGGGCACCGGGGTAAACGGCAGAGGCACCCGCACGAAAGCGCCTAGGGCGGTCAGGGCCGCAAACAGGAACACTCCAAGAACTACTGACAACTTCTTATCTAGAATGACCGGCATGGTCAGGATCTTTTCCATAAAGCTGTATTCCTTAAAATAAATTATTCTCTGTGTCGGAGTTTACCCTGAGCGATGCACTGAGCAAGGCCGAAGTGTTTATCGAAGGGTGTCTCTGTGGCTGGTCACCTTCCGGCCACTTTCTTGATGCACTGTTCCATGATCTCCATCCCCACCTTGGCCTCTTCTTTGGTAATGATCAGGGGCGGGCAGATCCTGAGGGTGTTGGTGCCGCATCCCAGCATCAGCAGTCCCTTGGTAAATGCCATCTGGATGACGGCCTCCATCTTGTCGTGGGACTTGACCCTGGTCTTCTTGCTTTCCACCATCTCCACCCCTATCATCAGTCCCTGGCCCCGCACGTCGCCGATGATGTCGTATTTCTTCTGCATCTTCTTGAACTCGGCCATCATGTAGGCCCCGACGGCGGTGGCGTTCTTCATCAGGCCGCCCTGGATCAGGTCGAAGGTGGCGATGCCGGCGGCGCAGCAGACCGGGTTGCCGCTGAAGGTGTTGCCATGGCTGCCCGGCTTCCAGTTCATCACTGCGACCGAGGCGATGATGGCCCCCATCGGCATGCCGCTGGCTATGCCCTTGGCCACAGTGATGATGTCCGGCCTCACCTTGCAGTGCTCGACGGCGAACCATTTTCCGGTCCGGCCCATGCCCGACTGGATCTCGTCGGCTATCAGCAGGATCCCGTGCTTGTCGCACAGCTTGCGGATGGCCTGCATGGCCGCCACCGGCGGCACCACGTATCCGCCCTCGCCCTGGACGGGCTCGATGATCAGCCCGGCCACTTCCTCCGGGGGCAGGAAGGTCTTAAGGACGGTGTCCTCTATGTACTTGACGCATTCCAGGCTGCAGCCGGGATAGGTCTTGTTGAATACGCAGCGGTAACAGTTGGGGTAGGGGACGTGGGTGACCCCGGGCATGGTGGGAAAGAACCCCTTCTTCTGGGTGGGTTTTGAGCCGGTGCAGGAGACCGCCCCCATGGTCCGCCCGTGGAAGGCTCCGATGAAGGAGATGAACTGGGGCCGGCCGGTGTGATAGCGGGCCAGCTTAAGCGCGCCCTCCACCGCCTCGGCTCCGGAGTTGCAGAAGAACACCCGATTGTCCTTGCCGGTAGGCGAGATGGAATTGAGCCGCTCGGCCAGGGCCACTTCAGGCTCGTAGTAGAAATCGGTGCCGGAATAGTGGATGAACTTTTCGGCCTGGCGCTTGATGGCTTCCACCACCTTGGGATGGCTGTGGCCGGTGGAGTTGACCGCGATGCCGGCGCAAAAATCCAGCATCACGTTGCCGTCCACGTCGGTCAGCCAGACTCCCTGGCCCCGGTCGATCACCGCCGGATAGTCGCGGGTATAGGAGGGCGAAAGCGAACTTTGGTCCCGCTTGACTATGGCCTTGGCCCGCGGTCCCGGCAGGGCGGTTTTTAAGATCGGCCTTTTGATGGAAGACATGGCGGTTACCTCCTGATTATATTTGTAATTTTTCCCGATTTTCAAAAGCCTGCTAAAACATATCATTTTATCATATTTTGCCGGTAAAATCAACCCATGATTCCGGTTTCCATTTCAGCCAGCGGAGACAACATAGCCACGGCCTTAAGGCCGTGGCTATGAAAAACAATAAGCCGTCCTTGTTCACGGGGCGGCTTGTGGTGGCAGATCAGGTTCGTTTTTTTCCGGTCACTTGTTCTTGCCCGCCGGCTGGTCCTTCCACTTGTGGGCCAGTTTCAGGAACCTGTCGACCAGGTCCGGGTCGAACTGCTTGCCCGATTCCTTCTTTATCTCCTCCACCGCCTGATGGTGGCTCATGGCTTTGGCGTGGGGCCGGTCCTGGCGCATTGCGCTATAGGCCGCAGCCAGGGCCACGATCCTCGATTCCAGCGGTATCTCTTCGCCCTTTAGCCCCTGGGGATAACCTTTGCCATCCCAGCGTTCATGGTGCTTTAGTATCCATTCGGCATGAGGCATCAAATGCGGGGTGGACATCACTATATGATACCCGATCTCGCAGTGCCGTTTCATCTCGTCTTCTTCGGTCCGGTCCAGATGCCCGGCTTTCAGCAGGATTTTGTCAGCCACCAGTACGTTGCCTATGTCATGATAACGGGCCAGCAGTTCCATCTCCGAAATCGAATTTCCCTTGAGCCCGGCCGCTCTGGCCAGGTCCTTCATCAGGTCCCCCATCCGGCCTATCTGTTCCTCGCTGATCAGGTTCTTATTCTGCAGGGCCTGGATGAAGTTCTTGACCATTGTTTCATGGTTCTTGACCTTCTCCCGGTACATCTCGTCGTCGGCGGTATGGAACAGCCGGTTGGCGTCCAGATCCTTGACCGGACGCACCACCCAGCCCAGTGAAAGGCTCACGGGAAGCTCCGGGTTCTTGGAATTATAAGCCGCGGTGACCTGACGGATCCTGGAGCAGACCTGTTCGATGGCTTCCACGCTGGAGTTGGGCAGGATGGCCCCAAACTCGTCCCCGCCGATCCTGGCCACCACGTCGCCCTGGCGGCAGGCGTCGGTTATGATCCCGGCTATCACCACCAGCAGGCCGTCCCCGGTTTTGTGCCCCATGGTATCGTTGACCAATTTCAGCCCGTCCACGTCGCAGATCAGCAGGCCCACCGTATCCAGCCGGGCCTTGGACAACCGCTGCATCTCCTCCTCGAAATAGGCCCGGTTGTAAAGCCCGGTAAGCGAATCGTGGAAGGACAGGTACTTGAGCTGTTCCTCGTTCTTCACCCGTTCGGTGATGTCCCTGATGATGGCGGTATGGATCTTCTGTCCGCCCACCGTAACAGTCGAAAGAGCCCATTCCATTGGTATCTCCCGGCCGCTCTGATGCAAACCCTTAAGGTTGTTGGTTTCCGCCCGGCTTCCGGCCGGCACCTCCTCGATCAGTTGTCTGAAGGTCTGCTTGTTTGGTTTGCGGAAACGCTCGGGAATCAGCATGTCCGAATCACGGCCCAGGGCCTGGGCCGCGGTATAACCGAAGATCTTTTCGGCCGCCTTGTTCCAGAAGATTATCTCGTCCTGCTGGTTGATGCTGATGATGGCGTCGGCCGCCGAGTCGGCCAGCAGACGGAAACGCTCCTCGCTGTATTTAACCGATTCCACCGCCGCCTGCTGGGCGGTAATATCCTCGGAGATGGCCAGGATCCCCCAATCCATTGAATATATCCGGGCGCTTAAATACATGCCGTTGATCAACCCTTCGACAGCTTGATCCTGTCCGGTTTTTATAGCCTTAAGATAGGCGGCATAGGACCGCGTCTTGGCAAAATTGGGGAAAAGTTCCGTCAGTCTCCGGCCTTCCAATTCCGGGATCGGACGCCCCACGAAATCGGAGTAAGCCTGATTGCAGTAATAAATGCTCAAGTCCTTTTTTAAGGCCAGCACCGGTGACTGGATGCTGTTCAGCAGTCGGCGGTGTTTCTCCTCGCTTTCTTTGACCGTCTGCTCCATCCGGCGGCGGCCCGTGATATCGCGGGCGTTGACCACTATCCCGCTGATGGCAGGATCGTCCAGGAGGTTGTTGGCCAGGGTCTCCACGAAGATCCACTGCCCCTGTTTGCTTTTTATCCTCAATTCCAGGGCGGGAATCGGGCCCGGTTGTTTAAGATAAGTCTTGAATGTTCCTTCCGCCGCTGATATATCCTCGGGATGGATATAATCAAAGACCGAACGCCCCTTGTTATCCTGCACCCGGTACCCGGTGATCTCCTCCACCGAGGGGCTCTGGTACCGGATGGTGCCGTCTGCGTCCAGCACCAGTATCATGTCGCTGACGTTCTTGATCAGCATCCTATAATGGTTCTCGCTGCGCCGCAGCAGATCCTCTATCGCCTTCTTCTGGGTGATGTCCCGAAAGACCCCCAGCGCCCCTTTCACTTTTCCGTTGTGATACTGCGGGGTCAGGTTGCCTTCGGCCACTATTTCCCTTCCATCGGCGGACACGAAGGTCATCTCCAGGTTGTGCCAAGTGACGCCGGTCAGCACCCGGGAAAAGGCCTGGTGGCAGACCTGTTTTGACCCGGCTTCCACCGTATCGCAGAAGGACATGTCCTGGCTTTGATCCCAGTTGTATCCCATGGCCGCCAGCCAGGCTTGGTTGACGAAAGTAAAGCACCCGGCAGGGGACAGGCTGAAGATCATCTCGTGGGCGCTTTCCACCAGCTGGCGGTATTGCAGTTCGCTTTCCATCAGGTCCTGCTCGATCTGCCTGCGGTCGGAAATGTCCTGACAGGTGGTGACTATGGCGGCCGGCCGCCCCCGGCTGTCATATATCAGATCGGACAGCAGCAACACCGGAAACTGTTTTCCCTCTTTGGTGATATTGAAGCTCTCCCGTTTCCAGCGTTTGAATTTCTGGAGTTCGTCCATGCTTAAAGGGTGCCTTTGCTCCGGAGCGGCAAACAGACCGATGTCCTTTCCCGTCAATTCCCGCTGTTCGTAGCCGTGCATCAGGGCCTCGGCCGGATTGGCGTAGATTATCTTTCCGGTCAGGTCGGAGACGGTCACCCCCAACTGCATGTCCTCAACCGTCCGCTTTAGGGCTGTCTGGCTGATCTCCAGGTTCTCGTCCCAGAAATGATCCGGGTCGGTCAGGGACGGGTGCCTTAGATGGCGGGAGACCAGCACAAAGGCCACGGCCAGGAAGGCCGCCCAGCTGATGGCCGAAAACAGGAACAATCTCCCCGGACTGTCCTCCAACCGCGGCAGGACCAGCTCGGTAAACAGCAAAAATAACAGACCCAGCAAGAGATGAATGGCCGCCAGGCGGATGAGGCGTTTCTTATTTTGTTCGCTTTGGATCATATGATATTTTGAATTTGGGGATTTCCGATTCCCGAAAAACAAAAACAGGAGAGCCGCTTTAGCCCCGGTCTCTTTTTACCTCAGATGACTAGGTGGTGTACGCGCCGCTCTCCTGTTGTCTTTGTGCAAGGAATGATCACAAACAGGCCGTTATGTATATATCCCATCGGGTTACGTGATTATGATAATGCTAAAAACATGTGATGTCAAGATGTTTGTTGAAATATATTTGCTGCATGTTGGGAACTTTGTATCGGATTGTGATTCCTCGGAAATTGTTTGCGTTCTAAAGGTTAATCATGTTAAATCGCTTATGCTATTATTTGTCCCCCTCGAGTGCAGTACTTTAGCGAAGGCACTCCTGTCTGATCCGGGGAATGAATAGAACACCTCACGGTAAATGTATGGCCCGGCCCAAGGCCTGCAGGGCCGCCTCGCGCACCGATTCGTGCAGGGTGGGGTGAGCGTGGATGGCGGAGATCAGCTCCTCCAGTTTAAGTTTGGAGCCTACCGCCAAGCCCAGCTCGGCGATCAGCTCGGTGGCCTGCGGCCCGGCGATCACCCCGCCGATGATCTCTTGGGAGAGCTTGTCGGCGATGATCTTGACGAAGCCTTCGGGCTGGCCCAGGCAGCTGGCCTTGCCGCTGGCCGAAAATGGGAACTTGCCCACTAGGATGTCGTCTTTATTCTCCGGCCGTTCCAGTATCCCCACCGAGGCGATCTCGGGGTGGGTGTAAACGCAGCGGGGAATGGCGGCATAGTCCAGCCTGGCCGAATGCCCCATCATGTTCTCCACCGCCGCTTCGGCCTCGGCCGAGGCTACATGTGCCAGCAGCCATCCCCCGGTGCAGTCCCCGGCCGCATAAACCCCCGTGATATTGGTCTCCATCCTGGCGTCCACTTTGATGAAATTACGCTCGATTGCCACCCCGGCCTCCTCCAGTCCGATGTTCTTGATGGAAGCCCTGCGCCCCACGCTCATCAGAACATTTTGGGCCGGTATCTCCAGCGCCTTCTCGTCTTTCAATTTGACGATGACCGCCAGGCCGGGCCCGGCCTGCTTGATCTCCTCCACCCTGGCTTCCAAATAGATGTCCACCCCGTGCTTGGACAGCGCCTGGTGCAGCACCCTGGCCGCCTCGGCATCCTCGCCCGGTATGATCTGGGACATCATTTCCACGATGGTGACCTTGGAGCCGAAGGCGGAATAGACGCCGGCCATCTCGCAGCCTATCACCCCGCCGCCTATGATCACCAATTCCTTGGGAACCTCGGACAGCGCCAAGGCCCCGGTGCTGTCCACCACGCCGGGCAGGCCGGCTCCGGGAATGTTCAAGGCCACTGGTTCCGAGCCGGTGGCGATCAGTATCATGTCCGGCTCCAGTGTTTGTTGCCCGCCGGAATTGTCCGTGATCAAGACTTTTTTACCGGCCAGCAATTTAGCATGCCCGGCGATCACTTCCACCGACCTGGATTTAAGCAGCAGGCCCACCCCGGCGGTGGATTTTTTGACCACCCGTTCCTTGCGCTTCTGCACGGCTCCCCAGTCAAAGCTGATATTGTCCGCCTTCAATCCGAACTGCCCGGCCGATTTGAACTGGCTGTAGACCGCAGCCGAGGCTAGCAAAGCCTTGGTGGGTATGCATCCCACGTTAAGGCAGGTACCGCCCAAAGTTTCTTTTTCGATCAATGTTACCTTGGCCCCCAGCTGGGTGGCCCGGATGGCCCCCACGTACCCGGCCGGCCCCCCGCCAATAACGACGATGTGCTTTTGCATGCTGTACAAATCTCCGATGATATATTATGTGTGAAATGTTATTCTGCCGTAACCGGAGCAATTTTATATGGAAGCCAGGAAAGAAGGAATTTTCATGGGTTCATGGGTTCCTAATAAAAATCTGCATCTTGCTCCGCTATCTGTTTGCCAGGAAATAGCTCAGGGTCTCCAGGTCCACCCCCAGGTTCACCCTTTTGACCGCCACGTCCTTGGGAACATTGATCTGCCCGCTGGGGAAGCACAGGATGGCCTTGACCCCGGCGGCCGTCAGGGAATCGGCCGCGGCCTGGGCCGCCTCCGACGGCACCGCCAGCACCCCCAGCTCGATCCCCAGTTTTTGGACCTCGTGCGGGATCTGGTCCAGCGCCTTTACCACCACTCCGCTCTCTAATTTCTTGCCAATCTTTTTAGGGTCGGAATCGAACACCGCCGCGAACTTAAAACCCTGGCTTTGCAGTTCCTGGTAACGGAATACTGCCATCCCGATGTTGCCGGCCCCCACCAGGGCCATGATCCAGACCCGGTCCAGCCCCAGGATCTTCCCGATCTTCTCCCTGAGCTTGATGATGGAATATCCCCGCCCCCGGTGGCCAAAGGTGCCAAAATAGGAGAGGTCCTTGCGCACCTGGAACGGGGCCAGGCCGTAGACCGTGGCGATCTCACGCGAGGAGATTGTCTCCACGCCCAAAGACTGCAGGCTGGCCAGGTGCCGGTGGTACAGGGACAGCCGCCGGATGGCCGATTCGGGTATTTTTATCTTGTCTTTCATATTTCCTTTTTACTTGCAGGGACAAGGCATGCCATGTCCCCACTTTAGACAGACATTAAGAGATCCCAGTGTTTTCGCGCCTTTTCGTGTGTTTCGTGGGCTGGTGCTATAAAAATATCTTCTTCGGGTTCAATATCCCCTCCGGGTCCCAGGCCTTCTTCACCGCTTTCATCATCTCCAGGGCCGCGCCGTTCACCGCCAGCGGCAGGTACTTCTTCTTGACATATCCGATGCCGTGCTCGCCGGAGATGGTTCCGCCCAGCGCCATCACCTCGCGAAACAGTTCGTCCAATAAGCCTGGCAGCATCCGCTCCCATGCCTCCGGCGCCATCCCCTGCTTCATGATGTTGACGTGGACGTTGCCGTCGCCGATGTGCCCGTAGGAGATGATCTCCGACCCGTGCTTTTCCGACAGGCCCTTCAGCTTCCGGAACAGGGCCGGGATGGCGGCCCGCGGCACCACCACGTCCTCGCGCTCGCGCACCGGGCTCATCCGGGTCAGGGCATCGGCCATGCAGCGCCGCATCTCCCATATCCGGTCGCGCGACGGTCGGTCCTCGGCCACCAGCACGTCCAGCGCCCCGAAATCAGACACTATTCTGCCGATCTTTTCGTAATCGGCGGTCAGCGCCTTCCTGTCGTCGCCGTCCAGCTGGACCAACAAGTGGGCCTCAGCCTCCCGGAACGGCGCCCGCTTTTCCAGGAATTTCTCCGCCGCCAGCACCGCCCTCTGATCCATGAATTCCATGGTGGCCGGGATGATCCGGCCCCTGATCACCGCGGTGCAGGCCCGCACGGCGTCCTCGATGGAGGAGAACGGGATCATCAGGTCCACCGCCAGCGGCGGCTTGGGCACCAGGCGGAGGGTGATCTCGGTGACCACCGCCAGCGTCCCCTCCGATCCGCAGATCAGGTGCATCAGGTCGTAGCCCGAGACGTTCTTTATGGTCTTGCCCCCCAGCCGCGAGACCTCACCATTGGGCCAGACCGCCTCCAGCCCGCAAAGGTAGTGCCGGGTGACCCCGTATTTGAAGGCCCTTGGCCCGCCTGCGTTCTCGGCGATGTTGCCCCCGATGGAACAGGAATCCAGGCTGGCCGGGTCCGGGGGGTAGAACAAACCCTTCTCCTCCGCCGCCAGTTGCAGGGTCTGGGTGATCACCGCCGGCTGGGTGACCGCCATCAGATTCTCCTCGTCTATCTCCAGTATCTTGTTCAGCCGCTCCAGCGAAAGCACGATCCCGCCGCAGACCGGCAGGGCCCCGCCGGACAGACCGGTGCCGGCCCCCCGGGGAGTAAGCGGGATCTTTTCGGAACTGGCCAGTTTCATTATGGCCGAGACCTCCGCCGTGTCTGCCGGCTTGGCCACCGCCGCCGGCATGAACCTGTGGTTCAGGGTCTCGTCGTGGGAATAGGGCTCCTTGTCGTCGTCCAGGGTTATCAGGTATTTCTCCCCGACGATGGCCCTTAGCTTTTTTTCGAAGTCCGGGCTTAGCATATTAAAATGTTTATTTTGATCCATTTATCTCTTCCAAAAGTTTTCTGGCTTTTTCCCCGTATCCATCTCTGATGTTCTCCATCTTCAGCACCTCCTGGAGAAGCCCGGCAGCCCTGGTTTTGAGAGCTTCGTCAAGCTTTCCGAGTTTGGCGGCGGTCTCCGCCCACATGATTACTGACTGCGGCAGGTCCTGGGTCTCGCCCCGTTCAATCCGGATGGTCATCGCCTGCTCATAGAGACCGAACGCCTTGTCCGGGTCTCCCAGCGCGTCGCAAAGCTCGGCCCGGTTGAACTTGATGCTGGCCACGGTGGAGAAGTCTCCCAGCCTGGCGCTGGTGGCCTCGGCCTGTTCCCAGCACTCCATGCCTTCCTGGCGGCGGCCCAACATGTGGTAGATGTTTCCCAGATTGAGCAGGCCGCTGGCCAGACCCACCAGATCGTCCATTTTGTGCCTCAGGACCATGACCTCCAACTGGTACTTCAGGGCCTCTTCGTTCTGGTCCTGGCGGGCATGAAAAATGGCCAGGTTGCTGAGGGCCGCGGATTCCAGGAATATGTTGCCTATGGCCCGGCTGCTTTCCAATGTTTCGCGGAAGCACTGCCCGGCCTCCTCAGTTTGCCCGGTCCGCTGGAGGATGTTCCCCTTGTTGTTGACCACCGCTGCCCAACCCTCCCGGTCGCCCGCCCTCAGGTAGGCCGCCAGCGAATCTTCCGTATCCTCCAAAGCCTGGGCAAACCTTCCCTGCATGGTGTGCACAAAGGCCAGATACTTGCGGCAGACCGCCAGGTCGGCGTCGCGTCCTGATTTCTCAAGGATCGAAAGGGCTTCCAGCAGTCTGGTTTCCCCGGTGCCGTATTCCGCCCCTTTGGCCGCCCGGTAACCGGCCTCGGCCAGGGCCAGGCCCTGGTGAAGAGGATCGCCCCAGGATTTGGCATAACGGGACAACCGCAGAAAGCCGTCCACCGCCGGTTTGAACCCGCGGAGCTTCTCCTGCATGTCGCTGTAGCCCCACAAGGCCCGGACGAACAGGTCCTTGATCTTGTTCTGGTCTTTAACCGGGATCATTTTAGGTCAGCTTATTTCGAAACACAGCCGTATTCCTGGCATTCAAAGGCCTGCTTTATTTTCTGGTTGTTCAAGCCCTGCCCCAGCAATATCATCAGCTTGATCCGGGCTTTCTGCCCCGGCAGGTGCCCGCCCAGGATGACCCCGAGTTTGCGGAGCTGGGCCCCGCCGCCCTGGTAGGCGTAGGTGTCCAGCACCCGGCCTCCGATGCAGCGGGTGCAAAGCACCACCGGAAGGCCTTTTTTTACGGTGTATTCTATCCCCGGCACCACCGAAGGCGGCACGTTGCCCCGGCCCATGCCCTCTATCACCAGGCCCCGGGCGCCTGAGTCAACAGAATACCTGATCAGCCTGTCATCCATGCCCACCGCCATCTTGAACAGGTCCACCCGGGGCTCGATCTTTTTGACCGGATGATATTCCCGGTACAGCGGCTGGCGGTAGAACAGCACCCGGTCCCGGTCCACCCAGCCCAGGGGTCCCAGGTCGGGGCTGCGGAAGGTCTCGAAGGAATCGGTGCTGGTCTTGGTGACCTCGCCGGCCGAGTTGATGGTGTTGTTAAGAAAAACCAGCACCCCCTTGCCCTTTGACTGGGGGGAAAGGGCGGTGCGCACCGCGCCCATCAGGTTGGAGGGCCCGTCCCAGCCCAGTTCGGTGCAGTCCTTCATGGCGCCAACCACCACCACCGGCTTCTGGGAATTGAGGCACAGGTCCAGAAAGAAGGCGGTCTCCTCCAGGGTGTCGGTGCCGTGGGTGACTATCACCCCGTCCGTGTCCTTTTGGGACAGGTATTTTTTGACCAGCTGCGAAAGCTCCAGCATCAGCCCGGGGGTCATGTGCGGCCCGGGATACTGGCCGAAGTCGTGGACCGTGACGGCGGCGATCCCGGCGATCTCCGGCACCTGGCGCAGCAGGTCTTTTCCCTTGAGGGCCGGCACCGCCCCGCCCTTCTTCCTGCTGGCTTTCATGGCGATGGTCCCGCCGGTAAAGATGATTGTGATCTTAGGTTTTTTCATGGTTCCTTTTTATCTACTTGTTGGGGCGACCGGCCGGTCGCCCTTACACAGTTTGCAGCGGTCAATCCTTGTCCTGCTTATCCCCGCCGACCTCCATTTCCTTGGGCCAAAGCTCCCTGGGCAGGCCCAGCCGCTTGACGTACCCCACCAGCTTCACCACCCGGTCGTAGCTGTTGGCCTTGACCTCCTTGAACCGCTTGTTGTAGACGTCGTGGGAGCGCTTGGTGTACTGGGCTTCGCTCTCCTCCTTCTGCTTGCGGACGCTGATCTGTTCCAGCGTGGCCACGTTGGCGCTGTAGTCGTAGGTGATATCCAGCAGGGCGAAAAGCTCGTCCTTCAGGTCCTGCCATTCTTCTTTGGTCAAAGGCTTGTTCTGTTCTTCCATCTTCTATCCCATCTAATTATAAATATTTCTCCTCTGTGTCTCAGTGTCGGAGTTTACCCTGAGTGTATCGAAGGGTGGCAGGTAGTTCCCCCGGTATCACATCCCCCACAGGTCCGGCACCAGCTTATAGATCGCCACCGTGGCGCAAAAGCAGATCCCCGCTCCCAGCTGCAGGGCAAAGGGCGCGCCCCAGCGCGAGGCCATGGCCCCGGCAATGAAACTGCCGAAGGGCATCATCCCCATGAACATCATGGTGAACACCCCCATCACCCGGCCCCGCATCTGGTCGCTGACCGTGCTCTGGATCATGGTGTTGACCGTGGCCACCTGGCTGACCATGGAAAGCCCCACCAGCGGCAGGATGGCCAGGGACAGGATGTAATTGCGGGAAAAGGAAAAAGCCAGCGTGGCCAGGGAAAATATTATTCCGGCCCAAAAGACCAAAGTTCCTTTCCTCTGGATCTGGCTGAAAGCAGCTAGTGTTAATGATCCCGTCAGAGCCCCGATACCTGTGGCGGCCATCAAAAAGCCCAGGCCGCTGGCGCCCTTCTGCAGGATGTCCCGGGCAAAGATGGGCATCAGCACCACATAGGGCATGCCGAAGATGCTGAACAGGGCCACGATCAGGATCAGGGCCCTTACCGTCTTGTGGTTCCAGACATATTTCAGCCCCTGCTTCATGTCATCCCAGGGTGAGTCGGATCTTTTGGCGGCCGGAACGTCGGTTCGGATCATCAGCAGGCCGATGATCACCGCCACAAAGCTCAGGCCGTTCAGGAAGAAGCAGCCTGCGGTGCCGATGACGCCGATCAATATCCCGGCCAGGGCCGGGCCCATGATCCGGGCCCCGTTGAAGATGGTGGAATTGAGAGCGATGGCGTTTAAAAGATCTTTCTTGCCCACCAGTTCTATGAAGAACGACTGCCGGGCCGGGCCGTCCAGGGCAAAGACCGTGCCGCCCACAGCGGCGATGGCCACCACATACCAGACCTTAAGAACGATGACCCCGGTGTTGTGCAGATGGGTGAGGGCCGCCAGGATGAAGGCCAGGATCATGGCTACGATCTGGGTGAAAAGCAGTATCCTGCGCTTGTTCACCCGGTCGGCGATGACCCCGCCCGGCAGGGCGAACAGAAGCACCGGCAGCGAGCCGATGGCGTTGACCGTGCCCAGCAGAAAGGCCGAATTGGTCAGCTGCAGCACCAGCCAGCCCTGGGCCACGGTCTGCATCCAAGTGCCGATCAGCGAGACGAACTGCCCGGTCCAGAAAAGCCGAAAGTTCCGGTGCCTTAGGGCTGAAAAGGTCTGCAGCGTCCGGTTCCTGATATTTTCGTGATTGATGTTGGTCAAGGTTGACAAAAGGGTGATTGTGGGTTAATATACTAAATAAAATACCAAAAATAAAAGATAAAAAAATGAAAAAAGCCTTACTGGTAATTTTCCTTTTGTCCGCCGTCACCGCCCTGGCCCAGGACACCTGCCCGCTGGGGCTGAAGAACGACTCCCTGCCCGGCCAGTGCGCCGGTTACCGGGACGCAGATGCAGACAGCCTCTGCGATCTGTCCCAGGCGGAGATTGAAGGACCTGAGTTACCGGTGGCCCCGGCCGCTCCCCGGGTCAACTACCATTTTTGGGAGATCATCGTGATCACCGGAATACTGGGACTGGCCACCGAGTTGTTCATCAGAAAGAACCACAAAAAGACCCTGGTCCTGCAGACCGCCTGGAACTGGCTGCTACTGCTGAGTTTCCTGGGCTCGGCCTTAAGCGGCCTGTACTTTGTCCTGCCGTTTGACCAGAGACCCGCCCTGGGCTTCAATTTTTCCTACTGGCACACGGTGGTCAGCATCGCCTTCATTGCCATAGGACTGTATCATACCATCAGACGTTTTGCCTGCCTGCTGGGGAAGAGCGGACCCTGCCTTAAGAACGGAGCCTGCAAGGAGGCAAAGTAGCAGACCAAGTAATTAGTATATTCCAAATTTCTTAAAAATACAACCATAATTATAGCCCAGGCCTTAAGGCCTGGGCTATAATTTTACCGTGATCTAAAACCCTATTATCTGTTCCCTGTTCCCCAGTCCCTAGTTTATACCCATCCTCTAATCTTGCAGGCATCAGCCACCCGCTGAATGGCGATCATGTAGGCCGCGTCGCGCATGTAGACCTTCTTTTCCCGGGCCAGGGCCGAAACCTTCAGGAAGGCGTCTGTCATCTTGGTGTCCAGCTTGGAAAGCACTTCGTCCTTGGTCCAGAAGTAGTTCATGTTGCACTGCACCTGCTCAAAATAGCTGCAGGTCACGCCGCCGGCGTTGGCCAAAAAGTCTGGGATCATGAAGATGCCGCGCTGGTGGATGATCTCGTCGGCTTCGGGGGTGGTCGGCCCGTTGGCGCCTTCCACGATCAGCTTGACGTTCTTGCCCATCTTGGGGGCGTTGTCCTTGGTGATCTGGTTCTCCAGGGCGGCCGGAACCAGGATCTCCACGTCCTGTTCGATCCAGGCGTCTCCGGAAAGCACTTCGTAGCCGGCGGCCTTGGCCTTGTCCTTGTTGATCCCGCCAAAGCGGTCGGTGAACTTCAGCAGCTCATCGGCGTCCACTCCGCTCTTCTTGAGGAAGGTGTATGATTTCTGGTCGGTCTGGTCCCAGCAGGACACGCAGACCGGGGTCCCGCCGTATTCCTTGTACAGCTTGACGGCGTACTGGGAGACGTTGCCGAATCCCTGGAAGGCCGCCTTGGTCTTCTTGATGTCGATGCCCATCTCGCGCAGAGCTTCCCTCATCACATAGACGCAGCCGTAGCCGGTGGCCTCTGTCCGCCCTAATGAACCGCCCACTCCCAGAGGTTTGCCGGTGATCATGCCCGGAAAGCGTCCGTTGTGGATCCTCTCGTACTCGTCCATCATCCACACCATGTGCTGTCCGTTGGTCATCACGTCGGGGGCCGGCACGTCCTGGACCGGGCCCACGTTGTAGGCCACCTGGCGCACCCAGCCGCGGCAGATCCCTTCCTGTTCGCGTTCCGAAAGGTGATGCGGATCGCAGATCACGCCGCCCTTGCCGCCGCCCAGGGGAATGTCGACCACCGAGCACTTCCAGGTCATCCAGGTGGCTAAAGCTTTGACGGTGTCCACCGTCTCCTGGGGATGGAAGCGGATGCCGCCCTTGCAGGGTCCGCGGGAGTCGTTGTGCTGTACCCGGTAACCCTGAAAGACCTTGACCGAACCGTCGTCCATCCGCACCGGGATGGAGAAATGGAACTCGCGGATCGGGTTGCGGAGCAGGTCTCGGGTGGCCTGGTCCAGGCCCAGCTTTTCGGCAACCTTGTCGAATTGCTCCTGGGCCATTTTGAAGGCATTGAAGGATTTGTCCGCCATGGCAGTTTCTCCTTGAATTTTGGATTTATATTATGGGTTATTGGTTACAAAAGGAACGGGGAAACCTTCCCACGAAAGGCACGAAAACTATGGAAAAATTAAAGACAAAAAGACTGATTTACAGCGATTGCTTCCTTCGTCAGGCATTATATAATTTCGCAATGACTTCTCTGTGCCTCTGAGTCTCTGTGGCAATAAGCCAAAAGTAACAAACAAGAATGTGAATTTTATCACAAATAAACTCCAAAGTCAAAGGGTCTTTATTATTATATTTTCTTCTTGACTGCGATCTTTTTTAAGGGTATAGTTAATGATTATAATCCGTTAATGGGCCAACGTTTGCTTAGAGGAAACCATGCCAGAGATCACCCTTGATTACGGCCTGGGGAAGACCAGCCTTTCCCTTCCGGAGGCCAATCTGTCAGGCATTTTAAGTCTTCCCCCAACCCCGGGGCTTGCCGATATCCCTTTGGCGGTGACCCAAGCCCTGGAGCACCCCATTAAAAGCCCGCCTCTTAAGGAACTTCTGCTGGCCCGGCGCCCCAAGAACATTTTGCTGATCCTGTCCGACCACACCCGGGTAATTCCCCATTATCCACGGATACTGAGCTCCCTGTGCGACCAGATGAACCTGGCCGGGATAGACTGCAACCATGTCCACGCCCTGATCGCCACCGGCAGCCACCGGGCCCCCACCTGCGAGGAGCGCCAGGAACTTTACGGGGAACGGGTGTTCGACCAGCTGAATCTGTACGCCCACAAATGCGACCAGGACTGCATCTCGGTTGGTAATGTCAACAGCCGGGAGATCGAGCTCAACAAGATGCTTTTGACCTCGGACTTCACCATCGCCACCGGCAAGATCACCCCCCACTACCTGGCCGGGTTCTCCGGCGGCCGCAAGGCCGTAATGCCCGGCTGCGCCGCCAGGCAGACCATCGCCCAAAACCACGCCCTGATAGCCCTGGGACAGAACGCCCCGGGCAAGCTGGAGGGCAACCCCATTCACGCCGAGATGGAGCGAGCCGCCGAACTGGCCCGAATAGACTTTCTGCTTAACGTGGTGCCCACCCCAGACGGCGAGATCGCCGGAGTTTTCGCCGGGCACTGGCAAAAAGCCTGGCTGGAAGGGGTGGAACTTTGCCGCCAGGTCTGGTCGGCGCCGGTGAAAGAGCCGGTGGACTGCGTGATCGCCTCGGCCGGCGGCCACCCCCTGGACATAGACCTTTACCAGATGCAGAGGATACTTAACAACCTGGCCCCGGCGGTTAAACCCGGCGGGACAATTGTGCTGGTGGGCCAGTGCCCCGAAGGCGCGGGCCAGCTGGATTTTGGGCGCTGGATGCGCGACTACTCCGCCGCCGAGATACTGCAGACCCCCCAGGACCAGATCACCGCCGAGGCCCACCGGGCCTACGCCACGGCCTTGGTGATGAAGAAATGCCGGGTTTGTCTGGTCAGCGGAATGGACCCGGCCCTGGTGGAGAAGATGCAGTTCAAGAGCCTGCCGGACCTGAACGCCGCGGTGGAGTATTTAAGGGAAAGGCACGGAAAGGATTTTAGTTGTTATGTGGTGCCCAAGGGCAATGCGATAATGCTGGGGGGACCAATAGTAAAAAATAAACATTCAAATAGTAAAAAATAATTTTTATACAGAGGATCTAATGACCATTGAACAATCAGCAAAAGCATTGCGTAGGGCCTATATCACAGGAGTAGTAATATCTATTCTTATTGGGCTTTCGCAAATTCTAAGGATAATCTATTCAACACCCGCAGTTGGTGTCCGTGACTGGATAATTACAATTGGTAGCTTTGGGGTTTGTTTGGGTTTGGTTTATGGCATATATAATAAAAACCGAGTATGTTTAATCATACTCACTACAATAATGCTATTCGCATTATTGCTCGAACTTGTCCTGGCGGTCACGGGTAAAACGCAAACTGTGGGCGAAATTTTTATTGATATTCTGACTATTGCCAGCATATATTTCTTAGTGCAAGGCACACGGGGTGCATTTATTTTACATAACGATTTTAAGGATAAGGAAATACTGAAAGGCTAAAAATATGTTATTGGCCAACATTATACGTAATTTAAACTTGAGGTATTAACCGTGAGCAATGTTTTTATAATAATGAAACGAGTTGTTTCTAGCTTATGGTTCAAAATAATTGTACCATACATAATTTGCCCTGTAATAGTGGCGCAAATTATTAGTAAATACAAAAGTATTAATTTTATAGATTCGTTGATTTATTTTCTAAGTATTAGTTTGCCTTTATGGCTCGTTTTAATATTTAGCATTGTTCTTATAGCTGCCAAATTAAAGCATACGAAAAAAGAGTACGAGAATCCCACTTTGGATAAAGATATGGAATTATATTTTGCCATTTATTGCGATAATGCTAATATTGGACAAGCGCTCACATTATCGTCTGAAGAGCTTGTAGCGGATTTTAAAAGCAAATTAAAAAACATTGTTTTATCACCAAAGCTTAAAGCACACATGCTGAAAATAAAATATATGAACACCAAAGGCAATTTAACTGATGAAGGTATAACGTATTTGAGAAACCGTATACATTTAGTAGACAGTATTGACACATTATAGAATATTGTGAATATATTGAACTGTTTGCAACAATGGACTTTTTATCTCCAAGTAAGGTAGTCAGTTCATCACTATCACATACCCAATATCACATTTCATACAATTCGTAGCACGAATTAAGACACCGGCCGCACCCGACCTCTCCCACTTCGAAAGGAAAACAAGTTTGTCCTTCTCTGTGCATCGCCTGCCCCTCTCCTAATGCATTAGGAGAGGGAAGCCGTCAGGCAGGGTGAGGTCAAACAACTTTGTAATTTTTAATTTAGTTTCTATGCCCACACCCATCAACATCGACCAGCAGGCCATCCTGGACCCCTTTGCCCAGAAGCTCTTGAACCTTATGCCCTACAAGGTGCGCAAGGTGCTTCTGGCCGCCAGCCTTTACGACGCCTTTATTTTGGAGGAAGACGGCCGGCTGGCCGACCTGCTGGGCCAGGCCTACAAACAGCGGGACCTGGGCTACGTCCCCTCCATCACCCGGGTCACCGGCGGGGCCAACGCCCTGGAGCTTTTGGGCAAAGAAAGCTTTGACCTGGTGGTCTGCATCCAGCGGCTGGGTGACATGGACCCCTTCACCTTCGGCCAAAAGGCCAAGGAGATCCTGCCCGGACTGCCGGTGGTGGTCCTGGCCTTCAACACCCCGGAGCTGGCCCGGCTCCAGCAGATGAACGATTTTACCAAGGTGGACGGCATCTTCGTCTGGCAGGGCGATGGCAAGATACTCACCGGGATCATCCAATTGATGGAGGATCAGAAGAACGCCGAAAGCGACACCAAGGCCTTAGGGCTTCCCAACCTGTTGGTGGTGGAGGATTCCATCAGTTTCTATTCCAGCTATCTGAACGTCCTGTTCGACGAGCTGTGGGACCAGACCGACCGGCTGTTGAACGAGGACCTCGGCTTCAGCCAAAAGGCCTTGCGGCAGCGGGGCCGGCCCCGGGTGCACCTGGCCCAGAACTTTGAGCAGGCGGTGGAAATCTACCAAAAGTTCAAGGACAACCTGCTGGGCGTGTTCACCGATGTCCGTTATCCCAGGGCCGGAAAGCTGGATCCCCAGGCCGGGATAGAGTTTGCCAAGATGATCCGCCGGGACCTGCCCCACCTGCCGCTGGTGATCCAGTCCAGCGAGCCGGAGACGGAACAGATCGCTGCCGGCCTGAAGGCCGAGTTCCTGCTGAAGGGATCGCTCTCATTGACGGATGAGTTCCGCCACCTGCTGGTGGAGCACATGGGCTTCGGCGACCTGGTGCTTAAGAACAGCGACAACAGCGAGGCCGCCCGGATCCCCAACCTGGAATCCTTCATCTCCATCATCGACAGCCTGCCCCAGGACCTGCTGCACCGGAACCTGATGCGGGGGGACCTGAAGCGCTGGCTTTTGGTCCGGACCGAGTTCGGATTGGCCGAACAGGTCAACAAGCTGGCCTTGGCCGACAACGATGATATCCCGTCGCTTAAGCCCCTGCTCAAACAGGCCCTGGATCAGAACCACCGCCGCCAGAACCGGGGCAGCATCGTCTATTATTCCCGGCGCTTCAACCTGCCCCAGTGGCACTTCACCCGGATGGGCGGCGGCTCCATAGGCGGCAAGGCCCGGGGCCTGGCCTTCGTGGACAAGATCCTCAACAGCCAGTTCGACCACTCGCTCTATCCCGGGATCAGCATCTCCATACCCAAGACCCTGGTGCTGGGGGCAGACATCTTCGACGATTTCATGCGCCACAACAAGCTGTTCAAGCTGGCGGTGGAGGAGGATTCCGACGCCCGGATCGCCAACGCCTTCCTCAACGCCTCCCTGCCCCCCACCGTGGTGGGCGACATCAGGGATTTCATCAAGCAGGTCAAGAAGCCTTTGGCGGTGCGCTCCTCCAGCCTGCTGGAAGACGCGCTCTACCAGCCATTCGCCGGCATCTACTACACCAAGATGGTCCCCAATAACCAGTTTGACCTGGACGCCAGATTTTTGAGTCTGGACAACGCCATCAAGCTGGTCTGGGCCTCCACTTTTTTGAAGCAGGCCAAGAGCTACATCGAGTCCACCAATCACCGGGTGGACGAGGAGAAGATGGCGGTGATCATTCAGGAGGTGGTGGGGGCGGACCGGAACGGCCGCTATTATCCAGATTTCGCCGGAGTGGCCCGCTCCTACAACTATTACCCGGTGGGCCACGCCAAGCCGGAGGACGGGGTGGTCAACGTGGCCCTGGGGCTGGGCAAAAGCGTGGTGGACGGCGGGGTCTCGCTCCGCTTCACCCCGGCCTATCCCGAGATCCTGCCCCAGTTCGGCACCGCCGACGACATGCTGGACAACAGCCAGAAGAGTTTTTACGCCGTGGATATGCGACCCCGCTCCAACACCGCCTACGCCGATGAGGACCAGTATCTTTTGAAGCTGGAGATCGGGGAAGCGGAAAAGGACGGGGTGCTGGAACGGCTGGGATCCACCTATTCCTTTGAGAACCAGTTGTTGGTGGACGGGATCGGCGAACGGGGACCGCGTGTAGTCAGCTTTGCCCATATCCTTAAATACAAGCTGTTCCCCCTGGCCGAACTGCTGGACCACCTGCTTAAACTTTCCTCCCAGGCCATGAGCTGCCCGGTGGAGATGGAGTTCGCGGTGAGGCTGGACCCGAAGAATATCTACCCGGCCGACTTCGGCTTTCTCCAGGTGCGACCGCTGGTGGTTTCGGACGAGCTGGTCAAGATCGACGTCTCGTCCAAAGACATCCAGCAGGCCCTCTGCTTCAGCGACAAGGCCCTGGGCAACGGGGTCACGACCCTAAGCGACATCATCTATGTCCGGCCGGGTTCGTTTGACGCCTCCCGCACCCCCCAGATGGCCGAAGAGGTGGGACAGCTGAACAAGAAGCTGAAGGAGCAGGGCCGCCCCTATGTCCTGATCGGGCCCGGCCGCTGGGGCTCCAGCGATCCCTGGCTGGGCATCCCGGTTAAGTTCGACCAGATCTCCCAGGCCCGGACCATTGTGGAGGCCTGCCTGCCCAACATGAACGTGGACCCCTCCCAGGGCTCGCACTTCTTCCAGAACATGACCTCGCTCCGCATCGGCTACTTCACCGTGCCCACCGACCCCGAGCACGGGAGGATAGACTGGGAGTGGCTGGAATCGCAGAAGGTAACGGACAGCACCGAGCATTTGCGCTGGGTGCATCTGGACCAGCCGGTGGAGGCCCGGATAGACGGCCGCAGCGGGATGGGGCTGATCAGCAAGGAGTGACGAGTTTTTCATATGGGACGCAGATCCCCGCAGATTGTGATTGAAAAGTCCAGTAACATAAACAAATGTTCTGACAGCCCACCCTCCCCTTCCAGGGGAGGGATAAAGAGCCTGCACTGAGGATAGCAGTTATGATGCTATCGAAGTGGAGAGGTCCGGCCTTTCAGTGATTCCGTGGTTTGGTCCCGTTGAATCCGATAACAACTCATCCAATAAGGAGCCAGCGCTATGCCCCACCACAAGCCCGAATGGCAGGTGATCGTAGACCTGCTGCGCGACACCAACCCCATCCTGCTGAACCGGATCGGCCGCAAGATGATCAACTACCTCTACAAGCGCAATATCAAGCAGGTGGAGGAGCTGATGCAGAGGCTGGACACCACCTCCAGCGACTGGGAGTACAGCGAGAACCAGCCCATGCCCAAGATCAACCAGGCCCTGCTGGAGCATATTGTGGAGGAGATATTCCAGATCGCGGCCAGGGAGATCGACGACGACGAGCTGGCCCGGATCATCAGTTTGTGGCTTAAGCACGAGCAGTCCCGCTTTCTGGGCATGGCCTCCGAGAAGCGCGACGTCTCGCTGGCCGAGATCTCCGACGCCGTCCAGCGCTTCGCCAACATGCCCGACGCCCAGAAGAGCCTGTCGCCCGAGGAGAACATGGGCATCAAGGTGGCTTTGATCCGCCGGTTCCTGAGCGAGGAGATGCACTACATCAACGTCACCAAGAAGCACGCCACGGTGCCGGACTTCATGCAGACCCTCTCCCGCACCATCGGGCCCTCCTCGGGCAACGGCAAGCTGGGGGGCAAGGCGGCCGGGCTTTTTAGGGCCGAGAAGATCCTGATGAACGCCAAGAAGGACTATATCTCCCTGCGCAACCTGGTCACCCCCAAGACCTGGTACATCGCCTCGGACGGGATTTTGGACTTCCTCCATTTCAACGCCCTGGAGGAGATGCCCACCATCAAGTACCGCGATCCGGTGGAGATCCGCCAGGAATACCCCTACCTGGAGCAGATATTCAAGAACTCGGCCCTGTCGCCGGAGATCATCGCCGGGCTGTCCCTGTGCCTGGATGACTTCGGCGACAAACCGCTGATCGTCCGCTCCTCCAGCCTGCTGGAGGACAGCCTGGGCTCGTCCTTCGCCGGAAAGTACAAGAGCCTGTTCGTGGCCAACCAGGGCACCAAGCGGGAGAAGATGGAGGCCCTCACCAACGCCATCGTGGAGGTCTACGCCTCGGTGTTCGGGCCCGACCCCATCGAGTACCGCCGGGAGCGGGGCTTGCTGGACTTCAACGAGGAGATGGCCATCGTCATCCAGGAGGTGGTGGGCCAGCGGGTGGGCAAGTATTATTTTCCGGCCTACGCCGGGGTGGCATTCAGCTACAACGAATTCCGCTGGTCGCCCCGCATCAAGCGCCAGGACGGCATCGTCCGGCTGGTAGCCGGAATGGGCACCCGGGCGGTGGACCGGGTGGGCGACGATTACCCGGTGCTGGTCAGCCCCGGCCAGCCGGGCCTTAGGGTCAACGCCAGCCCCGAGGAGGTGCTTTGGTATTCCCAGAAGAACATCGATCTTCTTAACATGGAGACCCGCCGCTTCGAGACCATCACCGTGGACAAGCTGTTCCAGGAGATCGGCAACGATTTCCCGGCCCTGTCCCAGGTGATCTCCATCTACCAGGAGGGCCAGCTGTTCTCGCCCACCGGCACCATGGTCAACTTAAGCGAGGGCCAGCCGGTGGTCACCTTCTCCAAATTGCTGACCCACGGCCCCTTCATCCCCCAGATCAAGGACATTCTGAACATCTTAAAGGACGCCCTGGGATTTCCGGTGGACATCGAGTTCGCCTGCGACGGCGACATCCACAAGCTGTACCTGCTGCAGTGCCGGCCCCAGAGCCAGGCCGGGGGCACTTCCAGCGTGACCATTCCCAAGGATGTCCCGGCCTCCGACGTCCTGTTTACCGGCAGCCGCTATGTCACCAACGCTTTGGTCAAGGACATCGAGTACATAGTCTACGTCGATCCCATCCAGTACGACGCCCTGCCCAACATGGAGGAACTGATCCAGGTGGGCCGGGTGGTGGGCGACCTTAACCAGAAGCTGCCCCGCCAGAAATTCATCCTGATGGGCCCGGGGCGCTGGGGCAGCCGGGGCGACATCAAACTGGGGGTCCGGGTGGGATACTCGGACATCAACAACACCGCCATGCTGATAGAGGTAGCCAAGAAGAAAAAGGACTACGTGCCCGAGCTTTCCTTCGGCACCCACTTCTTCCAGGATCTGGTGGAGGCCGGCATCCGCTACCTGCCGCTTTATCCCGACGAAAAGGGCGCCGCCTTCAACCAGGAATTCTTCGACAATTCGCCCAATGTTTTAAGAAAACTGCTGCCCCAGGCCCGGAGCCTGGAGCAGGTGGTCAAGGTGATCCACGTGCCCAAGGCGGCCGACGGCGCCACTCTGACGGTCTACATGGACGGAGACCGGGAACAGGCCCTGGCCGCATTGATGCGGTAGACAAGACATTTTGGGGATTCCCCGCTTTGTCCCGGCTATATGATTCGTGCTACGAATTAATTGATTCGTAGCACGATTTGGAAAAACATCAAGCCAATGAAAATAAATCCTTCTCTCACCAAATTCATCCGCGGCCTTCCCAAGGCCGAGCTTCATCTCCACATCGAGGGCACCTTCGAGCCGGAGCTTATGTTCAAGATCGCCCGGCGCAACCGGATCGGCCTCAGATACGGTTCGGTGGCGGAGCTGCGCCGGGCCTACGACTTCGGCAATCTCCAGGAATTCCTCGACCTCTATTACGAAGGCGCCGGGGTGCTGGTGAAGGAAAGGGATTTTTACGACCTGGGCCGGGCTTACTTTAAAAAAGCCCTTTCCCAGAACGTGCTCCATGCCGAGATATTTTTCGACCCACAGACCCACACCGCCCGGGGAGTGCCCTTTTCCACGGTGATGAACGGACTGGGCCGGTCGGTGGAGGATGCCAAAAGCAGGCTGGGGCTCTCGGTCAAGCTGATCATGTGTTTCCTGCGGCACCTGGAGGAAAAGGAGGCCCATAAGACCCTGGAGCAGGCCCTGGATTACCGGCACCTGATAACCGCCGTCGGGCTGGATTCTTCCGAACTGGGGCATCCGCCCTCCAAGTTTAAGCGGGTATTTGCCCGGGCCCGCCGGAAGGGATTTCTGACCGTGGCCCATGCCGGCGAGGAGGGGCCGGCCGAATATGTCTGGCACGCCCTGGAACTGCTGAAAGTGTCCCGGGTGGACCACGGCAACCGGTCTTTGAGCGATGAGAAGCTGGTAAAGGAACTGGTCCGCCGCAAAATGCCGCTGACGGTCTGCCCCTGCTCCAACCACAGGCTGAAAGTGGTGGCGGCCATGGAGGATCACCCCCTGCAGACCATGATGCAAAAGGGCCTGCTGGTCACCGTCAATTCCGACGACCCGGCCTATTTCGGCGGATACCTCAATGAGAATTACCTGGCAGTGGCCAGCGCCCTGAACCTGAGCCGGGAAGAGATCTGCCAATTGGCTAAGAACTCATTCCTGTCCAGCTTTTTGGAGGAAAAACAGAAAAAAAGAATGCTGAAGTTGGTGGACGATTACTGTAGTGGTTTTTTGGGAAAAGACAAATGAAGAAAAAAGTCATCATTAACGACAAGATGCAGCGTGGCTATTATCATCTGACCCAGCCGGCGGGCAGGAACTTTGATCCCGGCTTCAAGCCGGAGCTGACCCCGGCCCAGATGCTGGAACTGGGAGTCTTCGGCGGCAGATACATGACCGACTGCAGGAAGGAATTCCCCGCCAGCTGGTTCAAAAAGGCCAAACTCTGTCCCCAAAGGCATGATCCGGCCCTGAACTTTTTCAAGGTCAATGCCAGCCAGCCTTTAAAAGTATGGCGGGACAAGGGCTGGATCCACCCGGCCGACCCCCGGGGCTGGTTCCAGTGGTATTGCCGGTACTATCTGGGACGCCGGATGCCGGAGGAGGACGCCCGCCAGATAAAACGGTGGAAAGCGATCAGGAGGCACGTGATGGCCCTGAAAAAGAACTGCCCAAATGAAAGACTGGACTGCCGGCCCCGCCAGCGCCAGGCCCTGCTTCATTGGGCCTATGATTCCAGAAAGATATGAATATGCCAAACCCTGCCGGATCGCTGGTAAAAAAATATCTGCTGATCGCCGCCGGGCTTGTTTCCCTGGGCCTGGGGGTCATCGGGATATTCCTGCCGCTCCTCCCCACCACCCCTTTTCTGCTCTTGAGTGCCTTCTGCTTCCTCCGCAGCTCTCAGCGCCTGCATGGCTGGCTGGTCAATCACCGGGTTTTCGGCGCCTTTATCCATGATTACCTGAAGTACCGGGCCGTCCCGCTGAAGACCAAGATCTTGGCGCTGGTTTTGTTATGGGGAACCATCAGCCTGTCCATTATTCTTCTGCCTAACTTGACCGTAAGGATCTTCCTGGCCGCAGTGGCCCTGGGGATCAGCCTTCACATCCTTTCCCTTAAGACCCGCCGCCCCGGAGAGGAAGGTGGCCTGGCGGGCCTGGCCTTCCGGGAGATAGAGCCCCGGGACATCCCGGAACTGCTGGTTTTACGGACCATGGTAAAGGAGAACCGGCTGAGCGCGGAGGACCTTGTGAAAATTGGCATCACCGAGGAATCTGTGACCGCCAAGCTGAACTCCACATACAGGGGCTGGCTGTGCCGGGACCAAAGCGGCCGGGCTTTGGGCTTCTCGATCGGAAACAAAAGCGACGGGGAGATGTGGGTCATCGCAATCCTGCCGGAATTTGAAGGGCGTGGGATCGGTCGGAAGCTGATGCTGCTGGTCCAGGACTGGCTCTTTCAGTTTCACGATGAACTGTGGCTGACCACCGAGCATGACCCCGGCAACCGGGCCTACGGCTTCTATCAAAGTTTAGGCTGGCGGGAAACGGGAGTGGTGAAAGATCTTTCCAGGTTTGTCCTTAAAAAACCAGCACCCTGAGCGACCCGGCCGGCCAACAAAAAGCCCCGCAATCAATGCGGGGCTTTTAATTTTACTTTATCGGCCTGATCACTGGCTCCACTTCAGCCTGTAGGTTATGCGCCAATCGCCGTCCGGCAACTTGATCCTTTCTGCCTCCTCCTGCTCCAGGCCGTTTCCCCCGGCCATTTCCACCGCTTTCTTGGAGTACCCATAGCAGGCCGAGGGCAGCCAGTCCAGAAATATCTCCGGCAGCTTGAAGCTTATCTCGGCTGTCCCTTTCTCCGCCGAGATCACCGTGACCTCACCGCTGGTGAAGAACCTCTCCCATAATTTGGGGTAATTCTTAAGCACAAAGGCCGGCTGGGAAAACTTAAAGAATACCTTGTAAAGGCTGTTTAAACTGCGGTCGGCGATGTAAGCATAAAGTTCGGCCGTTTTTCCCCTCTTCTCCGTTCCCAACTCATCGCTCAGGGCCTGAAGCATCAGTTTAAAATCGGCAAAAGGGTAATGGCTCAGGCTCAGCAGTGGTCCGGCCCACAGCTTGGCGGATTGGGGAGGCAGTGTTTTCAAGAGACGTTCCCATATTTGGGTTCCGTGCTTATCCCTGATGAATTCCCTGGAATAAACGAAATTCACCCCCGGGCCATTACTTCCGGCATGGCCCCCTCCCATGTAATGTTTGCCTTGATTATGGTACAAAGCATTCCTTTTGTCAAGCCTATTCTTTCCATAAAACACCAAGCCCCGCATCATTGCGGGGCTTGGTGTTTACCGGGATCTTCGGCCTTGGTATACCGGAGGCAGTTCTTTTACTTCCCGGCCTTTTTGGCTTTTTTGGCCAGCCGTTTTTCCATCAAGGTTTTTCCGGCTTTCTTTTTGGTGTCCTTTTTGATGTCGTGATCTTTTGCCATGGTTCTTCTCCATTTAAATATTTATGTCATTTCCGCAGTTATTTGCCGCGGACATTTTCACAGTATTTCTGAGTGCCTCTTTTGTTTGTTTGAACAATTTTAACCCTCCGGTCATATTTTGTCAATATGTATTTTTTAATTACTGGACGCAACCCCATCAAACAATGATCCCGAAATATTGCTGGCATATATTGTTTATCTCCTAGACTTGTTAAAGTGCACATTTTGTATTACTACAAGGTCATAATTATTGTATAAGCATAATATCATACAATTTATCCATAAAAATCATTTTTGGTTTATTGCCATACAATTCAATGACTTAGCTACGGCCTGCATCGAGGCACAGAATATGCATATTAATAAATATGAACTTTAAGGAGGGCACCTTCATGAAACAAGTATTTATTATTTTCTTTACCGTTCTGGCTCTGTCTGCCTGTTCAAAACGAACTCCAACTGCTGTAACGGTGGTCGAAACCCAAGTCATCAATGTAAAATCCCAAATGCCATCATTGTCAAGCATTAATTCTGGATCCTACGCTTTTATTGCTTTTCATACCAACGTTTACGATGAAGGCATACTGGTGGTTGACATAAGCAAACCAGAGAGTTCAACGGTAGTAAATACCCTGCAGGGAGGATATCCCCGTTATGTGGAGTACAGCGGAAAAACCTTATGTGATAACAATCATTTCTTAGACATTCGCGATCCGGTCCACCCGGTGATCTCTTCAACTATTGATACGTTGAACATCTGGTCTTTCGCTTTGAAAGGAAATAAGGCCTATTGCGGTTGTTTGCATCCAAACAACAACGATTCCTTCGTGATTTACGATTTCAGCGATCCCGCCAAGCCTCAAAAACTTGGACAATGTAAGCTGCCAAACTGGCCGATGGATATCGCAGTCAAAGGCCGCTACGCTTATGTAGCCGATCATTGGGCCGGACTCAGAGTAATAGATGTCGGCGATCCCTCCAATCCGCGCGAAGTAGCCAACCTGCTGAACCTTGAAGCCGTGGCCGAAAACATTGTAATAAACAACTACTATGCCTACCTCTGCCAGCAGGGGCAGGTATCTATCATCGATATCTTCAATCCATTGGTGCCGGTCCGTGTGTCGACATACAATGGCGAATGTTACAAGACCTGTGTCAATGACAATTACCTTTATATTGCCAATGGTTACGGAGGAATAACAATTGTCGATGTCCATGACCCGTTCCACCCAAAATTCGTCAGTCGATTAGGTCTTCCCGGACGGACATTGGGAGTGGCTGCTTCCGGTAATTACGCCTTTGCGGTAGGCGACAACGGTTGCGGGTTACGGGTAGTCAACGTCGGCGATAAACAGCATCCCTTCCTGGCGGTCTCCCTGGTTGCGGATCATACCAATTTCGATATCACGCTGTATCGGCCTGACAAGCACCGGACTGATCGCCAAACGATTGAGTAGCTCATTGGCCTTGGCAAGAAAAAGCCCCTTCCTTGCGGAAGAGGCTTTTTCTTTGGCGGCATTACCACCCACCATAATTGAAATTACTTAGAGTTAACTGGAAATTTAGACCACGCCCTGGGCCACCATGGCCTTGGCTACTTTGACGAACCCGGCAATATTGGCTCCGGCCAGGTAATCTCCTTTGGTGGCGTAGGTCTCGGAGGCATCCAGGCACTGCTGATGGATGTCCTTCATGATCCGCTGCAGCTTCTGGTCGACCTCGTTGCGGTCCCAGTACCAGCGGGCGCTCTGCTGGGCCATTTCCAGTCCGGAGGTGGCCACGCCGCCGGCGTTGGCCGCCTTGGCCGGTCCGTACAGCACGTTGTTGTCCTGATAAATCTTGATGGCCGCCAGGTTGGAGGGCATGTTGGCCCCTTCGGAGACCAGGAAGCAGCCGTTCTTGACCATGGCCTTGGCGTGTTCTTCGTTGATCTCATTCTGGGTGGCGGAGGGGAAGGCGCAGTCGAACTTGAGGCCCTGTTCCTTGACCACGTCCCAGACGCTCTTGCCCTCATAATACTTGGCGCTCTTGTAGGTATCGGCGTATTCCTTGGCCCGGCCGCGTTTGACCTCGGCCAGGTTCATGACGTATTTAAGTTTTTCGGCGTCAATGCCTTCTTCGTCAATGATGGTTCCGGCCGAATCGGATATCGAGATGGCCTTGCCGCCCAGCTGATTGATCTTCTCGATGGTGTACTGGGTGACGTTGCCCTTGCCCGACACGACGCAACGCAAACCCTTGTAATCCTTCTTGCGGGTGGCCAGCATCTCGGCCCCGAAATAGACCGAACCGTAGCCGGTGGCCTCGGGCCGGATCAGCGATCCGCCGTACTCCCGGGCCCGTCCGGTCAGCACGCCGGTAAACTCGTTGCGGATCTTCTTGTAATAGCCGTACATGTAGCCGATCTCCCGGCCGCCCACCCCGATGTCGCCGGCGGGCACGTCGGTGTCCTGGCCGATATGGCGGAACAATTCGCGCATGAATGACTGGGTGAACTTCATCACTTCCATGTCGCTCTTGCCCTTGGGGTCAAAATCCGAGCCGCCCTTGCCGCCGCCCATGGCCAGGGTGGTCAGGCTATTCTTGAAGATCTGCTCAAAGCCCAAAAACTTGATGATGCCCAGGTTGACCGAGGGATGGAAACGGAGGCCGCCCTTGTAGGGCCCGATGGCGTTGTTGAACTGGACCCGGAAACCCTTGTTGATCTGGACCTCGCCCTTGTCGTCCACCCAGGGCACCCTAAACATAACTACCCGGTCCGGCTCGCAGATCCGTTCGTAGATCTTCCATTTAACGAACTCGGGATGCTTGGCCACGGTGGGCTCCAGGGTTTTCATGACCTCTTCTACCGCTTGGTGGAACTCCGGCTCTCCAGGATTCTTCCCCTTGACCTTGGCGATCACGTCGGTGATGTGGGACATGAATGTCTCCTTGCGTTATGGTTGTTGTGGGGTTGTATGATTAAGATTCGGTTCTCTAGGTTCTAAGGTTACTACGGAAGCAGGGTTGACGCTATCAGGGAAAACCCGAATTTACCTTCGATTTCCCTTAGCGGCCGGAAGGCCCGTGATCAGAGGTCGGTCAGCCCCTCCCGGATGGCGTATTTGGTGAGCTGGGCGATGCTGTGCAGGTTGAGCTTGTCCATGATCTGCTTGCGGTAGGTTTCGATGGTCTTGATGCTCAGGTTCAGCACCTTGGCGATCTGCTTGGTGGCCTGGCCTTCGGCCATCATCTGCAGCACTTCCCGTTCCCGCACCGAAAGCAGGTTGTAGGCGCTGGGCTGGGTCTGGTCCTCCCGGGTCAGGTATCCGTCAATCAGCAGGCCGGCGATGGAGGGGCTGAGGAAGCGTTTTCCCTGAAGCACGGTCTTGATGGCCTGGGTCAGCTCGCCGAAGGCCGAATCCTTGAGCAGATATCCCTCGGCTCCGGCCTTGAAGGCCTCGGCCACGTAGCGCCGGTCGGCATGCATCGAGAGCACGATGATCCTGGTCTTGTTCTTTTCGGTCCGGATCAGGCGGATGGCCTCCAGGCCGTTGAGGTTGGGCATGGAGATATCCATCACCACCAGGTCCGGCCGGTGCTTCCTGGTCAGGCTGACCGCTTCGGCCCCGTCCCGGGCCTCGGCGACGACGCTCAGGCCCGGCTGGCGCTCGATCAGGGACCGCAGGCCCTCCCGCACCATCCGGTGGTCATCGGCCACTATTATCTTGGCGTTCATCCCTTAACTCCCGCTTTGGTTGCAATACTGATGGTTACCAGGGCCCCCTGCCCCGGACGGCTGTTGACCGTCAGCTGGCCGCCGTACTGGACGATCCTTTCCTTAAGGTTAAACAGCCCAAAACTTTTCAGGTCCGGCTGGAACTCCCCGTTGGTGACCCGGCCGAATCCGGTCCCATGGTCCCTGACCCTGATCTCCAGACGTTGGGGAAGCCAGCGGACTGTGACCTCGGCCCGGGTGGCCCGGCCGTGCTTGACCGAGTTGATCAAAAGTTCCTGCACCGACTTGAACAGCAGTATCCTCAGGTCCTCCCCCAGGGCCCTGGACCGGCCGGCAGTTCTGATGACCACCCTCATCTTGTATTTCTGCCAGTAATGATCGGCCAGCCATTGCAGGGCCGCACCAAAGCCCAGTTCGTAGACCACCAGCGGGCTGAGCTCAAATATCAGGCCCCGGGTATATTTGATGGCCTGCTGGGACAGTTCCTTGATCTCCTCGATCTCCCGCCCCAGGCCGCTGTTTGCATTTTGGCCCTGCAGGGTCTGTAGCTTGAGCTTGATCATGGCCAGCCCCTGCCCGATATGGTCGTGCAGATCGGTGGCTATCTCCCGGCGCTCCCGCTCCTCGGCGGTGGACAGTTTTTCCGCCAGGCTTTTCAGCTGTTCCTGGTAGGTCTTGATCTGCCGCTCCCGGCGGCGCCCCAGAGCCAGCTCCCGGCGCAGGTCGGTGTTGGCCTTGGTCAGATCCCGGGTCCGTTTTCTTATCTGCCACTCCAGCAACGCCTTGGCTTTGGCCTGGTGTTCCTGGTAAACCACGTTCTGAAGGTATGTTTTTACCATCACGGTCAGGGAATTGAGCAGCAGCACCTCTTCCTTCAGGAACGGCCCCCGGTAGGCGGGGGGCTGGGCCTTCAGATAACAGACCTCTATCGAACCGGCCTGCCCGGGGGCTGCCTTGATGTCGGCCCTTTGGCTCCACCTGGTTTTTTTAAAACCCTTGGAAGCGTAGCTTTTTCCGGCCCAGGTTATTTTGACCGCCGCCACTTCCGAAAACTGCCAGGCCCTGGCAATGGCCTGGGCCAGGCTTCTAAGAGTGTGGGCCGGGGAACGCCCGGAGCGGTTCAATATCAGGGCGGTGCGGTGCAGGGCGGTCAGTTCCTTGACCCGCTCCCCCAGCTGCCAGCGGAGCCGGTCCTTGGCGTTGATTGTTTTTGATTTGACCATCTGACATCTTCCATTTTATTGATCTAACAGGATCCGGATCTCTTTTTTCCGGCAATATTTTTCCCAAAGGCCCCGGTCGGTGTAGCGCTCCGACATCTCCTTCAGCAGCGCCAGCCCTTTGCTTTTCTGCTCCCCTGCTTCCCGGTGCCGGCCCATCCCGGAGTAAATCGTCCAGCAGCCCGAATGCATCTTGACCATAAAAAGACCGGTCATCTTTTCCTCGGGTATTGTTAGCAGGCGTTCCAGCATCTTCAGGGATTTTGTGGAGTCGCCCAGGCGGACATATATACCCGCCAATTGCAGAATCATTTCCCCCATTTCCTGGCTTGGAGCCGGCATCTCATCCAGCTGTTTTTCCAGCAAATCCCGGGCCGGGGCATATTTTTTTTCAGCCAGCAAAATAGCCGCCATCGCCATAACCAGATAATAATTTTTCCTTTGCTGGCCGCCTTCATAGTTCACAGCTTCCATTTGGCGGTAATACTCCCCGGCTGCAGGAATATTGCCGGAATTGGCCAGGCAAAGGATCAAGTGAAATCCGCACATAACTTGGGCCACGGCATCGTTCACTTCACAAAATATTCTCAGGCTTTCCTGATACGATCCAGCCGCACCCGCAAAATCCTCCAGTTCCGTCATGACACTCCCGGCGATGTCCTGCCCCAGGGCGATGCTGATGATGTCCTCGGCTTCGGCTCCCAGCTTCTGGCATTGCCTTGATAATTCCAGCGCCTTGTCCAGCTGTCCCCGGCTTAAGTATATTTCCGAGAGATTGCCGCTGGCCATGGCGCTGCCCAGTTTGTATCCGGTCTGCAGGTAAAGGGCTATGGCCCGGTCGTAGGCTTCTATGGCCGGCCGGCTCTTGCGCTGCTGGCCAAAACAGATCCCCAGGTTGTTCCAGGCGGTTCCCTGGCTGTTGATGTCGTTGTATTTTTGGGCGATGCTTATGGCCCCCTGCAGCATCTTTTCGGCCTCTTCATAGCGGTTGGCATAAACCAGGGTCATGCCCTTGTCCAGCCAGATCTCCATCAGCTGCAGTTCGTTCTCGGCGCAGCTTTCGGCCATTTCAAAATCGGCGATAGCCTTTGGATACCGGCTCTGTTCCCGGTAGACCACCGCCCGCCACCCGCAGGCCCGGCGGATGAAGGCCTTGTTCCCGGCTTCTTTTGCCAGGCCCACCAGCCGGTCGGCTTCGGCCTCGGCAGAACTGATGTCGCCCGTATCCAGCAGGTAGCGGAGCCGGGACTCCAACAACTGCAACGTCCGGTCTTCCTGGTTCAAATGGGTTGACCAGGTCTCCAGGAATTCCAGTTCGCCGCGTTCCAGCTTGCGGTCGCCCAACAGGTTGGCGATGGAAAGCCTTTCCATCCGGATGTGCCAGATTGCATTGAGCCAATCACTTTGGCTGGCGTATTTTCCCAGGCTCTTAGACATATCCTAAAGATAGCATAAATTTGATTTAAAAACAAGCAACAAACCCTGTTGATGACCGCCGGGGTTTGCGGCAAAATAATGTCCGTTTTCTGAAACAATTTCGATGATTGTTCCGTATTCCCATATAACCAACCATTTTAGGAGTTTACTTAAATGAACACTACGTTCGGATCAAAGCTGGCTGCGGCCCTTAAGAACATCTTCGGAGTCGCCTTCCGGGGACGCACCTACGCCAACATCCTTTACCTGCTCCTGGCCTTTCCCCTGGGCCTGCTCTATTTCGTCTTTTTGACGGTGGGAATATCGCTGGGGGTGGGGCTTTATGTTTTGATCATCGGCCTGCCCCTGCTGGCCCTGATTCTGCTGGCCTGGCGCCAGTTGGTTAAGCTGGAACGTTTCCAGTCGCACCGCCTGCTGGGAGCCAGGATCGAGCCCGAAGGTATTTTACGCTGGTCTTCCGACCAAAATGCCTGGCGCTGGTTCCGGGCCCGGCTGTCAAGCTCCCTGACCTGGAAGGGCCTGGGCTACCTGTTCCTGAAATTCCCCCTGGGCCTGCTGGCCTTTATTCTGCTGATAGTGCTGGGCGTGCTCAGCCTGGTTTTCATCTCCATTCCCTTCATTTACCAGAATGTGAACGTGGATATCGGCCACGGCCTGGCGCTAAACTTACCACAGGCCTTGATATTCATGGCCCTGGGATTGTTTCTGGGCCTGTTTTCCCTGCATGTCTGGAACGGCCTGGCTTTTGTTTTCAAGTGGCTGTCGGAAAAATTGCTAACGGCCGGCTCTAAACCGGCAATAATGGAATAGTTGTGCTTGACCCAAGCCCAAAGCCCCGATGAGGACCTCATCGGGGCTTTGCCTGTCCTGGTAACTTTTGCTAAAAGTGAACCGTTAGGCCGCAGCCAAACTGCAGGCCCGAAGCCTTCAGGTCTATCTCCTGCTGGGACTCGGGCAGAGAGAAATCCTCAAAACTGTCCTTGGAATACATCCAGTAGACCCTCAGGGCCTCCCGGTCCGGCTTAAGCCAAAGTAAAAAGCCGCCGCCCACCTGAAGGGTCCGGTACACCACCTTATCGTCGATTGTTCTGGTAATGGTGCTGTCTGTGGTAAATGTGCTGTCCACGGTGGGCCGTGATGAATACTCAACTTCATACTCAACGGCGGCCTTGGACGAGAAGCTGATGGCGCCGTACCTGATCTCGCCATAGGGTTCCAACCGGCCCCAGGGTACGGCAATCGTAAGATTTACCAGCGGGGCATGGGTGATAAAATCGATCTCCAGGTTCTCGGTCTGCATCGTGGTCGAAAACCAATCGGATTGAATGTTTTTCTTGACCGCTTCCGGATAGATCCGGAACTGATACATCAGCCCCAAGGTAATGTTGCGGCTTAGGGCAAAGCCCACTCCAGCTCCGCCCCCCAATGCGCTGCCCACAAAATCATTTTCGGTAACAGACATGATCTGTGGAGCAGTGGTATAGGGGTCAAATGCGGCAACATCCTCGGCACTGGAAGCGAGGTTCTTAACAAAATCGAACGAAAAAAAGTTCGCCTTCCAGCGCCGTAGCGGCAGCCTGGCCTCGATCTTTGTCTCCCGGCCGGGAGTGGGTGTTAATTTCGCATTGTAGGTCTTATAACCCCACTTGGTGGCCTTTATCTGGTACAGGGAGTCGGTCAGGTCCTCTATGGTTATGCCCTGCTCGGTGACAATGCCCTGGTATTTCTTGTTTAGATAAAGCTTGGCCCCGGCCGGGTCGGTCTTGATCTTCAGCTTGCCGGCCAGGCTCATCAGCGGCGCGTTTACCGTGTCCACTTTCCCGATGCTCACCAGCCGGCTGGTGGAGAAAAGACTGTAGCCTTCCTTGACCAGCGATATCTGGTGCAGACCCTCGGACAGGGGATACACCAGGTTCGGGGTCCGGCCGGTTTGCTCCTGACCGTCCACCAGGATCTTGGCCCCGTCGGGCTCGGTGGTCACAAACAGCCCGCCCGGTTTGGCGGATAGTCCGGTCCCCGGCTTCCAGGAGGAGAAGATCTCGGCCGCCTCTTTCATGGCGCTCAACAGATCGGCGATCTTTCCGTAGTTGCGGGAGAAGGAAAGGTCTATGCCCCCGGTCTGGATGTCCAGCATCCGCAGTTCTATGGCATAGACGTTGCCCAGTTTGCCGATGGTCCCGCCGATCATCTTCTGGGCGCCCAAAAGCTGGCCGGCTTCCACCAGGCAGGAGGTCTGGTCGCAGGCCCCGGTCATCTGGAAACCCTGTTCCTTTAGTATCTCGTCGCGCTTGGAGCGCTCCACCACCTCAAAGACCCGGTATTCCACCAGGCTGTTCAGCAGTTTGTCGGTCAGCAGGGCCATCTCCTTGGGGGCAAGCCCCGAGGTGGTGTTCAGGTCCATCACCGAGATGGTGGTCTTCTTCCCGGCGGCAAAAGCAGAACCGGACATCAGCAGGCAGAAAAGGATCAGGGATAATGCCTTCTTCATTACAAGCTCCTTTATATGATTAAAGTTCCGCTTCGACCCCGAATTTACCGTTCTCTGCCTTTCCCTCGACCGCCTCGGCCTCCTGCGCGCCAACCGTGCCCAGCACATCCTGCCAGACCAGCTTCAACACCTTCAGATCTTCGGAACTTCCAGATATCTTCAGCGCCTTCAGCGGCGTCTTGACGCTGACCTTGGCCTCGCTCTTGACCTTACGGACGGCGCTTAAGACCTCCATGGCCGCGCCAAAGGGGTCTCCCTCGGCAGAAGGTTTGATATCCTTGAACTCCGTTTCATCCGGCCAGTCAGAGGTATGAATAGACTGCTGCTTCCCGGACTCCGCCGCGAACATCCAGCTCCAAGCCTCTTCGGTGAAATAGGGAATGAACGGGGCGAACAGCCTTAGGATGACATTCAGCGTGAACTTCAAGGTGGCCAGGGCCGAAAGCTTGCCGGCCGAGTCCCCTTCCTGGTAGGCCCGGACCTTGATCAGCTCCAGGTAATTGTCGCACAGCTTCTCCCAGAAGAATCCTTCCGTTTCCTGGAGAGCGTCGGCGTACTCGAAATTCTCAAAGTATCTTCCCGACCTGGTGACCACCTGTTTCAGATGTCCGATGAAACTCAGGTCCAGCGGATCGGTGATGGCCCGGGGCGTGATCTTTGACTGGTCGGCGGTCAGGATGTGCCCGGCCGCGAACTTGACCGCGTTGTAAAGCTTGGTGGTCAGGCGCTTGCCGTTGGCGAAATTGGCCTCGTCGTACATGGTGTCCACCCCCAGCCGGGCCTTGGCGGACCAGTAGCGGAACCCGTCCGAGGAGAACTGCACCAGCAGGTGCTCCGGGGTCACCGCCTGGCCGTGGCTCTTGGACATCTTCTTGCGGTCGGGGTCCATGATCCAGCCGTTGATCAGCGCGTTGTTCCAGGGGATCTGCTTCCCGTGCAGGTAGGCCTTGACGATGGTGTAAAAGGCCCAGGTCCGGATGATCTCCGGACCCTGGGGCCGGATGTCCATGGGAAAGACCTTTTGGTGGCGCCCGGGATCTTTGGCCCAGTGGCTGGCGATCTGCGGGGTCATGGAGCTGGTGGCCCAGGTGTCCAGGACGTCGGGGTCGGCGGTGAAGCCATGGGGCTTGTCCCGCTGGGACGCTTCGTAACCGGGGGCCGGGTGCGACTGGGGATCTATCGGCAGCTGGTCTTCGGACGGCATGATCGGCTTTTGGTATATTGGATTGCCCTCGGCATCCAGCGGATACCATACCGGGATGGGCACGCCAAAGTAGCGCTGGCGGCTGACGCACCAGTCCTGGTTCAGTCCCTTAACCCAGTCCTCGTAACGGGTCCGCATGTGCTGGGGGTGCCATTTGATCTTCCGCCCCTGCTCCAGCAGTTCCTCCTTAAGGTCCATGATTCGGATGAACCACTGCATGGTGGGGATGATCTCCAGCGGCCGCTCGCCCTTCTCGTACATCTTCACCGGATGCTCTATGGGCTTTGGTTCCTCGGTCAAGGGAACCCCCAGCCCCGGAAGGGCCTCTCCATCTTTACTACGTAACATCTCAACTACTTTGGCCTGCGCCTGCTTGGCGGTCTTGCCCTTTATTTCAGAGTAGAACTTGCCGGCGGCGGCCGGATCGGCGCTGTCCCAGCCCGGGGCGCCAAAACTGACGTCCATCATCCGTCCGTCGTGGCCGATCACCTGGCGCAGGGGCAATTGATACTGCTTCCACCACTCCACGTCCATCATGTCGCCGAAGGTGCAGACCATCAGTATGCCGGTGCCCTTTTCCGGGTCGGCCTTCTCGTTGGCGATGATGGGGACCCTGGCCTTAAACAGCGGAGTAACAGCGTTCTTGCCGAAATACGGCTTGTAGCGTTCGTCGTCGGGATGGGCGATCACGGCCACGCAGGCCGGCAGCAGTTCCGGCCTGGTGGTTGCGATGACGAAAGAACCTCCACCCTCGATGCCAAAGCGGATATTATGGAAATGGCCCGGCAACACCTTGTCCTCCACCTCGGCCTGGGAGACCGCGGTCTTGAAGTCCACGTCCCAGAGGTGCGGGGCGAAGCTGGTGTAGGCCCGGCCGTCCTTTAGCAGTTTAAGGAATGACAGCTGCGAGGTCCTGCGGCAGTGGTCGTCAATGGTGGCGTATTCCAGCGACCAGTCTATGGACAGCCCCAGATGCTGCCACAGCGACTTGAAGACCTCCTCGTCCTGCTTGGTGACCTGGTGGCATAGTTCTATGAAATTATCGCGGCTGATCTCCTCCGCCGGTTCCTTCTTATTGTTTTTGGGAACGAAGTCCTTTTGATGGGAAAGATGGGGGTTGCAGCGGACGTGGAACATGTTCTGCACCCGGCGCTCGGTGGGCAGGCCGTTGTCGTCCCAGCCCATGGGGTAGAAGATGTTCAGGCCCTTCATCCGGCGCTGGCGCACTATCACGTCCTGTTGGACGTAGCCGAAGGCCGAGCCCACGTGAAGCGAGCCGGAGACGGTGGGCGGCGGGGTGTCCACCGCAAAGGTCTTGGCCCGCTCGACGGCCGGGTTCCAGTCGTAAATTCCCTGCTTCAGCCAGGTCTCCACCCAGTGTTTTTCCACCAGGGAAAAATCGTATTTTTCGGGGATACTCTTCATGGTGCCTTTTATGTTTATATGAGTAAATTGATTTCTGTTAACCTTTTATTTTACCTGTTAATATTTGTAAAGTCAATAAAAAATGCAGACTGAAACAGCGTTTTAAGCAGCACCAGTTCTCTTGCCTTTTAGCAAGATCCCCGAAAGCTGTTCATTACAGAAACAATGTTAAACGGGCACCCTACCGCCTTGCTAAATTATTGGTTTTATGCTATTCTTTTAGCTATGTTAAAGGCGGGGTTTTATTGGTAAACAAAACAATAAAATATATCTTTTCACAGATACCCACCCCGGTTGTCGCGTTAAAACGATCAGTGAGCATCGCAGTTGATGGCGGAAAAAGCTTGTCTGCTCCTGTTTGAGGGCTTGGCCAAAGCCCGAGTTCAGACAAGCACGCCAGCAACGAGAAGCGCAGCGCCAGGAGAGTTTTCAGCGACGAGCTTTTTTCTTTTTGGTTCTTTTTCTTAGTTGGCGGCACAAAAAAGAAAAAGAACATAATGGTTTATTTTTTCACCCTGGAGAAACTTATGAGAACCGCCTTAATAGGCCTTGATCTCGGCGGCACCAACATCAAAGGTGTGCTGCTGGACGCCAAAACGCTGAAAACCGTCCACCTGCTGCAGGGCCCCACCGCCGCCCGGCGCGGGGCCCGTGCCGTGATCGGCACCATGGCCGGGGCTATCCGTGATCTTTTGGCCTGGGCCGCGGTAAACAAGATGAATGTGCGGTCGATCGGCATCGGTTCGGCCGGCCTGGTGAACCGGGGAACCGTCCGCAACTCCCCCAATCTTCCCGGCTGGCAGAATGCTGTGCCATTGGAGCGCCTGCTGAAAAAAGAACTGCCGGGATTGAAGATCCCCCTGACCATAGACAACGACGCCAACTGCTTTGTGCTGGCCGAGGCTTTTTGCGGAGCGGGAAAGGGATTTCAGAATGTGGTCGGCCTGACCCTGGGCACCGGGGTGGGCGGTGGCCTGGTGCTTGACGGGAAGCTGTACCGCGGTTCCACCGGGGGCGCTGGAGAGCTGGGACACACCAGCATAAAATACGACGGACCCCGCTGTCTCTGCGGAAACAAAGGGTGTCTGGAAGCAATGGTAGGGGCAAACGCCATCATAGCGCGCTATGGCAGTTTTATTTCAAAAACCAACCCTTCGGCCCCGCTCAGGGCAAGAAATCAAAAATCAAAAATAACAGTAGCTGACATTTCAGACCAAGCCAAAAAAGGCGAGTCGGCCGCGATAAGGGCACTGGCCGAGACCGGGACCCTGCTGGGGGTGGGCCTGGCCAACTACACCAACATCTTCAATCCCCAGACCATAGTGATCGGCGGCGGGGTGGCCCAGGCCGGAAACTATATCCTGGATCCGGCCATTAAGGAAATGAAACGACGGGCCATGCCCTTCAATATCCTCGGAATAAAAGTGAAACCGGCCAAACTGGGACCCTGGGCCGGAGCCATCGGCGCAGCCCTGCTGGCGAAGAAAAAATAATACCATAGACAGGATTAACATGATTAACGGGATTTAAATTAAGGTTCTGATAAATAGAATATAGAATGATGAAAAAATAAAATCATGTAAATCCTGTCTGCCCCGGTAAACGTGAAATATCTATATGGAATTTGACAATAGCCGACATAGATACAAAGTGACCAGCCTGTGGCTGGCCAGCCTGGACTCCTCGGCGGCCGGAGGGTACTGGCCTTTCGCCCTTTTGAACAAAAAGGCCGACCTGCTGCAGACACTGGGAGAATGGGAGAACGCCGAGATGGTCTTCCAGAGCAACCTGGCCTGGCTGGAGAACACCAGCCACCTCGGCTATTTGACCGAGACCCAGAACCGCCTGGCCCAGTTATTGACCAACATGGGAAATTATGACGAGGCCTTTGAGCTTTACCGGGAATCGGAGCAGATCCAGACCGGAAACGGCGACACCGAAGGCCTGGGACACACCTACGACGGTATCGCCGAGATCTACCACAACCAAGGCGACTACCCCAAGGCCATGGAATGCCTGGACAAGGCTCTGGAACTGGCCGAGCATAACGGCAACCGGGGCACGGTCTGCCGGGCCACCGGCAACATGGGAATCATATATTACCAGATGGGCGATTACGACAAGGCCATTGAATACTATGAGCGGGCGGCGACCCTGGCCAGGGAGATGGGCGACGCCGAATCGATGGTGGCCTCGGTCGGGAACATCGGACTGATCTATGAGGAACGGGGCGAATTCCAGAAAAGCATGGAGTATGCCCAGAAGTATCTGGTACTGGCCCGCCAGTTGGGAAATCTCCAGATGGAAAGCTACGCCCTGTGCAACATCGGCACCATATACTTTGAGCTGGATGACTACATCAACGCGCTGGACTGCTTTGACAAGTACCATGCCATCTCCCGGCAGATGGCAGATAAGCAGGGACTGATCCTGGCCAGCGACAACCTGGGAACGGTTTACCTTAACCAGGGAAAGTATGAACAAAGCCTGGAATATTTCAACTTTGCCTTGTCACTGGCCAAAGAACTGGGGAACAAGGAGGACCAGGGCCGGGTGCTGGGCCATCTGGGGAATTACTGCAAGCAAAGAGGTGATCATACCAAAGCAATAGATTACTACCAGCAGGCCATCAAGATCACCGAAGAAATAAACAGCAAATATTTTTTATGCTACGCCCTCCACAACCTGGCCGAACTGTATTATGACCGGGAGAGTTTCGAAGAAACGGAAAGATTGAATTCCAAGGCCCTGGAAATTGCCCGGGAGATCCAAAGCAAGGAAATAGTGTTCAAAACCAGTCTCTTGAATATCCTGGCGTCCCACCGCCGGAACCAGGTTGGAAACGCCCCGGATCTTTCGGCGATCGAGGACCTGGCGTTCGGCGACCGGGAGCAGGCAGAGCTTAATTTTCAGAAATTCATTTTTACCGGAAATGCGGAATTCCGGCAAAATGCTTTGGCCTTATATCATAAAATATATGAGAAAACGATGAACCTGTCATATCAACAAAAAATATCGCTGTTGGACAAAAATTCCTAAATCATTATGTAATAATTAGTTAAAAAACGACCCTGAGGGTCGTTTTTTATTATATTAACATTGTTAATTATTATATTAATATTTTTAAGTTGCCTCTTGACATTTTCAATTATTTTTGTTATAATTGGAACAATTGATAATCGTCAACCTTTCATGGAGGAAAAACCAATGAACAGCCCGTTCCAAATAATCGAGTCTGGAAACGGACTCAGCCCCGAAAAGATCAGAGCCCTAAGACTCCTTTTTTGGGAAGAAATGATCTGCCGCTACTTGCATCTGCCCGGCCAGAATTTTGTCCAATAATCAAGGAGGCTGAAAATGAAAAATATCAAAATCATCTTAATATCTTGCATCATGATGATCGGATCCTTGCTTGTTGCTTTTGAAACAAAGCAGGCCCAAATGACCGGTGTAATATTCAATCAGGGAAACAGTGCCATGAACATACCATTTGAACTGTCCAATAATTTGATCTGCCTTCAGGTCCGCGTCAACGGTTCAGAACCAGCCGTTTTCATCTTGGACACCGGGGCCGGCTTCAATGTCATTGACTCCGCCTTCGCCGCAGGCATAGGACTGGACCTCTCGAAACGCCAGGTATCCAAGCGGACCGGAGCCTCCTACAGCCAGCTGTCCGGGCTGACCTTCTCCCTTCCGGGGCTGGAGGCCAGGGGCCAGACGGGCAAGGTTCAGCCGCTGGCCATGCTGTCGCCTTTCGCCGGTGTTCCCATCGCCGGTATCCTGGGCTACGACTTCATCAAACACTTCGTTTTCAAGATAGACTACGCCCGGGCCAGGATTTGTTTCTATGATCCGAAAGAATTCAGATACCAAGGCAAGGGCGAACAGGTGCCGTTCGAGTTGGCGCCGGACCTTAACTGGCCGGTGATCACCGTCCGGATAGACCCGGAGAAGGGCGAACCCCGGGACATCCGGCTGCTGATCGACACCGGAGCGATAGGGCCCCTGCAGATAAACATTCCGGACCTTTGCCGGACCACCATCCCCAACACCGTTACCATGGGCATCACCGGCTCGGGAATGGGCGGCGTGGTGGGCAGAATGAAATCGGTTTCCTTCGGCCGGACCCCTCTCGAATTTCCGTTGGCCGTGATGCCTGAAGCTGCCGCCGGGGAGACCGAAGACCCCATAGCCAAGGCTGTGGGCCAGGTAAGCCAGGGGAACTTCGGAGGTGAGATCATGCGCCGCTTCACTGTAACCTTCGACTACCCCAACAAATTAATGATCCTGGAACCCAACCGGGATTTCAAAAAGACCATGGAACATGACATGTGCGGGACTTTCATCATCGACCAGTACCAGCCGGTCAGGGGGTTCCAGGTGCTGGCGGTCACCCCCGGCTCCCCGGCCGAGAAGGCAGGCATCCAGACCGGCGACCTGATCACCTCGATCAACGGCAAGGAAGCCGGCAAAGTATCCCTAAGCCAGGCCAAGGACCTGTTCCGGCATGACGGAAAGAAGATCACCCTGGCTGTCAGGCGCGGAGAGCAGACGCTGGAGATTAAATTCAAACTGCAAAGAATGATCTAACCATTAAACTTAGGATTACGATTCATGCCCAAACAAACACCAAACACCTGCCCGGCCTGTCAGGGCTCCATGCAGATCTCGGAACTACGGTGCTCCGGCTGCGACACCACCGTCCGGGGCGAGTTCCCCCTGTCCCCTCTGGGCAGCCTGAGCGAAGACCAGCTGGACTTCATCAGAACCTTTGTCCTCTCCCGGGGCAACATCAAGGAAGTGGAAAGCCGGCTGGGCATATCATACCCCACCGTCCGCAACAAGCTGGACGACGCCATCGCCGCCCTGTCCGGGCAGGCGGCCAAAGTGATGAGCCGCTCGGAAGTGCTGGAGGCCTTGGAAGCGGGAAAGATCAGCGCCGCCCAGGCGGTGGAGCTGCTGGACCAAGCCGGAAAGTAAGAGAATAAGTAAGGGCGGGTTGATACCCTGCCCCAACCAATAACCGTAAGGGCGGGTTTAAAACCCGCCCCAACAGGAGGCCCACCATGTCCGAAGAAACCATCAAAATACTGAAGATGCTGGAAGGCGGCAGGATCAGCTCCAAGGAAGCCGACTCCCTGCTCTCGGCCCTGAACAAGGGTAAACCAAACCGGCACCACCACTGGCAGGATGCTTCCGACCTGCACGAGACCCTGGGCCAGATAAACCCCGGAAGGATAGTGGCCGAAGCCATGGCCGGGGTCCGGGAAAGCCTGAAGGACATTCACATAGAAATCGATGATATCCACGGCTCGGAAAAGGCTGAAGAGGAAAAAGAGATCGTAGTGCCTGCTGCCGGCATCACCGCCATATCCATCAACCAGCCCCGCAGCGACTTTGAGATCACCGGCGCCGAGACAGACCAGATCACCATCACGGCCGACATCCAGGTCTGGGCCGAGGACCGGGACGAAGCCAGGGAAAAACTCAAATCCCTGGACATCAGCACCGAAACCGAGAATGGGGTTTTGAAGATCAAAGTGGACGGCCCGCCCTGGACCAAGAAGCGCCGGGCCAAGGTTGATTTCACCATTGTGATGCCGAAAAACATTGCCGCCGAGATATCCTCGGCCAGCGGAGAGATCTCGGTTCAAAACCTGCTCAATGGCTGCCGGCTCAACACCGCCTCGGGAGAGATCGAGATATTTGGATGCCGGGGTGAAAGCAACCTTTCCTCCGCCTCCGGCGACATCGAAGTCAACGGCTGTACTGAAACAGTCCTGAAGATCAACACCGCCAGCGGCGACATCGTGGTCAATGGTTGTTCCGGCAGCCTGTCCTTCCAGACCGTCAGCGGGGACGCCAGCATCTCCCTGTCGGGAAACATTCAGGGGCAGACGGTCAGCGGGGACGTCGACATCAAGGCCGACAGGGCCGGTGAAATGAAGATCCGCAGCACCAGCGGCGATATTCAGTTTCAGGGTCCGGTGGCCGAAGGCAGTTCAGCGGTCATCAACACCGTCTCGGGGGATGTATCGGTCGGGCTGGGCGCTGATTCCTCGGCGGCCATCGAGGCTGCCACCGTCAGCGGAGACATTGACTGCGAGATGGGCCTGAAAGATCTCCGCCAAAGCAACCGCAGTTTATCGGGAAACCTGGGCAGTGGCCGGGGGAGCCTAAACGTCAAAACCGTCAGCGGCGACATAACAATATCATAACAGTAAACATAGAGAGGAAAGAAAATGGAAAAATCAACCAGCAAAGTTCTGCGTAAGATCCTGTGGGCCGGGGTTTTTATCGCCTTGGGCGTCGTCAGCCTGCTGGCAAATCACCAGGTCCTGCCCTTTGCCGTTTCATTGAAGCTGGACTGGCCGGTGATATTCATCGTGATCGGCCTGTCCAAGCTGATCGATTCAATTTAAAACAGTTTCTTTTCTACCACCAAAGTTTACCCTGAGCCGTAGATGCTGGCGTGGTAAATTGTGCCGAATGGGCACCAAGAAACAATATTTACAATTCACGACTTGGCTTAGTGCCTTAGTGTCTTTGTGGCTTAATAGTTACTTAAAACCAAATCATAACAAGGAGGTCAAATGTTCGTTTATTACCAAAACCGTCCCCGCAAGATCCTGTGGGCTTTGTTCTGGATCGCCTTGGGCGCCCTGCTGCTGCTTTCCAATTACGGGCTTTATTCCTTTCATTTCTCCTTTTCCCGTGACTGGCCGATATTGCTTATCGCCTGGGGTGTGATGAAAGTGATAGACTCTTTTGTCTGGCGCAAGTCCAAGAACAACGGTTCGGTACTGGAGAGCGAGGGTGACAAACAATCCCGGGAGCAGATCCTAAAGGCGGTGGAAAGCGGGCAGATGTCGGCCGAAGAGGCCGCCCAGAGGCTGAAGAACCTGTAGTAAATAGTAAGGGTGGGTTTAAAACCCACCCCGACCAACCGTAGAAGTAAAAGGAGAAAGAACATGTCAGAAGACAGACTGCGCATATTGAAAATGGTGGAAGACAAGAAGATAACCGCCGAAGAGGCCGCCAAACTTATGGCCGCCATGGACACCCCCGGCGGGGCCAACGGCAAGGCCCGCTGGTTGAAAGTCCGGGTCTTCGAAAAAGGAGCGGACAAACCGAAGGTCCGGGTCACCGTCCCCCTGACCCTGCTGAAAATAGCCGGCAGCCTGGGCGGCAAATTCTCCATGATGATGCCCGATGAGGCCAAGGCCCAGATGGAATCCAAGGGAATAAAGCTGAACGCCGAAAGCTTTGAGGACATCGAGAAATTGTTCGACCAGTTCGCGGTCAACGGGCAGTACAAGATGGTGGACGTGGAGGATGACGAGTCCGGCCAGAAGGTGGAAGTTTACGTGGAATAGTCCCGGCCGCCTTCGCGTTCTTTGAATCGCGGAAGAACCCCGGGGCCTATTTTAGCCCCGGGGTTTTGTTTGATAACCATTGAAAAACGGCTTGACAGTTGGGTGAAAATAAAATATAATTAGTACTTGTGTTCCAGCGTAGTCCGCCTCTGGCGGATAGAGATCCCGGCTGTTAATCCGCCTTAGGCGGATTGTTGTAGGTAATTCTTTTTAATTCCAGCGTAGCTCAATGGTAGAGCTCCCGGCTGTTAACCGGGTTGTTGTAGGTTCGAGCCCTACCGCTGGAGCCAGAATACTTAGGCCGCATAGTAATTATGCGGCTTTACCATTATGTATTATGTTTATCTGATACGAAGCCGAACCACCGGTAAGACATACACCGGGCAAACTTCGGATATGGAGAAACGCCTGGCTTACCACAACGACCCGGCCAACCGGCTTACCCTTTATACCAAACGCAATCAAGGCCCCTGGCTATTGGTTTATTCGGAACAATACGCCTCCAGACAGGAAGCAGTGAAAAGAGAACGCTTTCTTAAAAGTGGAAAAGGGAGGACTTTTATTAAAAACAAGATTGAATCCGGCTGTTAATCCGCCTTAGGCGGATTGTTGTAGGTTCGAGCCCTACCGCTGGAGCCAGATATTGCAGGGGAGAGCCACTTAGCATAAGTAGCTCTCCCCTTTGTGTTGCGGAAACCCGGTTAAAATAACTCCTGTATTTAAGCACCTGTTAAATACCAAAGCCCACAGGCACTATGTCCTATGGGCTTTTTTTCGAGTGTACATGGTCAATGACCGCTAAGAGTAATATCTACAAGCCATCTATCCCGCTTTGTGCAGTTTGTTCTTTCATGGGGTTTAAATATTTTGGATTGATCTCCTTCAACCATCCGAGTTTTGAGCCATAATTAAACAAATCGGGCATAGGTACATTTCCCTGACCCATCCTGCGTTCGATTGTCCCGCTCAACTGATTATCCGGGGGGGCGGCAAAGGATTTGTATAATTTTCCGGCCACCACCGGACCATGGACAGTTCCGTTTATCTCCACCCTGTACTGGCTGTATATAAAACCTTCTACCGCGGCTTCATCCAATATATGCACGCCACTTAGTGTATCGCTGCTGGAAGAAATAATGCTGCACTTGGCCTTGACATTGTCATACAACCTGATATTTCCCCTAGGCTGGCCGGATGAATATATGACTGAACCAGATTTGACCACTGAGGATCCCCCGGAGTTGATATCGGCTGGCGATAGTATCATTCCCCCAAAAACCGCTTCATCAATTACATCCACTTGTTGATTGGAAAAAAGCACTGAATTGTAAAGCGAGGAATTGTCTAAAAGCGTGATCTTGCCGGCGGCGATCAGGGTAAAACCATCCAGCTTTATCCAGCCCGACACCTGGATGTCCGCCGTGCTGACTATAGTCTTGGGCCCTTTCAGGGTTAAAATGGAATCGCTGTCATCGCCATAGAACAGGACATTGTCGTTGACATATATCACTTCTTTGTCCGGCAGAGGATTTTTACCATTGAAGCTCTGGGGAGAAAAAAGCTCGACCCCGGCCCGGTGGGGGTTGGCCAAAATGTCCTGGCAGTAGGCGATATAATTATCCAGCGGCTTGGCGTTGAGAACCGGGAAATCCACTCCCGTTTTGTAATTTCCCTGCCAGGAACCGCCCCGGTTCTGAGGCGGTTGCTGTGCGGAAATATCTCCTGTCACCTGACAGCCGGAGTTGAGTATCACCCCTCTGGGGTCCGAGGTCATCAAGGCGCAGGGGAAAGCCGAGTCCGGATTCAGCCCGTAAAAAGCTGTGACCTTCTGGCGGGAGCCTTTATATATCCCGGTGCTGGTTATTTTATAGTAACCGGCTTCCTGTCCCAGTTCGATCTCGCAATCACCGCCTTCCAGAAAGACCTGTTCCTTGTGTTTTTCCGGATTGCCGGGTTTAAATGCCCAGGCTCCGCGTGATATATTATACCGTGATTTCACTAACCCTGATAGTGCCGTGTACCTGGCCTGAAAGCGTTTCTGTTCCCTTGTAGCCCCCTTTTCCCGGCTGAGGATGACAGCGCTCCAGGCCAGGACAAGAGAAAGGATGATAAATCCCACTAATATGGCCGAGATCAATGCTATGCCCTTTTGTCCGGCGGCCGGGCCAAGCCTAAAAAAATCCCCGGAATAATTCTTCCGGGTTGAATCATGCATCCTATTTTGGTATTTTGATATCACGGATCATTCCCAGGTCTTAAGCTCGTACCTGGTCCCGTTAGCCCGTCTTAATGTCACCCCGTTCTCCTTTATCGCCAGGATCTTGTCCGTACCCATAGTCTCCCCCTGGCGCAGCATAAAGGTTACCCCGGCTGCGTCCATGATAACCGCCAAAGGCTTGTTTGGCTCCCAGACCACACCCTTAAGCCTAAAGCTTGGCCCGGTGCTTCTGGCCACCATGTCCTCGGTGGCCCCGCTGGGGACAAAGGGATCCCGGTTCTGCGTTTTATATACAAAGCCGGAGTCTCCGGCATATTTGCCGGCTTTGGGTCTTAGTCCGGCGGCGGTAAATTTCATTTTGATGAAATAAGCCCGGGCCTCCACCTCGGCCGAGATCAGCGGAGCCCCGCTTTTTTCACCCTGCATCCTGATGCCGTCGGCCTTGACCAGACAGGTCCCCTGGTCAAGCAGCGAAAGAAATTTTCCGATGGAATGGTAACGGGACCTCAGCTCCAGCTTGAAAGGTAAAAGATAATAATCCCCTTCTTCCCGCAGGGCAAAGGGCCGCAGGGACAGAAATTCTATCTGGCTTTTTTGGGCTGTCTCCAAAAGGGAGGCCAATAATTTTGACTGCATCTGGTTTTGGGGGCCGCCATCGGCCCCGTACCAGCCTAAGTAGGCCAGCTTGGCGTTCTCGGTCTCGATCTCCGGCATTTTGGATATCAGACCCATAGCCTGGGCGTATTGCCTCTGCAGGCCATAGCAGCGCCCAAGGCCCCTGGCGGCTCTGGTGTAAAGCGGTCTGACCGCAAGCAGGCAGAACAGCACCAGGCCCAGTCCAATGATGGCCCAGGTTCTCAGGAACGGCCGGTACCGGGCGTACTTATTTTTTATGAGTTCTAACAATTATTCAGTTCCTTGTTTCTGCTTGATAAACCACTTTCCTGCGAAATACGCTAAATATCCGAAATAATAAATCCTGATTTCGCATCTTTTTGCCGTCTTAAAGGCACCCCGCCACAGGCGGTGGCGTGTTTTTCGCGGACGGCCCTGGTGGTTCTATTTCAAATTGACCGTTATCTCGAACTTGTAATTCCCGGCCGTGCCGGGCAGGCTGCCGGTGGCGTTATCCCCGATCTTTTCCAGGTATTTCAACTCCGGCTTTTCGAAGACCTTTGACTTTTCCAACGACTTGACCAGGGACAGCACCTGTTCCTGCGCTATGGAATATCCGGCCAGCCGGCATTGCACGGTAGTGAAGATATCGGCTTCATCCTCCTGCCCCGGCTGCATCCGCCCCTTGATATCCAGGGCCGTCAGCCACAGGTTTTGGGGCGCGCTTTGGGACAGGTCGGCCAGGGCCGGGGCCAGGCCGGCCCTTTGGGCCGGTATGCCGTTAAGGATCTCACTCCCTCGCAACAGCTCGGCGTTGATGTCCCTCAACTGTTTGGCCTTTTGCCACTCGGTGGAAATCGTTTTGAATTTCAGGTCCGTCCGGCGGCAGACATAGCCCGATCCCAGCCAGGCCAGAAGGAAAGCGGCCGAGATCACAGCCAGAGCCAACCCGGAAGCCTTGGCAAACCTGCCTGTGGCGGCAACGATCATCTTGTCTTCCACCCTTAAACGTTCGGAAGCCGGGATCAGGTCTATCCGGTTGACAAAGGGCCGGATAGCCTTCAGAGCCAGACCTATGGCCAGGCTGAACTCCGGAACTTCCTGGTTCAGCGGCGGACCGATCTCAAGTCCGTTTATGGTGTCCTGCATATCAGCCGGACATAGCAGTTCGCTTTCCAGCGTATCTTTCAATCCGAAACTGCGGCTGGCGCCGCCGGTAAGCAGCATGAACTGCCAGGCTTTGTCAATTAAAAGGAACCTCCGCACCTTCTGCAGTTCGCCGGCCAGCTGTTTCATCACCGGCAGGACCGTCTGATAAATCTCGCTGGCATTTATCCGCTGTCCGCCGATCGTGATCACATCCTCGTCTTCGATCTTGGCCAGGAGCGAGAGTTTTAGTTTGACATCCTCGGCCTGCTGGTGTTCCAGTGAATATTTTTGGGCGATGGCCCGGGTAATGGCATCGCCGCCCAGAGCGACCTCGGTGACGAAGTTCACCATCTGGTCCTTGACCACCATCACCTTGGTCAGGGAATGCCCGATGTCAATTATGGCCAGCGGCTTTCCCGTAAGCATGGCCGGGTGGGCTACGAATGAGTTCAGCAGGCTTAGAGAGCTGGCGTCCAGCGCTGCCGGCAGCAGCCCGGCCTGTTCGATCATCTCCAGCTGGCTTATTACCGCCTTCTTGCGCCCGGCCGCCAGCATCAGCTGGACCGACTCCTGGCCCTCCTTGAACTCCTCCTTAAGCAGATGGAAGTCGAACTCCACTTCGTTGATCTTGACGCTGGCCGGAAAATATTCAGATGCATGGCTGCGGATGTAGGCCAGCAGTTCGTGGTGGGCCATGGCCGGCAGGGTGAACAAGCGCGAGGCCACATAGGCCCCGGAAAGATTGGAATAGACCCCTTTGTCCCGGAGCTGGTGCTTTTGGGCCAGGTCGCATAGAGCCTGGGCCACCGGGACCATGTCACGGTGCTGTTCCGGGTCCTGGGGCGGCAGTTGGGCCTTGATCAGCCGGGTGACGGTGATCCGGCTGCGGGAAACCGCCACCTCGGCGATCTTGACCGCGGAATTGCCGATATCCAGGCCCAGGTATTTTTTGGGGAAAAAGGCGGTGAACATAGCGTAAATATAGCAAATATTGGGGGGTAAGTCAAACTGATTTTAGCCTATTGCAGATATTAGCCAAAGCACTGGGCATTACTACCGATCAATTTTTGGGAATGGATAAATAGAACACACGCCAAAAAACCGTGACAACAGGCTATGGCGCAGGGTGAGCCAATTCGAAAAGCTCCCAGCCAAGGAGCGCAAGCAGATTGTACAGTTTTTGGACACCTTCCTGGAAAGAGAAAAGCTCAAAGTAGGCCAGGTAAAACAGGCCGCCCGCAGTTAAAAAAGAAAACCCGGCTATTAGCCGGGCCTAAAGAGATACCAAATAAAAACCCCGCTGATTACAGCGGGGTTTTGCGTTTCTGAAGTTTAACTCTATGTTTTTATTTCGGACTTGCTGTTGCCACCAAAGGCTCGGCGTTCCTTATGCGCTTTACTGCACCAATTCCACCAGCGATATAATATAAAATAAATATTTTCATAAATATGCCGACAAAAAAGATCTCCTTATTGAGCCATATGACACTAACAATGGTAGATAATATCTCAATAGACCAACATATGGTTGCTATCCAAGCCGCAACATTGCTCTTTTTTTTGTGTATAAATAGTGCCAACAATGCAAACAAAATACTAGAAAATATTACAAATTTTCCTCCTAATGTTATCAATATTTCAGACGTAATAAATATTGATAGCACACCTACCAAACCATTTAATGCTGCAATAAAATACAGGATTTGATAAGAATATTTCCACCGTACAATGTCGCTTGTTTTAGCATAGATATTCATTATTGACCTCCTCCCGTATTATCCTCTTTCTTTTTATTCTCTGTTGTTTGTTCGACAACGGACTGTATAACCTCACCCGTGACATCACCTGCAGCTTTAATGCCTTCATTTAAAACAGAAGTTGTTGGAGTGGAGTTCCAAACACTTTCAAAACCTGCGGTACCACCATTTGGGTTTACTATCGGCTGTTGTGTTATAAAAGTGGGTGGTGACACTTGATTTGCTAAAGCAGATACGCCAGAAGTGACACAATAGCCAGCTGCACTGGTTGCACCAGAAATTGCGGCAGTTTTCGAACTTGGGTTTTCACCTAATGCAGCTTGTTTACTAATGCTTGTAGCCGCACCTACAGAACCAACGAACAAAGCCTTCGCGACTAATGTACCCTGTGCAACACCTGCCAAAGCACCAGCACCAGCGACTACAGAACTCGAACCACCAATTATTGCCGCCCTTTTTGTACTATATTCACCGCTCTTATAATATTCACTAAAAGATTTACCTGATGCACGCCATTGCATCGCATAGTCAATACCTATGCCAACTATTGCTGCACCAAGTACGGGGGCAATCCACTTCCCGTCGGGATCTGTGTACTTGAGCGGGTTGTTATTACAGTACACATACGGGTTCAATAGCTGTGGTGTAGTTAACAACCCTTTTCCTGGCACCCCCTTCAACAATGGCTCAGGCTGGCTCCAGCGGCCCAAACCCGTGGTAAAATACCTGGCCTTGGCATAATACTGCCCCGTGGCATTGTCCTTTATATGCCCCGTAAACTTATGGGTATTGCCGGTGGCGCTTAAGCTGTAATCGGCGCCAAAAGCAAGATAGTCCTGCCGCCACACCACCGCCCCACTTTGGTCTGTCATTGCTCTGGGGCTGTTGAGATAATCCGTATGGTAGTAATACGTGCTCCAGTTGCGGGAGCAGGTATATATCCCGTCAAACCTGATCACCGCCCCGGGGCTGGCGTGCATGTGCACGCCCCTTACCGTGCCGCCGGTGTAGCCCTGAATATTCTTATCCAGGTCTACCCACAGCTCGTTCCACTGGTTAAGCTGAAGGTCTTCATTGGCGGCAAACAGCTTGTCCCCGTTCTTGTCTCCGTTCATGTCACGCCAGCCGGCCTTGGTGCTGTCCCAGCAATGGAAGCTGACCCACGAGCCTTCGGTAAGAGGCTTTACCCAGATGTGAACCCAGCGGTAGTTGCCGGCCGAGAAGTATATTCCCTGGTCCGGGAAGGCAAAGTTGCCGTAGCCCGAAGCGTCCACGTTCACCTGCACCGAGGCCGCGCCCTGTTGTTTGTCGGTAGTTTCTATCGCCAGAGAGATGGGTGAGCTGTCTCCGCCCCGGAAGAAGTTGGCAGTATCGTCGCAGGCGTTGCTGTACGGCCCGTAGCCGGTGTTGTTGATCTGCCCCTCGACAGGCTCTTGCCTCCGGGAGTATACAGATACCGCTTGACCATTTCCTTGTTTTAATGAGAACGCAAAGAGCGATTAGTGAAAGCCCCGCATGGAGCGGGGCAAAGTATTATTTATCGCTTTTCCCAGTAACTTTTTTGGGCCATGCATAAAGAGATATTATTTGCCCAAAAGTATCTGCAATACCAAATTTATCATATGAATACTCAACTATATAACCTTCGTTAAATACACCAATATTTTCAGTACTTATAGGTTCTTTACCTTTTCGTAACATTATTTGGTTAATATTTCCATCTTGGGATATAATATGCAAAGATGTTTCTTCCCATTCCGCACCAGAACCGTGTTGTTGAATAAAATATAATTTATCCCACACTTTTTGCAAATTATATGAATTATCAGCCACCAAAACATTCCATCTCATTATTCTTCCATCATCAAGTGCAAAATAAGGTTCTTCATTAAACCATAAAAATGTTCTAACATTTTTTAAAACTGACGTTGAATCACCATATTTAACAATATAGTCACCATTTTTATATATGGATATATCCCCCTTTAAGCCACGTATATAAATACTGGGCTTATTGCTTTGAGCACATCCTATCAATAAAATGCTCAATAAAATGATAGTAATATATTTTTTCATTATTGATCCTTTCTTTCATCAACTTTTTTCTTATCAACGTTTCTTATGTAATACTTAGGTTGGTTTTTCGAGCGAAACCCTTCAGATACTTTAACTAATTTATTTTTTGCACCCACATTAAAGATTAACGGCACTGATTTCTTAAAAGTTCCACTGTATTGCAATTCTTTGGTTGGTGCCACCACGGCCACATGACCGCGACCTGTTTTCTCTGGCGCAGCTGCAATCACAACTGCACCTTTATTCGCATAATCTGCAGCAGTTGCATCACTGACTTCTGTAGCAAATTTAGGATCTGATAGTTTATTCGCAATAACATTCGCATTGCCCGCGTAGTCTTCAACACCACCAACTTTAGCAATTTGTTGTACAGCTGTATTGCAGTAGGTGTCTCCTGTTTTTTCATTTCTGACAAGTGCAGGGTTATTTACCGCCGCCTCACCTGCTTTTTGTAAGTCTTCAACTTTATCAAATACCTGATTGCCGTCTGGGTCAATATATTTTAAAGGATTGTTAAGACTATAAACATAAGGGTTCAACATCTGTGGATACTCTAAATAGTTTTCATCCGGTACCCCCTGCAACAACGGTTCCGGCTGGCTCCACCGGCCAAGCTGCGTAGTAAAATACCGGGCCTTGGCATAGTACTGCCCGGTGGCACCATCTTGTATGTGCCCGGTAAACTTGTGGCTGTTTCCGGTAGCAGCCGTGCCATAATCGGCGCCAAAAGCCAGATAATCTTGCCTCCAAACGACTGCCCCGCTGGCATCCGTCATCACTCTGGGGCTGTTCAGGTAGTCACAACTATAATAAAACGTCTTCCAATCCCTGGAACAGGTATACACCCCGTCAATTATGAACGAAGCATTGTTGCTGGCATGCATGCTGAACGATCTTACTGTGGTTCCCGTCCATTCCCGGTTATTGTTATCCAGCTTAAGCCACAGTTCGTTCCACTGCCCCACCGCCATATCCTGGTCCGCCTCGTAATACATGTCCCCGTCCTTGTCGCCCTTAAGCGTCTTCCAGTCGCCATATTTTATGTCCCATACGTGGAAGGTCATCCAGGAACCGGCGGTAAGTGGTTTTACCCAGATATGCACATACCCGTAGTTGGCGCTTTCCACCTCTATACCCTGGTTGTAAAGCCCAAAGTTACCGGCATTACAGCCCACTCCGCTGGGGTTGCCCACGTTCACCTGAAGGGCAAATGCCCCCTGTTGCTTGTCCGTGGTAAAGTTAAAGGTCAGGGGCGAGGAGTCGCCTCCTATGCTGATGTTGGCGGTATCATCGCAGGCGTTGCTGTACGGCCCGTAGCCGGTGTTGTTGATCTGCATTGCCAAATGCTTGCCGCCTAAGCCTGCCCTGAGCCCAGTCGAAGGGCCATACACATACCGCTTGGTGATGTTCTTCTCCCCGTCCAGGTCGGCCATCAAATTCCCGTCGTTGTCGTACAAATAGCCCTCGGTGGTGGTGGTGCTCCGCACCGCGCCCGGGGCCAGCGGCATGGTGTACTCGTTATAGGCCGTCAAAAGCTGGCTGTCTATGCTCTTTTTGCCCCCCGGCAGGACGTCGCAGGCCGTGGAGATCTTGTAACTGGCCGCCCCCGGCATGGTGCTTACTATCACGAACCGGACCTTCTCCGGGTTGCCCAAAAGCGCCACCGGCACTTTGATGATGGCTTTGGAGTTCCTTCCGCTGGTGTAGTTCACCTTCATCTTTTTGCCGTCGGCGGTCTCCAGTTTCTCCAATCTGAACCCTTCCGCCGTGCAGATGCCAAAGTTCTGCTCGTCGTAGATGACTATGCACCGTTCCCAGGCGTTGTCGGCGGTGACCCTCACCTTGATGTCATCCGGCAGCCAGGAGGCCCCCGAGCCGAACTTCTGGTCGGTGTCCAGGGCGATGTAGATGTTCTCGTAGTTCTTCTAGAGTGCGCAGTTTTTATTTTTTACAATATCTATATAGTTTATATTTTTCTTTTTTCCATCCACGTAATATATAAATATCCCCTTGTTGTGTTACCCTAAAGGAACGTGCACAAGTAGAATGTCCGACATAATCGTAAGGTATGTTAATCTCATTAAGCACGATACCTTTTGGATTTATTATTACTATTTTATTGTAATCAATACTATCATTACCAATAACTGCATATATATTATTGGCGGAATCAATACCTATAACATCCGTAACTTTACCTATCGATTTAATATTAATTTTATCATCGGTTATTGTTGAATAAACTAAACTGTCAGGTTGGTAAATATTATGTCTTACAGTATACGGCAGATAATAGATCCCCCTTGTCTCAACAAAATAATCTACATTCGTCTTTATTGGTAATATCTTATGATCAACAATACCTACAATTTCACCTCTATTTTCTGGATTTTGTGTAATGATATTACCATTTGCTAATAATTCTAATAATGATATACTGCCTGTTTTTTTAAATTTTATACTATCGAGTAAATCATTTTGATTGTCAAAAACCAAAATGCGATTATCGTATCTTAGGTAATATTTACCATTTCCGACAGCTATATCATTAATTCTCATATAGTCCATCAACTTAAGTGATTTATGAAATACACCATTTGTGTCATATATGTTAATTCGTTCATTTAAATTATCAATAATAAATATTCTATTACCGTTTATATCAAAACTTACAGGTCCTACAGGTTGTCCCATTTCATCATCCGACCATAACAATTGACCATACCCAGAACCATTATCACCAGTAATTACTATACTCTCCTTATAACTTTCTTTTATTGTTGTATTTTTATTACATCCATATGTAATAAGCAACAGTAAAATTATTGGTAATAAATATTTTACCCTATTCATATGCATCTCCTTCTATTTCTCATTTATTCTAACAATTTTAGGTGTACCACCATGTTCTTTCTTCCACCATCCTTTTGGATCCCAGGGGTTAAACGGTTTTCTTTCAACTACCTTCATTGTATTTTTATTCGAACTTGCAGAAATCGATGTAATTTTATTATCTTTAATTCCCGTGATAATTTCAACATGGCCACTCCCTTTTGGTTTATCTTGTACTAATAAATCTCCAGGCTTTGCATCAGAAATATTATTTATAAAAGATAAATTACTTTTACCGCTTTTAGCTTCATCATAAATACCTTTCGCCATGCTTTGATCCCTTGGTGAGTTTCCAATCGTATTCCAATTGTCAATTAACTCAGTAGAAATACCATTATCATCAAGTGTTGTTAATGCCCCAAACACAAGTCCAGTACAATCAACTTTGTCTGGAAATTGCCCATGCCCATAGGGAACATCTAGAAAATTACGTGCTGCTTCAATAAATTGATCAGCATTGGCTGGATCGCTCCATTTTCCATTTCGATCAATATATTTTAAAGGATTATTTTCGCAATAAATATAAGGGTTTAACAACTGAGGTTTATTAAGAAATGCATCGTCCGGTACCCCCTGCAACAGCGGCTCGGGCTGGCTCCATCTTCCCAACCCCGTAGTAAAATACCTGGCCTTGGCATAGTACTGCCCGGTGGCATCGTCCTTTATATGCCCTGTAAACTTATGCGTGTTTCCGGTGGCAGCCGTGCCATAATCGGCGCCAAAGGCCAGGTAATCCTGCCTCCACACCACCGCCCCGCTGGCATCAGTCATCACTCTGGGGCTGTTCAGGTAATCCGTATGGACTATTTGGTAGCAGACCCCGCCTTCAATAAGCAAAACCCCTTGATACACAAGGCGTGGCAAAGATATCTTATCATTATGACTTTCTTCCCAAAACGGGTCATTTTCGTAAAGTCGTAGTGATACTTCG